>CAZGJA010000134.1:0-59333 GCA_964526695.1 uncultured Phycisphaeraceae bacterium
TCGCTCTACTCTTGCTCACTCGAAATGCCTCCTTGCAGCAAAAGAGAAATCGTTGTCACACTTCCCTTTTTACCTGCAAACCAAGGCATTTCGAGCTTTTTTTGTCAAAATCGTGAAGAATTCACGCTTGAACAGGGGCTAGATGATTGGGTGAGGGCGGGAGCGACCCCGTTGGTCCCTTCCCTTCCCTTCCCTTCCCTTCCCTTCCCTTGCATGAAGGAGTCGAACCAATGTCAGCGAACAGGACGATTAGAATCCCGGGAACATTGCTGCTTGGTGCGTTCGCCGTGGCGCTTTATGCAGCGACCGCGAGTTCTGACACAGGGGGACACTAGCGGTAGTGCCTTACAGACAGGATGCACGGGAACCGCCCGCACATGCGAATGCATTGCGCCCGGCGCTGTTGCGTTTTGTCCGGCTATCACTTCTCAGAACTATCAGGTCAGGACCATCTCGATTGTACTTCCAGGAGCTGCGAATCGGAGGTGTTGGACGGGGCCTACTTCGCTGGCGTGTTTTGAGTTCCGAGATTGTCCAAACGCGAACCAGCTGTGTCCGGTGCCGACCGTTTGTACCCCAGCCTCCGGGGACTGGCTTACCGAGTACACGGATGCCTATACGGACAGCGGTCCCTGCTGTGCAGGCGCTTGTGAAGGCCAGCCTGGGTGCTGAACTGCTACCGCGGTCTCGTTCTCCATCCGCGAGGGAATGCCGAACCGGCCTCCACAGATTGTTTCAGAATCCCGAGTGCAGGATCTGCGCTGGCTGTGAAACCGCATGCCGCGCGCTTGCGTGCCGGGTTCTGAGTCACCCTGACATTGCTGGATGCTTCCAAGGAGTAACTCCATGTGCGTTGGTTCGATCCTTTATCTCGCCGCCATCATGATGCTTCAGCAGGGCGACCCGCCGGGCATCGTGAGGAGCAAGCCGCCCATCGCGACCCCTGCGCCGCTCAAGGAGATGGTCGAACGGCGGCTCAAAGGGCTGCGCACCGCGCGGATCGAATCCCTGTGGCGATTCCCCCGTGAGGAGCATACCCCGGGCGACGAACCTGAAAGGGTCAAGTTCTTTTCGCACAAGTTTGCCCGCGGGGACATGCTCGAGGTGGAGCGTGGAAACGCCGACGGGCTGGTCTACACCAGCCAAGCCGGAATGCCCTATTCCTACTCTCCCCATTATATTCTCAGGGATCGACTCGGACAGCAGTGGATGTACATTGAAAACGATCTCGGGATGGGCGTGACCGCGGCGGACGCGGAGATGATCGCAACGGTCTATGACTTTCGCACATGGGGACTCATACCCCTGGCGACGGGGGCAACGGGATATCCCACGCGCGAAGGGCACTTTGACCCGCGCATTATTGTCGACGGCTGCTATCGCGGACCCTTCGCGTCCGAAAAGAAAACGGAACTCCCTGGCGAGCTGATCAAGCTTTCGCTGGAATTCTCCCTTCCCGGAAGCGCGGAGTATGAGCTTGATCCCAGGAAGGATTACTCGCCCACGCATATTCTGGTTCGAGATGGCGAGGGCAAGGAGTATTGGGATGCGAAATTCGAGGTAGAACGCATTGACGGCTACTGGTTTCCGATCCACATGCGATTTCTCCTGCGCGGCGAGTTCTTCGCGGACGTGCAAATCCTCCACGCCTCGTTCAACCGCGACGAACACCCGCAGGAACTCGATCCCGCGACCGAACTGCACCTTCTCCCGGGCGTCAACGTGGGATACAGAACCCGCGACGGGGTAGAGTCGCGATTCTTCAACGGGCATTCCGTCGTCACCATGCAGGAATTTGACGATGGGTTGGCACAAGGAACCATCGACAATTCCGAGTTTGTTCGCCGCGCCCTGGCGTACCGGACGGATCCGCCTGGCCGCTATCCTCTCGCGGCGACCCGGATTCTGCTTGAACCCGATGCGAATCTGAAGCGGGAACTGAGTCTGTGGGAGCCATACACGCGCGATTTCATCCAACTGTATGTACTGCAACCGGAGCAGGCCTTGTCCGCATGGAACATCTGGGGGGAGTGCCATGCGGTGGCGCAGAAGCACGTGGCCTCCCGCCAGCATGAGATCGACGCGCTGGAAAAGTCGGTAACGACGGCCGCTTCAGAGTCCGGCGTTGAAGCAAGCTCCAACGACGCAGCGCCGGGCGAAGCCGCGACGGGCGCCAAGTCCGCGGTGCACAAGGCCCGCGCCAAGGCCAAGCTTGATGAACTTTGGGCGCCTGTCGAAAAGATTTTCAGCGAGCGGCTCAAGCCGCGCCTCAAGGCCTTGCTGACGCAGGAGCAGGTCGCTCGCGGCGAGGCGCGGAAACGCGATCTCGAATCGCGCATGCAGTCCTCCATCGCCAGCGACGAGTAGCCGCCCGTGGCAGAACTCTGAATTGGGCATCGCGCCTGTCACCCCCGCGACGGCAGGGGTCCAGAGCGCGCAGCCAGACCGCTGGATTCCCGCGGGGTAGTTCGTCGCTCCGCGACGAGACAGCATTTCCGCCTGCGCGGGGATGAGGAGTTTCGCCTTTCGCCCCGGGCGGCTAGACTGCCCGCCGAGAGGCGCGAGGGCGGCGGCGCGTGTCCGGCCCGGGCGCCTTCTGGGGCTGGCGGACCATGCACCCTGAACTGTTCACGATTCCCGGGTTCAATTACAGCGTCAAGAGCTACGGCTTTTGCGTGATGGTGGGCTTTCTGTCGGCCGCGTGGTTCGCCATGCGGCGGGCGACGCGGGTGAAGTGCGACCCGGACCTTGTGCTGAACATGTGCTTTATCGGGCTGATCTTCGGCATGGTCGGCTCGCGCGTCTTTTACGTCATTCACTACTGGAAGTCGGTGTTCGCGGGCGCGCCGAACAAGCTCGTCGCCATCTTCGACGTCAGCTCCGGCGGGTTTGAGTTCCTCGGCGCGGTGATCGGCGCGGTGCCGGCCGTGGGCGTGTATCTGTGGATGAAGAAGCAGTCGATTCGGCTGTATCTCGACATTGTCGCGCCGGGGCTGATGTGGGGGCTGGCGTTCGGGCGCGTGGGGTGCTTCTTGAACGGCTGCTGCTTCGGCGGGCCGACGGACGCTTCGTGGGCGGTGCGTTTTCCTTATGGAAGCCCCGCGTTCATCCGCCAGTGGGAGGAGCGGCAGCTTGCCGTCCCGGCGGAATTCATCCTGACGTCCGCGGAAACCCCCTCGCCCACGCTGCTTCCCGCCGCCGTGTTGAATCTCCCGATCGACAAGGTGCAAGGTCCGACGGCCAAGATCGAGGAGCTTAAGCGGCGGCTCCGCGACATTCAGGAGAGCCGCCAGGCGCTGCAGGCCGGTGCGGGCGATCTTGACCCTGCCGCTGCCGCGGAGGAGCTGAAAGCGCTGGATGCCGAGGAGCGGCGGATCAGTGAGGAATCGCGGCGTGCGCAAATCCCGCCGGAAATCGCACATCTGCATCGAGCCCAGTTTCTGCCATCGCGCGAGCATCCGGAGCGGTTCCCCATGCCCGAATTCCCGCCCGATACGCCGCGCACCTCGCTGAGCGAACTGCATCAGCTTGCCGCAGGTCTGCGATCCCTGCCGGTTCATCCGACGCAGCTTTACGCCACGATCGGCGGGCTGCTGCTTTCGTTCCTGCTCTCGTCGCTGTTTTACCAGCGCAAGCGGCACGGCACGGTGTTCGGCGTTATGCTGCTGCTGTACCCGGTGATGCGTTTGTTCGAGGAGATCATTCGCACCGACAACCCGCGCGACATCGCCGGGCTGACGATTTCGCAGTTCATCAGCGTCGTGATCTTTCTGGTGGGGGTGGCGTACCTGTTCGTCGTCTGCAAGCGCCTGCCGCAGCTTTCGCCTTACGCCAAGGCGTTCGTGCCCGCAGAGGAGCCGGCGCCGGCCGCTTCCTGATTGTCACCAATGCGCTGCTGAGCCGGCGGCTTGGCTCCGTGCCGACGCGGCCGGGCGCTTCACGGCGCTTCGCGTCCCTCACCGTTGATTCGCTTCAATTCAACGATCGTTCGATCGTTGCGCACGTTGCCGGTGTTGAGGGTTGTCGCCGGCTCGAACAGGAGGACTTCAACCTCTCGCTCGGCCACCGGTCGGTGCTCGACCCCGCGCGGCACGACGAGCAACTCTCCTTCGTGCAGGACGACTTTCTTGTCGCGGAACTCCATCACGAAGCTCCCGCGGTGCACGAGGAACAACTCGTCCTCATGCTCGTGAAAGTGCCAGTCGAACGCGCCCTGGAACTTGACGAGCTTGACCTGCTGGCCGTTCAGCTCCGCGGCCACGCGCGGCGACCAAGGGTCCGAGAAAGATGCGAATGCGGCGGTGAGGTTCACTTTCATGGCCGGATGGTATCACCGAAGACCGCGTGCGCGGACGCTCAGGCGCGCGGCGAGCAAGCCCCACGGAGGTCCGGGTCATGAGTGCGTTGACCCTCGCTGGCGCTACGGGTTCTGAACCCGCTTCCCCGCCAGCGCAAGGCGGTCAGAACCAGAAGCGCAAGCGAGGGGGGAAGGGTCGGCCCTCCGTTTCAGGCATGGCGGCGGAATCAAAGCGCCGACCGCCGCCGGCACGGCCAGAAAGCCCGTAGCCAGCGGGTTGCTTGAGTCGCGCGGGCGGCGTCCCTATACTCCGCCCGCTTCACAACCAGCCTGCGCGATCACGGCGATACGGGATCGGATCCGGTGCGGGACGAGGGCATTCCTCCGGGCGGTGTGCAACGGGACAGGTCGGCTCGGCCGGCACAAAGGAGATTCTACAGTGACGATGATCAAGGCGACGAACATCACCTGGCATGAGGGCCACGTGACGCGTGAGACGAGGGAGAAGCTGCTGAGCCAAAAGGGCGCGCTGCTGTGGTTTACGGGCCTCAGCGGCTCGGGCAAGAGCACCATCGCCTACACGCTGGAGCACGCGCTGGTGCAGCGCGGGCATCTTGCCTACGTGCTGGACGGCGACAACATCCGCCACGGGCTGAACAAGAACCTCGGCTTTTCCGCGGAAGACCGCACCGAGAACATCCGCCGCATCGGCGAGGTCGGCAAGCTCTTCGTGGACACGGGCGTGGTCACCCTGACGTCATTCATCAGCCCGTATCGCGCCGACCGCGACAACGCGCGGCAGATCATGGGCGAAGGAAATTTCTTCGAGATCTTCTGCGACACCCCGATCGAGGTATGCGAGCAGCGCGATCCCAAAGGATTGTACAAAAAAGCCCGCGCCGCCCTGGCGTCCGGCAAGGGGATGGGCTTCACGGGCGTCGACGACCCTTACGAGGCTCCGCTCAAGCCGGAGATGGTGATCGATAACTCGAAGTGCACGCCGCAGGAAGCCGCCGTGCGGTTGATCGAGCTGCTGGAGCAGGCGGGCAAGATCCCGGCAGTGAAGGGCTGACATCGGCGGAACTCGCCTTGCACCTTGCAGCGCGAGGCTTTGTTGAAAGCGTCTCAGTCGTGCGGGCGGCTGGAGCGTGGCGCAAAAAACAGAGGAACCCGAGTTCGCCGTTCCTCGGGTTCCTCATCTTTTAGGCTGTCCGTCCGCTAGGAACGGAGACCCTCAGCCTATGCCTGCGTATCGTCATTCGCGGGTCCGGTCTTAATCCGCGCGATCGGGACGGTGCACGACGGCTCCGCAACCGGTGCGCGACGGCAGTGCAGCGGCTGTCCATGACCAATGCGTGAGGGGTGTGCGACCGGCGCTGAGCCTGCGAAAACCGCGCCCCGTGAACGCCCCGCAGAGCGCTGACGCTCCGCAGAGCGCTGACGCACTCTTCTCCCCCCTCCCCTTGGGAGGGGCCGCGGGAGGGCGTTTGCGCCAAGGCCGCCGGACGCAGTTGGAGCATGCCGCACTGCCATTCACGACGGAGATCGAACGCCGGCGCTTGCCCGGAGAGGTTGACGCGCTGAGCATCCGGCGAGCTGGAAGACCCCCGTCTTCACTGGAAAAACGGGGGATATCCGCGCGATTGCCCAGCAGCCTGCGCCCGATCATTCCTCATCTTTGATAACCACGGGCTCGAAGGGTCCGGCCGTGGCGCACGCTCCGGGGTCCATCGCCATGACCCTCCCCGTCCTCACGTCCACGACGTAAATCCGCCCATCCACGACGACCGGCTTTCGCGCCATCAGGTCATCGCGCACCGTGACGGTGTTGCCAATCACCCCCACGCACCCGGAGCACAGCGCCAGTCCGAAAACCCCCGCGCCCCACATTGCTTTCCTGAACATGCGAAACCTCCTAGCAAGAAGGGTCAACGCCCCATAACGCCCCCATGCAGGCGAGACACGGGTGGTGCCCAGCGGGTTAGGCGTGGGTGCGGGCGCTGCGGGTCTGTCTGCATCGCCGCGTCGGCGCGGCAGGCGGGCAAGATGCCCGCCCCCCTCGTGCGTCGGCGCGTCAGGCCTGCTCGCGCCGCCGTTCGAAGGACCGGGCGATGAGCAAACCAATCTCAAACAGCCCGCACATCGGAATGGCCAGGAGCATCTGGCTGAACACGTCCGGCGGGGTGAGGACCGCGGCCGCGATGAAGATGATGAGGATGATGATCCGGCGGGACTTGCGCATCTGCGTCACGGACACGATGCCCGTCCACGCGAGGAACACCACGGCGATGGGCAACTGAAAGGCCAGCCCGAAGGCCAGCGCCATCATGAGCACGAAGGACGTGTAGGAGTCCACCGTGAAGTCGCCGGTGATGATGGCGCGGTGTTGCCCGGCGATCAGCGGAACGGACCAGCGCTCCTCTGCACCTTGAACGGACAGAACGCGCGAATCCCGGTTGAACCAGATGTCGCCGGGCTGCGGATCTTGCGGATCATTCTCCAGAATCGGGATGCGCGACGCGGGGGATTTGTCCGCCGCCTCCGCGGTGCTCGCCGCGGCTTTGTCGGAAGGGGTGGCGTCGCCGTGGTCATCCCCCAGCAGCATCTTCTGAAACGGCGTGATGCCGCCGTAGGAGGCCGCGAAGCTCTTGTTGAATCCCACGAAAAAGTTGAGCACGATGGGCAGGGCGATGAAGTACATGAAGAGGACGCCGGCGACGAAGAGGCCCGCCGAGGCCGGGACGAAACGCCGGGCGAAGCGCTGCTCCTTGGGGTAAAGCCCGGACGCGACGAACTGCCACGCCTGGTAGAGCAACCACGGTCCCGCGAGGATCACGCCGGAAAGCAGGCCCACCTTCATGTACACGGAGAAGCCCGCCTGCGGCGTGGAGCCGAGGAGTTGCGTGGGGAGGTGATGGCGCTCCTGCACGGCGTAGAGTGGCTGGAAGATGGCGTTCATGATCGGCTTGGCTGCCAGCAGACCGATCACAGCGCCGATCACGACGCCGAGCAAACTGAGAATCAGCCGGAGGCGCAGCTCTTCAAGGTGGTCGCCGAAGGACATGCGGGTGCGGTCCATGTACTCGCCCGCCGAGGCCTCGTCCGGACTTGCGGCTCGACCGATGTTGCGTCCGAAGATCTTCATGCGGGCGGGATTGTAAGTCGGCGTGAAGAGTCGAGCGAGATGCGAATGGGATTGCGTGCACCGAGAGGGCTGTTGCGCGGCCGCGCTGCTGTCGCCACGGCCTGGCGAGTACGCCAGACCGTGCCACCCGCCGCCACGGCCTGGCGAGTACGCCAGACCGTGCCGCCCGCAGCCACGGCATGGCGAGTACGCCAGACCGTGCTACCCGCCGCAACGGCTTGGCGAGTATGCCGGACCGAGTCACCCGATCGGCGCTTTCGCCTCGTCCAAGGGCGAACCGTGTGTTCCCAGCGCGGTTCTTGCCCGAACCCTGATGCAACCTTTGCGCGGTCTTAATGTTGCAACTTGTTCCGTGTCGCCGCCGACGGGACAATGGCCGCACCATGCAAGGCAACGGGTCATCCAGCGTGAAGGCGAATGCACATAAGCAGATTCTCGTCGTTGAGGACGAGAAGGACCTACTCGAACTGCTCTGCCTGAACCTGCGCCGGGAGGGATATGTTTGCCGATCCACCGCAGACGGGCGCGCGGCGATCGCCGAGGCGGAGCGTCAGCCGCCGGACCTGGTTCTGCTCGACCGCATGTTGCCCGGCACGTCCGGCGACGAGGTGGCTCGACGACTGCGCAGTGCACCGAGGACCGCGCAGGTGCCCATCGTCATGCTCACGGCCAAGAGCGCCGAAGTGGACCAGGTCGTCGGGCTGTCCATCGGCGCCGACGATTACATCACCAAGCCGTTCTCCATGGCTGTGCTGCTGGCGCGCATCGCGGCGCTGCTTCGACGGTCGCAGGTGGGCGCGCCGCAGTCGCCGGTGCTGACGCTGGGGCCGGTGGTTCTCGACGCGGACCGGCACGAGGCCACCGTGCATGGCGCGTCGATCTCGCTGACGGCGACGGAGTTTCGCCTGCTTCGCGCCCTGATGGCGGCGCAGGGGCGCGTGCTCTCACGGAATCAGCTCATCGACAAGGCGCTGGGGGAAGGCGTGGTGGTGACGGACCGCACCATCGACGTGCACGTCACGGCGCTGCGCAAGAAGATGGGCGAGGGCGGGCAGTGGGTTTGCACCGTGCGCGGCGTCGGCTACACCTTCCGCGATCCCAACCGCGGAGAATGAGCGCCGATCCCGGTCCTTCAGCTCAGCATCAGATCCATCACGATGCGCTTCACGTCCACATCCCGCGCCGCGTCGCGCGACGCCGATGGCTTCAGCGGGATCGACGAGATCAAGGCCGCGCGTTGCCGAGCCTGCACCGCCGGCGCGCCGTGTGAGCCTCGGATGAGCGCCGCGTCCAGCGAAATGCCCTTGGTTGCTGGATCGAAGAACATCTCCAGCGGGTCGTAGCCCGGCTTGCGATGGATCTCGACGGTGCGGGCGAAGGGCGGCGCCAGCGCGTCGTCCAGCCACCACGGGTACGCGAACCAATGATCTTCACGGGCGATGAGGATGATCTCCCCGCCGCGGACGTGATTCATGCCGATCGCCGCAAGCTCCGCTCCAGCGCACACCAGCTCGATTCCCGGCAGGCCACGAAACCGTGCGGCAATCTCCGGGACTTTCGCGGGGTCTTTCACATACACATGGGCGAGTTGGTGATCGACCATGGCGAAAGCGCGGGATGTCCGCAGATCGACGTGTTCCCTTCCGTCCTGCTCGCGTATGCCCATAAGCCCGGCCTGGCGCAGGACGCGATTGGGATACACCGCGCCCGACACGTTCGTCATCGCGTATTCGCCCGCCACGAGGAAGACCGTGTCCTCGCCGACGCGCGACGCTTTCACCCACGCGGCGAATGTCGCCAGCTCGGCGTCCAGCTCGACCAGCGACTGCCGCGCCGCCGCGCTGTCGGGGCCGAACTTCTGCGCGGCGTAATCCAGGTGCGGCAGGTATATGAAATGAAAATTCGGAGTGTGGCGCTCGATGAGCCATCGCGCCCCGCTGAGAATCCACCGCGTGGACTGGATATTCGCCAGCGGTCCCCAGTAATGCTGAAGCGGAAAGTGCCCCACGTCCGCCAGCATTTCCGCGTACAGCCCGTCCGGCTTCGAGTAGCACCACAGCTTCATCGTCCCGTCCGGCTCGTGGATCGGCGCGGGCGTGATGATGAAATCCGCGGACGCGCCTTTGATGTTCTGCGCGTGCCAGACGGCCGAGGTCAGCGTGGCGTCCGCCCCGCGCAGCGCGTCCCAGATGAACTCGCCGCGGACGATGCTGTTGGGCGCGACCCAGAACTCGACCTCGTCACGATCGCGGTGGTAGAAGCCGTTGGCGATGACGCCATGCTCGCGCGGCGGGCAGCCCGTGAGCATGGACGCCTGCACCGGCGACGTGACGCAGGGAAACGTGGGCGTCAGTTCGCCGACGTGCCCCGCGTTCGCCCAGCCGTGCAGCGTGGGCGTGCTCTCCTTTGTCACGTCCGCGACGCGCAGACCGGGCGTTGAGAACAGGATGACGCGGCGGCGGCTCATGAGGGCGCCTCGGCGGCGTCCACGCGCGCGTCGCGGCGCGGGGCGTCGATGATGCCTTCGAACAGGGCGCTGCCCACGCGAACGTGCGTCGCACCCGCCTCCACGGCGAACTCGAAATCCGCGCTCATGCCCATCGAGAGGACGCGGAAGTCGTCCCGCGCGCCGATCTTGCGGCGGATGTCGTGGAACATCTCGGCCATGCGCTCGAAGACGAAACGGATGCGCGATTCGTCCGGCGTGTTCGGTCCCATGGCCATCAGCCCGCAGAGGCGGATGTGGCGGAGCGTGGAGAGAACCTCGACCATGTGCGGGGCGGCGGGGAAGGCGATGCCGTGCTTGCCCGGTTCGTCGGCGGCGTTCATCTCAAGCAGGACCGGCGTGACGACGCCGAGCTTGGCGGAGTGCGCGTCGATGTCCTCGGCCAGGCGCAGCGTGTCCACCGAGTGGATCAGCGAGGTCCACGGCAGCGTCTTGGCGACTTTGTTGCGCTGAAGGGGGCCGATCAGGTGCCAGCGCGGCTCCGGCGGCGGCCTCCCCTCGACAGCACGGCGGCGACCGAGCCACTCGCGGGTCGCGGCCGCGCGGCGGACCAGCTCCTGCGGGCGGCTTTCGCCAAGGTCGGTGAGGCCCGCTTCGACGACGAGTCGGATGAGTTCGAGGCTGACGTACTTGGTGACGCCGACGAGCGTGACGGAGGACGGGGGTCTGTGTGCGCGGGCGCAGGCGGATTCGATCCGCTCACGGACGCGCTTGAGATTGTCCTGAAGCCTTCGCTTCATGATCCGCAGTCAGCCCGGAACCTGCAGAAGCCGGACACCCGCCGGGAGCTTAGTGTAAACGACGCGGGTTGGGAACCGGCTGCCCACAGGTTGGAAACCTGTGCCACAGTCGGTCAGAAGCCTGCGCCGCAGCCACGACGGCGACGCGCATCAGCCCAGGGTGATCTTGGCGAACTTGCGCTTGCCGCGCTGCACGATGTCCCCGTTCTTCACCGCCAGCCCGGCCCAGGGGTCGGTGACCACCTCTCCGTTGAGTCGCACGCCTTTCTCCTCCACGGCGCGCCGCGCGTCGCCTTTCGAAGTCGCCATTCCGCAGGCGACGAGCAGATCGCCGGGGCTGATTTTGCCGTCCTCGCTGAGCTTTCCGTCGAGGCGCACTTCCGGAATGTCGTCGGGAAGCCCGCTGCCTCCGCCGCCGAACACCCGCGCGAACTCCGAGGCCGCGTGGTCCGCCGCGCCTGCATCGTGATACTGCGTGATGATCCGCCGCGCGAGGATCTCCTTGGCTTGGCGCGGGTGCGTGGCTGCAGCGTCCACCCACTTGCCGATCTCGTCCGCTGAGGCGTCGGTGGTCAGCTCGAACCAGTTGCGCATCAACGTGTCGGGGATGCTCATTACCTTGCCGAACATTTCGCCGGGCGCGTCGGTGACCGCGACGTAGTTGCCCATCGACTTGCTCATCTTCTGTGCGCCGTCCGTGCCGACGAGGATCGGCATGACCAGCACGATCTGCGGCGGCTGATCGTTAAGGCGCTGCAGATCGCGCCCGCAGAGGTTGTTGAACGTCTGGTCCGTCCCGCCCAGCTCCACGTCGCTGCGGATCATCACGCTGTCGTACGCCTGCATGATCGGGTAGAGCAGCTCGTGCAGGTAGATCTCCTTGCCTTCCGCGATGCGCTTGGCGAATGTGTCGCGCTCCAGCATCCGCGCCGTGGTCATGCTGCTCATGAGCTTGACGACCTCGGCGAAGGTGAGCTTGGCGAGCCACTCGCTGTTGTACCGGACTTCGAGCTTTTCCGGGCTGAGATCAAGCACCTTGCCGGCCTGCTGGAAATACGTCGCCGCGTTGGACTGAATCTGCTCCGGCGAGAGCACCGGGCGCGTTTTCGATCGACCGGTGGGGTCGCCGATCATGGCGGTGTAGTCGCCGATGATGAGCACGGCCTGGTGCCCGAGATCCTGAAACTGGCGCAGCTTGCGGAGGACGACGGTGTGCCCGAGGGTCAGGTCCGGAGCGGTGGGGTCCATGCCGAGCTTGACGCGCAGCGGGCGGCCCGTCGCCAGTCGCGTTTTCAATTCCTCAGCGCTGTAAACCGCCTCAGCGCCGCGCGTCAGGATCGCCAGTTGTTCGTCCACGGATTTCATGTCAGGTTCGCACGCACGTGATGAGCGGGTCGCGCCGCAGCCCCCGACGCAAGTCGAGCGTCGGTCCTCCACCGCCGAGACTCTCCACGGCATCACCCATCATGGCACGGCGTATTAACGGGATTCCAGCCGAACGGCAAGGGTCGCGCACCCCATCTGCCGCGCGCAGAAAGGGAACACGTCCGCGCGGCGAACCATGCTCGGGTGGCTTCACGACTCGCGCCTCCTCCACGCCCCGCCGTCGCACTGCGAGGGAATCGGCGCCGCTGTCCAGCGCAGCGACCTATGAAAACTGCATCCTGAAAGAGCTACGACCGTACGGGAGCCGACCCACAGGTGTGCGGAAAAAATCGCTTCCTTACGGGCGCGGCTCTGACATGCGTCCGACGCAGTATTCGTGAGGCACGACCCTAAAACCGATACCGAAACGCGGTCGTGATGTTGTAGCCGTTGTATTCCTCGGGCCGGTAGAAGTGGAACGTGTAGTGGATAGATGTGCCGAACGACCAGCGGTCGTCGATCGGCACCTCCCATCCGAGTCCGACGAGATACGAGAAGAGCCAGTCTTCGATCGACTGCGAGTCTTTGTAGATTTTTCCGATGGGCGCCAGTCCGACGTATCCCCGACCGCGTCCGCGGACGTAACCGATCTCGAAACCGGAAAGCAGAAAGGGACGGCTGGCGTAAAGACGTTCCCGCCAGTTCGGATAGTTGGCGTGCTTGGGCTTGCCCCACGGGTAGAGATCCGTGGTCAGCCCCGTGTAAACGATGTTGTACTGAAAATCCACGTCGATGTTGAGAATGACCCGGCGATCGTGGTTGAGGTCGCCGCCGAATCCGTAACCAAGGTAGAAGTTCCACGTCAGCCAGTCCGTCTCGCGCCGGCCCAAGCCAAGGTATTGCGTGGTCATGCCCCAGTCGGTCTTGCGGTTGCGCGGCGTCACCGGCTCGTCGAACATGTGCACCGTGTCCAGCGCCATCAACGTATCAAGCCGCAGGTCCAGTTGCTTCGAGGTCTCTTCAAGTCGAACCTGCCCGAGGCGGAAGCCGCTGTCGAGGTACCAATAATCCTCGTCCTCATGAAAGCCATGAGAGAACAGTCCCGGGCGTTCAGCGTAGGCCTCGATGGGCACTTCGAGATCGTCCGCGCCGGGCGCCGCAAGCTCGTCCGGCAGGTCGGTCGTCGGTTCGGTAGCTTCGATGGTCGAGTCGGCGAGCCTATCCGGGGGTGGCTCATCCAGTGGAATCTCCGCTTCGATCTCGGCCGGGACCGCGGCGGACGGTTCGGCCGGTTGAGAACGCGCCGCTTCAGGAGCGGCCTCGCCCGGCGGCTGCGGAGCGAATGCGCGGAACGGTCCCTTCAGCTCCCACGGCTCCGCCACACGGTAGCGATACGGATCGGTGCCAGTGGATCGGCACCCGGCATCGGAAATCAGGAGAACTCCCCATACGACGAGAGCCGCGATGCGCAGAGCTTCTGTGCGGCGTGATCGTTGAGCCGTGAAAAGTTGTAATTGCAAGGGCATATTCACGCTATCAGATTCGATTCTTCCCGTCTGTCAACCGTTCCTTAGCGGAAGTTTATCTCACACGGTTTTCACATCAGGATTCATCGAGTTTTCACACCCACGACCTGATGCGCTACCTTCTGTTTGACAGAGGGTTAGTTTCCGATTACCGGACCATGCAACACTGGCGGTTTGATCGGACTCTAGTTAGGCTCGCACGGCGCTACTGCGCCCATGCCGAGTCGCCGAGGTCTTGCGAGAGGTCTAGAATCCGGCAACCGGCAGGGACGCAAAGTCACAGGAGCGAACTCAGGGTGGGGAAAGAAGCACTCTCCCCTTGGATCTCGCCCCGGCTCTTCCGTTGATCCGCTGATGCGGGCAGCGGGGTTGGACCGTGTTGCAGGCGCACCCGAGGGGGGGAGCCATGTCCGTGCGTAAGAACGGCGGGCCCATCGACTGCGTGGCGATCGATCTGAACACTCAGTTCGATTTCTGCGACGCGCGAGGGGCATTCCCGATTGCCAACATCCGGCAGATCCTGCCGTCGCTGAAGGCCGCGATGGCGTGGATCGAGGCGCACGGCGTTCCCGTCGTGTCCTCGCTCGACTCGCATCGTCGCTGGGAGATCGAGCGCGAGTGCGTCCCGGTCCACTGCATCGACGGCACGCCCGGACAACGCAAGCTCGGCTTCACGCTGATGCCCTCGCACAAGTTGATCGAAGGCGACAACACGCTCTGGGCGCCGATCGACATCTTCGATTCCTTCCGCCAGGTCATCTTCCGCAAACGGACCCGCGATTTTTTCGCCAACCCCAAGGCCGACCGCTTCCTTACGCAGCTTCCCGCGCTGGAGTACATCGTGTTCGGCGTCGGGATGGAGAACTCCGTCAAGAACATCGTCCTCGGGCTGCTCGCGCGAAACCGCCGAGTCAGCGTGATTCCCGAAGCCTGCGGATACTGGCACAAAGCCGAGGCGGACTTGGCGCTGCGGCAGGTTGAGGCGAAGGGCGCCGCGCTCCTGACGCTCGCCGACCTTCACTTGAAGACTTTTCCCAGGCGCCGCCCCGCCTGGTTAGATGAAGAGGTCGCCTCGCCCGCGCCGCCGGAGCACGCGGTTCGCCGGGATTTGCCGAAATCTCCCATCCCCGATAAGCTTCTGGCCGAAAAGAAGGTTAATGGGCACGCGAATGGAAACGGGTACAACGGCCACACCAACGGCAACGGTCATGCCCCAAGGAACGGCGCGGGCAACGGTCACGGTCCAGGGGGCAACGGTCGTTCGCGCGGCTGACGGGGCTGGGGCGTAAGGTTCGATGGCAAAGAAGCGGAAACTCCCGAAACAACTGGCGATCCTCGACGAGGATCTGTGCACCGGATGCGACGCCTGCGTCACGGTCTGCCCGGTGGACTGCATCGACAAGATCTCCGACCCCAAGCACCCCGGCTACGCCATGGGTATATGCACCATCGATCTGGTGGTGTGCATCGGCTGCAAGCTGTGTGCGCAGGTCTGCCCGTGGCAGGTCATCACTATGGTGCCCACCGAGGAAGTGCTCAAGGCCGACGGCGTGCGCGAGCTGGTCGAAGCCTGAGCGCCACCCCGCCCGAAAGGATTGCCCAGTCGGTCGCAGCCCCGGCATAGCCGCCGTGCAACCGCGATAAAGCGCTCGGATGGGGTCAAGCGGCAGGACAGCCGACGGTGAGAATCGAACTCACAACCCCGGCTTTACGAAAGCCGTGCTCTACCGTTGAGCTACGTCGGCGGCAGTCTCCGATGGGGGGGCGGTATTATGCGGGTTTCGCCGGTCCCGCGTCAACCAGCAGCTTCTCCAGCGTCGAGACCAGCCGATCCATCCGAAACGGCTTGTTGATGTAGCCGTCCGCTCCCAGCGAGATCGCCCAGTCCTGGTGCCGCTTTCCCTCGTTGGCCGTGATCATCACGATGAACGGCTTCTGCCCGCGCTTCTTTCCCGGCTTGAGCTTTTCGAGCACGAGGAAACCGCTGCGCTTCGGCAGCATCGCGTCGAGCACGATCAGGTCAGGCTGCGCCGAGAGGGCAAGCTGGACGGCCTGCTCGCCATCCTGCGCCAGGGTCAGCGTCGCTCCCGTGGCGCCCAGCGCCGCCTCGATCGCGCGGGCGATGTCGGGATCGTCATCGACGATCAGGATTGATTTCCCTTCCAGCGAACCCATCCGCCTCATCCCCTCGAGCGTGCCCGTCAACGCCTTCGCGCGACGCAGCGCAAGTATAAGCGACATGCAGCCCGCTGAAAAGCACGGCGCCCCGCCGAGAACGTGCTCGACGGGGCGCCGGTGTTCGATAATGTCTACACATCGCGGCGCGAGGACGCGGCCTGGGCTAAAGCCGCCCTTCGCGCCCGCCCTGGCGACCGCGGCCGTTACGGCTTCGGCGCTTCCTTGATCACCTCGACCTTCTCAGCCTTGACGTCGGACTCGGCGTGGACGCGGCCCATGCCCGCGCGAACCTCCTCCTTGGAAAGCTCGCCGTCCTTGTTCGTGTCCCAGTCCGGATGCTGCTCGAGCATCTTGGCGTGCATCTCCTTCATGCGCGTCAGCGACGATTTGCGGGCCTTCTCCTCGGCGACTTTCCGCTCATCCGTGGAAACCTTGCCGTCGCCGTCCGCGTCGGCCTCGGGATGACGTTCGAGGAATGCCACGGCCATCGCCTGTTCGAGCGCGCCGATGTGCGGCTTGACGTCGCGGGACTTCGGCTGGAAGACGATCGTGGATCGCATCCAGTCGGCGGTGGATTCGAGCGCCTTGTGCTCCGCAAACGCCACGGATTTGGAATCAGAGAGACCCCCCGCGCCGGTGTGCTCGACAGTGACATCCTCCTTGCCGTCAGGATGAACGATGCGGCGGCGGACGATCTGCCCGCCTTCCGGCGTGGTTTCCACCTGCACCTCCTCGTTGCCGCCTTCCACGTTCACTTCGACCTGCACTTCGCCCGTTTCAGACCCGTCATCCGGCTTCTTCATGGAGACGCGGATCGGTCGTCCGGCCACGGCGATGGCCGCGCCCGGCTCGCCCGGCGCGGCGTGTGCCTGAAACATCATCGGCGGCATCGGCGGGCGGGCGATGAGCCTCGCGGCTTCAATCGCGTCAAGCTCGCCGTCCTTGTTGCGATCCGCAGCCGGATACTTTTCCAGCACGGCCTGCGGGTTCTTCAAAGCGATCGCAATGTGATAGGCGGTGTACTCCTCGCGCGAGATTTTCCCATCTCCGTCCACGTCGGCCGCGGGCGCCTGCTCGATGAAATCCTGCGGGACCACGGGGAAGCCGCCATGCGAGGCCAGGGCCATGAATCGAGGCGCGCCGTTGCCGTTGCCCGGAGCGCCTTGGATCATCAGGCGGGCGCGAGCCTGCTGCCCTTCGCCGAGGGGCATGCCATGCATGGGGAGGAACTCCCCATTGAAATCGCCCTCCAGCACGATATCTAATTCGAACTCGCCCTCGGCGCCTTCGATCCACTCGCCGTGTTCACCGTCCAGCTCGAACCCTTCCAGCACGATCTCGATCGGCGTGCCCTCGACGACGACCTCCTCTTCCTGCTGAACCGGCTTGACTTCCTCGGCCTTGGAGGAATCCGCCTTGGCCCCGCCCAGCACGAAGAACGACCAGATCGCCAGGACGGAGCAGGCCGCCCCTGTTGAAACCCACCCGCCTCGATGCGGGCTTTGCTGCATGATCATCTCGATTCTCCTTTCCACGGTTGAAACGTTCGATGCCATCGCCACGGGTCGCCAAGCCCCTCGCCGGACCGGGACCGGCGAAACGGCCTTGAGGAGACATCGCGCGTACTGCCCGTTCGAGAGCCGGCCGTGACGAAGGGCCCATTCGTCACACGCCAGCTCGCGGATCAGGTCAAGCCGCCGATTCACCCACGCGACCACGGGCCAGAAAAACAGCAGTGTGCCCGCCAGCCACTGCAACCAACGAACCCACAAATCGCCCCGACGCAGATGCGCCACCTCGTGAAGCACGACCGCTTCGAGCTCTGAAACGTCGTCCAACTGACGGGTGGAAAGCACCATGACCGGGCTGAACAAACCCAGAATGAAAGGGGCGGGATAAGCCTCGCTGACGCGCACGTCGCGCACGGGTCGTGCGCCGAGCCTTCGGCAGACGCCGGCCACAAGCTGCTCGATCCGATGTTCCGCGTGCGGAAGTCGCCGACACTCGCGGATGACGCGCAGGTGGGCGCGGGCGCGCGCCGCACAAATCCAGATCAGCAGTGCCACGTACACGCCGACCAGCGCGTTCAGCATCCACGGCCGGGACAGGACAGGGGTCGCGACGGCCGCGCTGGGCGAAGCGGGGGATAGCGCGGCGTCCATCGGCACCAAAGTCAGTTTCAGCGGTCCGCCGGGAGGTGAACGATCTGCCGTGGAATCCGCGGAGAGCATCGGGTGAACCGCCGCAAGCAATGTGGCCGCGGAGTAGTCAAACGCTGGTCCGGCGGGGACCACGAACTTCACCAGCACCACCACCCACAAAGCGCCTTTCAGCGCCGGGCGGCAGCGACGAAACGCATAGCGAATCAGCAGCGCCGTCGCCACGGCGACCGCCGTTCCCTGCCAGAGGGAAGTGAACAGCCAGTGTGCAAGGTCTTCCGCCGCGCGAGTGGAGAAGATATCCGACAACCCGTGTGTCACGGCTTCTTCCCTCCTTCCTTCGCCCGACCCCGGCTCGCGGGAGCAGCGGCGTCGTCCAGTTCCTCGATGCGCGCCTCGATGCGCTTGCGGTCTGCAGGCGACAGGTCCACCTCATCAATGAGGCGCAGGACCAGCTCGCCGGCCTGTCCGTCAAAGACGGTTTGCAAAAACTGCTTAAGACGATGTCCCAGCACCTGCTCGCGGCGGAGCAGCGCCCGGTAGAGGAAGGGCTGTCGCGTGCGGTCCACCTCCAGCGCGCCCTTGGCGGCGAGCTGGTTCATCACCGTCATGACGGTCGTGTAGGCCGGAATGCCCTCTGCGTCGTCGGCAAGCCGGTCCTTCACGTCGCGGACCGTGCCCTCGCTCAAATCCCAGAGAACCTTGAGGATTCGCAACTCGGCGGCCGTGATGTTCGGCGGATGCGCAGCCATGTTCAGCCCTCCTACTATCTATATCGGAATGTTACTAGGCGCATAGTAGGCTGTCAAGCGGAATTATGCAAAAAAATGTCGGCGGGTCATCGCCCGGACGCAGGGCTGGCTTTTTTCTCTCGTGATGTCGCCAAGTATGCTCCGCCTTCCGAACCCGTAGCGCCAGCGAGGGTGGCGGGGGACAGCCGATCGCCCTCGCTGGCGCTACGGGTTCTGAAAGGCCGGCGAACGCCCTCGCTGGCGCTGCGGGTGCTGCGCGGCGGTCGGCTACCAAACATGGCGCGACGCCGGGGCGAACGGGTCGCGGTCCGCTCGGCTAATGGAAACCTCCATTCCGGGCAGGGCGGCCAGGATGCGGGATCGCAGCGGGTCGAGCACGGGGCGTTCGCTCGCCCAGTGGCCCAGCGCAACGGCGCTGGCGCCGGCCCGGCGGATGGCGAGCGCGTCGTGGTGACGGATCTCGCCGGTGATGATGACGTCGTCCGGTCCGCGAAGCGCCCGGATGGGCAAGTCGCCCGCGGCGCCTGCGAGGATGATGGCGCGATTCACGCGGCGTTTCGGGTCGCCCACAAGCTGCACGCAGTTTGCCGCCGTCGCCTGTCGGAGCGACTGGGCCAGCCGCCGCAGTTGGATCGGTCGCGGCAGCGCGCCGTGTCGCCCGATGCCTCGCGTGATCGGCGGTTGAAGGGGGTAGATGTCGAACGCCGGCTCTTCGTAGGGGTGGGCGGCGCGCAGCGCTTGCAGCGCGGCCGGCAAATCGGCCTTGGGCACGACGACTTCCAGCCGCGTCTCCGCGACGCGCTCGCGTTTCCCGCGCTGCCCGATCACCGGGTTCGTGGCTTCGCCGCCCAGGAACGTGCCCTCGCCTTCGAGCCGGAAGCTGCAATGCGTGTAATCGCCGATCCGCCCGGCGCCGGCCTTGAAGAGCGCGTCCGCCACTTTCTCCAGCGATTCCGCCGGGACGAACGTCACCAGCTTGAAAGCGCGCGGTCCAGGCGAGTCCACGTATTCGAGCGGCTCCGTGTGCTCGATGCCGCACAGCCCGGCGAGGCAGTCGTTCGTTCCGCCCTCGGCAGCGTCGAGTGCCGTGTGCGAGGAGTACACGGCGATGCCCGCGCGAATGCAGTTGAACAAGATCGAGTCGGTGGCCTTCGAGGTCGCCAGCAATCGGGAGATTGGCTTGAAAAGCGCAGGGTGATAGGCGAAGACGAAATCAGCACGGGTTTGCCGGGCTTCATCAACGACCGCGGGCGTCAGGTCGATGCACAGCAGCAGCCGCTGCACGCCGGCATTCGGATCGCCCGCCAGCAGGCCGACGTTGTCCCAGGATTGCGCCAGCGCCGGCGGGGCGATGCGGTCGAGCGCCGCGGCCACATCGGCGACGGTGGCGGCGCGGGCAGCGGATTTGACGCGAGCCTTGGCCATGTCCCGCTCCATCTACTTCTGCAGGCGGTTCGCCTCTTTCAGCCAATCCTCCAACTGCGTTCGCATCTCGCGGAGCCGCGGCAGAAGATCCTGACGTTTCTGGGCGGATGCGGAGTCGATGGCCTTGCGGATCACGTCGTGCGCCTGGCTCAACATATCAAGATTGCGCCCGCCGCCGAGCTGGGCGTTTTCGATGTACGCCAGCGCCAAGGTCTCCAGATACTCGGGAAACTCGAGCCGCGCGAGATTGTTGGTGACCTCGTTAACCCGGGCGCTGATCGCCAGCGCATTGACCGGGTCTCGCAGGTCCGGCTTGGCGCAGGTCAGGAGGAACCGCGCGAGTTGATTGGCGATGCCCGGGTCGTCGGGCGCCGCGCGAACCGCCTCGCGCAGCAAAGCGTGGGCCTCGCTCGATCGACCTTGTCCATCGACGAGGGAAACCAGCCCGCCGTAGGCGTCGATGTTGTCCGGATCGTGCTGGATCACCTTACGGTAGTGTTGCTCGGCGAGCCGGGCGGAATCAGGGCGGCGCGACTCGACGGGATCGTGCGCCAGCATGTCGGCCATGTGAAAGTGGGCCTTCCAGTACCCGTCGTCGCGGACCACGATTTCGCCGAGCTGCTCGAGGGCGAGGTCGCGGTTGTTTTCACGTTGAAGGAGGAGCATGGCGTAGTTCTCGCGCGCGGAAAACAACCGGGGGTCGCACTGGATGGCCGTCAGGAAGCAGCGTTTCGCCTCGCTGAGCAGGAGGCGTCGCAGGCGCGGCTCGACGGCGTCCACCCGGTAGGCGTTGATGATTGTGCCGAGGAGATCCCAGGCTTCCGCGTCGCCCGGCTCGGCCAGCAGCATGGCGCGCAGTTCCGTCTCGGCCTCCTCCGCGCGACCGGCCATCGCCAGCCTCAGCGAGTGAGCCAGCCGCAGGCCGTGAAGCGAGGTGCGCTGGCGCAGCGTTTGCAGGTACGGATCCACAAAGCCCGTGTCTTCAGGCTCATCCGAGGCTGCGGCGAGGACTTCCTCGGCTTCCGACGCGCGATTCAAACTTCGAAGCAGCTCCGCCAGCGCGCTGCGCGCCGTGTGATAGTTCGGCGCCAGCGCCAAGGCCCGGCGCAAGTGCTCCTCGGCGGTGACGGCGTTCTTGCGCGCAGTGTCGAGCATGGCCAGCCCATAATGCGCCTCCGCGATCTCCTCGACGGCCAGGACTCGTTCATACGCCTTGCGCACCTCGGCGTCCGGCGGCGAGGCGGCGCCTTCCTTCCCTCCGGCTGCGTTCATCCGGCCCAACAGGTTGGCGCGCACCAGCAAAGCCGCTCGGTCATGCTCGCGCACCGACAGCGCCGCGTTGACGGCCTTAAGCGAGGTGTCCCACTGCTCCGCGGCGCGCGCGATATCGGCGAGGCCGTACCAGCAGAGGAACTCGTCGTCGTCAAAACGCTTGAACCCGTCACGCTTCAGCAGGTCCAGCACGAAGGCATACCAGTCGCGGGCGAACTCCAGGTGACCTTGCCCGTGCAGCAGTCGCGCGACGGAGAAGGCGGCCTGCGGCGTGGCGGACGGATTGGCCATTCGGGTGAGCAGCGCGTGGTCCATTTCGAGCTGCTCGCGCACGAACGGATCCAGCGTTGCGGCGTCCGGCAGCGGCAACTCGCCGACGGCTTTCTTCAGGGATTCAAGCGGGTCCGGCGGCGTCTTCGGCGGTGCGGCGTTTCGCTTGCAACCCGTCCCCAGCGCGCAGCTCATCAGGCAGGCGAGCGCTGAAAACGCCAGGCGACGCATGACTCGACCCTGCGGCTCAGTCATTTCCGGACTCCGATCCCCCGTGATTGGGGTCATCCCCGGCGCTGCCCGGCTTTGGATCACCTTCGGTCGTCCCCCGGGCCGCGTTTCGATCGGCCTTCTTCCGATCTCGCTTCGACGGCGGCGGCGCATTCTCGGCGGGCGGCGGAGTTTCCTCGGCCTCTCGCTTCACCTTCTTCTTGCCCTTGTCGCGTGTCTTCTCATCCTTGTCGTCTTCGCTTTCCTCGCGTTTGGGTTCGATCTGCGCCACGGCCTTCTCCGCCGTGCGGCGGACATGATCGCTGCCGTGGGATGCGGCAAGCTCGCGCAATTGCGGGAGCGCGTCCCCCGCGGGTTTCCCGATCTGCCCCAGCGCGGAAATGACTCCGCCGAGGAACCGATCCGACTCGCCCGACAGAAACGGCGCTAGCCGCGCGACGATCCGCTTGAGCAACTCCTCCTCCGGCTCCTGCTTTTCGACGTAGCGCGCCAGGCTCTGCACGGCGGACCGGCGGCAGAGGCTCGGCTTACCGCGGTCGGCCCATGCGAGGAGCGGTTCCGCGGCCGCGGGGTCGTGCTGCTCCGACAGCCCGCGGAAAATGGCGCGGCGGATCACTTCGTCCTGCGAGTCGCGGTTGAGAAGGGAAGTCAAGAACGCGACGGCATCCGGCGGATGCCGCTGCGCCCAGGATTCGATCGCGTCGGACTCGACCTCGTAGCTGGGGTCGCCCGCGGTGATGAGGCGGTGCAGGCGCTGGGTCACCTCATCGTCCTCGCCGACCTTGCCAAGCCGCGAAGCGCACGCACTTCGGATGCGCGGGTCGCGGGCGTCCAGCCCTTTCATCAGCGCCGCACGAGCCTCGGGCGTGTCGGCCTTGACGAGCTGCTCGGCGATCACGCCTGCAACGGCATGCCAGGGCTCCGCGGCCAATTGCGCGGCAAGCACGGCCACGTCCTCGGGACTCTTGGATTCGCCCAGCTCCTTGGCGGCGCGGATGCGTCCGGAGACGCTCGATCCGCCGACCAGCTCCGCAACCCACAACGCGCGCGGCATGTCAATCTTGATGTCGCCGAAGACGAGCTGACGCGGGTCGAAGCTGACGCGCCGCGGCTCTGAGGAAAGCTTCACGTCGAGCGATTTTGATTTCTCGTCGAGCAGGCAAGTCTTGCGCGTCACCGTGCCGCCTGCATCTTCAATCTCGAATTCCAGCGGCAATTCGAACGGATCGCCATCCTGCTTCTGGCGGATCTCGATCTTCGCGCTCCCGGCGCCCGCGTCCCAGCCGTACTCGATGTGAATCCGCGGCTGGTCATCCCGCTCGGTCCAGTCGTAGAAGAACCGCTCCAGCGAACCGCCGTACTCCGCCTCCATCACGCGACGGAAGTCGTGCGTTTCGACAGGCTGGTGTCGGAAGCGCGTCAGGTACGCCTTAACGCCGCGCCAGAAGGCGTCCTCGCCCATGCGTTCCATCAAGACGTGGAGCATGAAGCCCGCCTTCTGATAAACGCGGGCGTCGAACATGTCGTTGGGGTTCTTGTAATCCCTGTCCACGACGGGGGCCTCCGCGGCGCCGACCAGCGCCTGCTCGCGGAAGCGGTGCAGCACGGTTTGAGCCGCGTCACGACCGCCGGCCTCCTGCGCCCAGACGGCTTCAAACAGGCTGGCGAAGCCCTCGTTCAGCCAGACGTGCGACCACGATCGGCACGTGACCAGGTCGCCGAACCACTGGTGCGCCAGCTCGTGCGAGATAAGGTCGTCCACGTCGGTGTCGAGGTGCGCGCGGTCGTCGTGCAGCACGCCCGTGCCCAGCGTCGTGGCGCTCGTGTTCTCCATCCCGCCGCCGAACTGCTCGGCGCAAACCTGCGCATACTTGTCCCACGGGTAGTCCACGCCCGTCTTCTGCGAGAACAGATCGAGCATCTTCCGCGTGCGGCCGAATGCGTTCTGCGCCTGCGACTCCTTGCCCGGCGGGACGTAATACAGCACCGGCTTGCCGCGCCATTCCTCGCGCACGACGGCGAACTTGCCGATGACCAGCGTGATCAGGTAGCTGGCGTGCGGCTGGTCCTGAAGCCAGTGAAACGTGACCGTGCCGTCCGCGTTGTCCTTGCGGTTTTCGAGGCGCCCGTTGGAAAGGACTTCGTTGCCGCCGGAGACGGTGACGATCATCTCGGATGTTTGCATCTCGCCGGGGTCGTCGAAGCACGGGATCCAGCGCCGATTGTCGATGGACTGCCCCTGCGACCAGACCTGAAGCGGGATGCCCGGATCGCCTTCGGTCGGGGCGAAGAAGTGCAGACCCTCCTTCGGATCGGCGACAGAGTAGCTCACGCAGACCTGCACGGTGTCGCCGGGTCTCGTCGGCGCGCCGTCCAGCGCGATTTCGAGCTGCTTGCCCGTGGCGTCGTACTTGGCGGCGTACGGGTTTCCAGATCCTCGAGCGAGCGTGACCTCGGTGATGCTCAGATCGACGGCGTCGAGTTGGATGGCGTCCGCCTGACGGGTGGCGCGGAGGTCCAACGTGGCGAGGCCTTCAACGTAGCGCTTTTCAAGATCGACCTTCAGCTCCAGCTTGAGGTGGACAAGATCCCACGGGCGGTCGGGGATGAACTGCGTGTCGCCGCGGGCTTCGGGCACGGCGGCGACGAAGCACAGAAGCGCCGTGAGCCGGAAAAATTGTCGGGCGAGGAAGAACACCCGGCAGGGCCTGGCAACCGGTTCCCGCCGTCTTTCGCAGTCTGAATGCCGCATGTCGTGCTCCGAATCCACTGAGTGGCGCAACGCCGCCGCGTGTCCAAGACAAGATTAGCGGAGAGCGCAAAAGGGCGGTAGGGAGGCCGTCGCCGGACTGACAGCGAAGCGCAAGCTCGGAACTGCTGCGCGGGGAAGATCGGCTTGATCCGCGTGTCGATTCTGCCTGATCCTCATGTAGGGCCGACTTGATTCCCGCGTCAGGGTGGCACGGTCTGGCGTACTCGCCAGGCCGTGGGCGTTGGGCAACCCGAGCGCCATCATGCGCTACACGGGTCCGCTGCTGCGGATCTGTGCCACCCGCCGATCCTGCGATTGTCAGAATTCGGTTCCCCTGATTTCAAGCCTCGGTTTCGCATCGCCCTCACCGCCCGATGCCGGTCTGCGTCCACGTCAGCTCCTGCCCGACCGCCGGTGCGAACAGGCGTTCTTTAAGGTGCGGCGCGAGGGCGTCTCGAAACGCATCGGCGTTGGGCGCGAGGGCGGGGAACGTCTTGTAATGCAGCGGGAGAATAGCGGCAGGCTGGAGGAACTCCGCCGCCAGCGCCGCCCCAGCCGCGCCCATGGTGTACAGATCCCCGATGGGCAGCATGGCGATCTGCGGCGCCAGCAGCCGCGCGATGAGCGTCATGTCGCTGAACACGTCGGTGTCGCCGGCGTGATACACCGTCGCCAGCCCCGGCGCGGCGATCACCGCGCCGTTGGGCATCCCCGCGTAAACCGCGCCGGTCTTCGTCTCCAGCGCGGAGGAGTGGTACGCGCGCGTGAGGCTGACCCGCACGCCGGCGCACTCCTGCGTGCCGCCCGTGTTCATGCCGCGATACTGCCCGCGCCCAAACGCCCGCTCCATCGCGCAGCACAGATCGTAATTCGCCACCACCGGTGGATCGAACTTCTCAATCAGCGCGGCCGTGTCGCCGACGTGGTCCGCGTGCCCGTGCGTGAGGACGATCAAGTCGCAGCGCTGCGGCTCCCGCAGATGCGGGGGGCAGGCCGGGTTGCCCGTCAGCCAGGGGTCGATCAGCACCACGCGCCCGTCCGTCAGGGTCAGCCGGACGGCGGAATGCCCCAGCCAGGTGATCGTCGCTGACACGGATGCCGCTCCTTCCTACGACTTGGTCTGTCCTTTCCCGCTGAGCTTGGCGATGCCGCTGAGCACTTCATGATGCTCGGGAAAGCGGTCCATTTCGTGCTTGCTGAATATCTTCTTGCCGTCCGCGTGAACGTCGAAAACCCCGCCCCGCCCCTCGATGAGCGTGGGCTGAACGTCAAACTCCTCCTTGATCGCGTCCGCCAAACTGGCGGCTTTTGGGAGGTAGTTTCACTGCGTGCAGTACTGAATCGTGATCTTCATGTTGAGAACGCTCCCTGAGGCGCGAATCGTCCGCGGCTCACGGATACATTTCAGCGAGCCGATCGCGCCGATGGGGGATTATATCCCGGTCCGCGGGGGCGTGAAACCGGTCGTGCGATCGGGTCGGCTTGATCCCCGCAGGGAATCCACCGGAGTAGCCGTGGGCGCAGCCCATGAGCACCCGCGAGCGACGGAATTCAACCCCGAACGGGGTTGAACATCAGCCGCGGCTTTGGTGCGGGTTTTGGAAGTGAGGGCACGACCCCGCCGGAGGCGATCGACCTTGGGACGCGATTTCCGCGGGCGGCGCCCACGGCTGTTCACATATCTCCCCTTCGGGGAAGGGATCAGATCGGTCGGCGCGTGCACCGTGCCGGCGGGGACGCCAAGGATCTTCATGATGGGTGTCGCGGCACATGCTCGTGGCCGCGGCACCGGGCAAGACCGCGGCTTGCGTTTCGATGAAGGTCGATGCCCGTTTTCTCCCTTGGAATCCTGCTGCCCTTCCCTGCAGAAATGGCCTGCCAAACCGAATCGCCAGACCCCAGGCGAGCAGGGCTGATGCAGCCGGAACTCAGCCTTGAGAGCCACGGCATGGCGAGTACGCCAGACCGTGCCACCCTCGGCGCCAGAGCCGCGCGAGGCGAGTATGCAGGCCCAAGCTGGGCTCCCCACGGCGCCAGAACCGCGCGAGGCGAGTATGCAGTCCCAACCGTTGCGTCGGCGAAGTCCGATCAGCTTCCGTTGGCTCCGATCACTGCGCGATACGCCATGTTGCCGGCAGGCGCCGCCGATGGGTTACGTGGTGACAACATGAGCCAGGCCGCCTCCATCGCATCGTCCGAAAACCGTGCAGCATGCGCCGACGGTCTGCCTGCCGTTCGAGGTTTATCGCGCTTTGCGCCGACGCTGGCGGACGCGGTGTTCGTTCTCATCCTCATTCGTGTGATGCAGTTGGGCGCCTCCGCGCTGTTCAACGATCCGGGCACCGGCTGGCATATCCGCATCGGGCAGGAGTCGCTCGCGGCCGAGGCGCCCGTCGTGGAGTCGTTCAGTTGGACGCGCGCTGGCGAACCGTTCGTGGCCACGCAGTTTCAAGGCGATGAGGTGCTGGCCGCGGCGTATGAGTGGGGGGGGTACGCTTTCATCGCGTTCCTCTGGGCGCTGTGTTTGGCGGCGTTATTCCGTTGGATGTATCGCGCGAGTGTGGAAGCCGGCGCGTGGCCGATCTGGGCGATCGTGACGACCCTGCTCGCGGCCTCGGCGGCGTCGGCGCAGTTCCTGGCCCGCCCGCTGCTGATGACGCTGGTCGGAATTCCCGTGTGCTACGCGCTCGGGCGGCGATTTCTGGAAGGCGGACTTTCCTGCCAGCGGATCGCGCTGCTGCCGATCCTCTCGATGATCTGGATCAAGATTCACCCCGGCGTGCTCGGCGGCGTGGCGACCGTGGGGCTGATGGCCGTCGGAGGCGTGATTGACGCGATCCGGCTCAGAGCGCCCTCCGAGCAGAAGCTGGATCACGCGGGGCGATCGCTCGTGCTGCTCTTCGTGGCCGCGCTGATGGGCGCGGCGACGCTGCTGAATCCGCATGGGCTTGACTGGCATCGCTGGATATGGCGGCTGATGCAGATGCGGGCGCTCTCGTCACTCGTGGACGAATGGCGACCGACGGACTGGACCGAGCCTGACGCGGTCGCGGCGTTGCTGCTCCTCGCGCTGCTCGCGGCCGCGCACGTGCTGCGCAGGGAAAAGCCGAGTGCGGTGATCGTGCTGGTGACGGGGTTCTGGCTCGTGCAGGCCATCGGCAGCGGGCGGCATGTCTCGATTCTCGGCTTGCTGGTTGCGATGCAGGCGGCGCCGCTGCTGAAAGATGTCAGGCTGCGCGAATGCGGACTGGTGGGGTGGGCGTCGCGTCTGCCGCTTTTCAGCGAGGCGATCCGCGCGCGGGAACGGCAGGCGCGACGCGAGGGTATGTCGCCGCTGGTGGCGCTGGGCGCGCTGGGGCTGCTCGCGCTGGATCCCACCGGGACAAGCCTCGGGCTGGCACATGCGGGGCCGCCGTCGGATCGCTATTCGACAGGCTTGATTGCCCACCTTCGCGGAAATCCGCCGCCGCAGCCGATGTTCAACGACATCAACTTCGGCGGGCAGCTCATTCTCGAAACGCCGGAAACGCCGGTCTTTGTGGATGACCGCTTCGAGGTGTACGGCGACGCGTTCATCGTGGAATACGTCGAGGCCGTCAGCAAACCTGATCAACATGCGGACGCGCTGCTAAGCCGACTCGGGATACAATCGGTGATCATCGGAGTGGAGCAACCCATGGCTCGGTGGCTGAGGCATCAAAGCGATTGGCGCGTCGAATACGCGGATGCGGTGGCCGCCGTGTTCGTACGCACTGAAGCGCCGCCTGCGGATGGAGTGGAATCGCCGTGATCGAAGTGCTGCCCGACTCATCTCCTTGCGCGTCGAACGCCGCAGACTTCCACGCGACATCCACACGCGGTGCCCCCGAGGTGTCGATCATTGTCCCGACCTACAACGAGTCGGGCAGCGTCGGGACGCTTCTTGCGCGCATCGAGGCCGCGGTCGTGGGAAAAGCGATATCCTGCGAAATCCTGGTGATGGACGACAGCCCCACGGCGGAAACCGTCGATGCTGCGCGGGCCGCTCCGCTGTCCATTCCGCTGCGCGCGATTCGACGCACTGGGGCACGAGGTTTGTCCGAGGCCGTCATGGAGGGGATCCGCGAAGCGCGCGGGCGGTTCGTGCTCGTGATGGACGCGGATTTGCAGCATCCGCCGGAGTCGATTCCCGAACTGGTCCGCGCCCTGCGCGAGGGGGCGGATTTCGTGATCGGGTCGCGCTATCTGCCGGGGGCATGCGCACCGAAGTTCAGCGCGCTTCGGCGGCTGAACAGTTGGGGGGCTTCGCTCTTGTGTCGTCCACTGCTGCATGCGCGTGTGACGGATCCCATGTCGGGCTTCTTTGCATGCTCGCGCTATGCGGCCGCCCCCGCCGACCTGCGCGCCACGGGATACAAGATCGGGCTTGAGCTGCTGGTGAAGACCCACCCCGCCAAGCTCGCCGAGGTGCCTATCACCTTCGGGGCGCGTCACGCGGACGCCAGCAAGATGACGCTGCGCGAGCAGGGCAAGTACGTGCAGCACCTGGCCCGGCTGTACGGCTGGCGCTACGGCGCGATGACGCAGTTTCTCAGGTTTTGCTGCGTCGGCGCGTGCGGGATGATCGTCGATCTTGCGATCATGGCGCTGCTTGTGGGCATCGGGCTGCGCTTCCCCGCGGCGCGGACGTGGAGCATCCTGACCGCGCTGCCCGTGAATTTTCTGCTGAATCGGCGCTGGACGTTCCGCGGCGCCGGTGGCGCAGGCGTCGGCGCGGCGCTGTCGCAATTCTTCCGCTTCGTCGGGGCTTGCTCGATTGGATTGCTGGTGAGCTGGTCCGTGTCGAATGCGTTGTACTGGGCGCTGCCGGCCTGGCGAGGCGCCTACGCCGTGCTCTGCGCCGCGGGGATCGTGGCGGGCACCCTGGCGAACTTCCACTTCAGCCGAAGCTACGCCTTCGCAGCGTCGCGGGAGCAGACCCCGGATTCGCGCTGATCCACGCGAGCTTCCTCACCGAGCGTGCCGGGCAGGCCAAGCGAGTGCTGGTTGGCTCAGTCGCTGGATCGAGCGGCCTGGATCACGAGCGAGCCGGCGATTTCTCGCACAAGGGGGATTCGTTCAACCCAGCGACCCACAACCTCGGCGAGCGGCGCGAGCGCCCCGGGAATGGCCGGGTGCAGGAAATCGAACGGCTCGATGTGCACATCGCTGAATCCGGCCTCGGCCAGATCCTTCCGCAGCCGATGGCGAATGAACGCGGTTTCGCCGGGCGTGGTGTCGAGCAGTTGGCCGATCCAGCGCACATGCCGCTCCAGCGCCACCTGCGGATTGAGCATGTTCGGCTCGAAGAAGATGATCCGCCCGCCCGGTCGCAGGGCGCGGTGAATCGCGTTCAGTGATTCGCGCAGGGGCATGTGATGCAGAACGGAGTTGCCGATGACGACGTCGAATTCGCCGGCGGAGAAGGGGGCATGCACCAGGTCGGCCATTTCGAATGACGCGTTGGCGAATGCGGCACATCGGCGGCTGGCGACTTCCAAAGCCCGCGCGGAGATGTCGCAGGCCCGCAGACGCAACCCCGGCAGCCGCTCGAGCAGCGGAAGCGTCAGAGCACCCGTGCCGCAGCCGACTTCCAACACCCGGGAATCGCAAAATGGACAGAGAATCTCGGCCATCCAGTCCGCTCGCCGCATGAGCCGGCGACGCCCGGAGACCGTGCAACTGCCCCACCAGATATCGCCACGCCGCTGCGCCAGGCGATCGAAGTGCGAGCGCTCCACTTCCAAGGCGTGCTCATAGCTGATGGGAGTCGATGGCGTCAGCATGGCGTCACGTCCGTGCCTCGAGTCGTCACAATGGCAACCCTGCAATCGCGCGCCCCTGTGTGAGGCGCGAAAATCGCCCGTTCCTGGTCAGTTCGCCGCCACGGTGTTATCGGCACACGGAAATGCCCAATTGACTGCCTGCGGCGTTTTGCAGCGGATTGCCGGTGGAGAGGGTTTTCACACCAGGATCGAGCCGGTGTGGGTCACGTTTCCACCGCGCCCGCGTGGTCATCGCGGCAAAAACGGCGCTTGTAGTGGAGCAGAATAGAGGCGAACACGACGAGGAAGACCGCGCCGAAAAGCCCGATCAGGGATTGCCGGTTGCGAGCCTCTCGCAGGCGTGACACGAGCTGGTGCGTCCGGGAGGTGCGTTCGGCGATGGAGCGGATCTCTCCGGCAAAGTCGCCGATCTCGCGCATGTTGAAGCTGTGGAACACGCGCCGAAGCTGCGAATGCACCTCCCCGCTGTGGTGGTGCATCGATTCAAGCTCGAGGTTGTGGTATCCGGCCTCCTCCAACTCGCGATACTGGCGGCCGGATTCGTCGATGAGGCGTGACGCGTCGTCGAGCGTCTTGCGTATTGAGGCGACGGCCGTCATGGTGCTCTGTTGATGGCAGGGCGAGCAGCGCCCGTTCTCCAGGCGCGGGCGCGTGTCGATGATGTCGAGCGTCGCGGGCAGGATGGCGTGCGATCCTTGTCCATGGCAGTAGAGGCAACTGGGGTCGCCGAAGTCGCCGTGCGGGCTGCCAAGGTGTTTTTCCTTGATGAGCGCGTGGCAGCGGCCGCAGAAATACGAGACGCTGCGCCCCCGCGTGCCGCTGACGAACCGGTCTTCTTGCGGACTGACGCTGAGGAACTCAGGGTTTCGTTCAAGGTGCGCGGCCGTCTTCCATGCCTCCTCGTCGTCGAACTGCTCCCGAAGCACCGAGGCGTTGCCCCCGTGACAGCCATCGCAGCCCACGCCGTTGGCGTAATGAACACTGCGCTTCCACTCCAAGTCCACGATCTCACTGGAGCGGCCGGCGAGATCGCGGTGGCACTGCACGCAGGCGTTGCGCGCGAAGACATCGCCCGGATCCTCAACCTGCGGGGAGGCAACCAGCCACAAGGCATGGCTCACGATGCGCATCGCGGGCGTCATCCTTGGGCCCTCCCGGACGCAGTTGGAGTGCCAAGGACGCGGCGAATACTGCGTCGCTCCGCGGCAATGAGCAGTGAAAAAACAACCAACACAATAACGACGACGGCCCCCATCATCAGCAGTTGCCGCGCCTCATGCGTCAGCGCCCCGGCTTCATCCAGCCAACCGCCCTGAGGCCAGCGAGCCCACATCATCAGACCCAGAAACAGCGCGATGTTCTCCGTGATCACGAACCAGAACAACAACATCCGGCCCGTCCCTGCTTGCGGGGTCCACTGCGCAGAAAGCTGCGACAGCATCCACGCGCAGGCGAGCATGAACAACACGGCGCCCAATCCGTACCCTGCCCACGCGCCTGCGACATGCGAAAGCCCCTGCCCCAGCACGATGAGAAACACGACTCCCTGAAACGCAGCAAACAACAGAGCCACGGACAGCACGCGCAGCCACGAGCCAACCGTGGCAAAGCCCGCGCGCCGGAAAAAAATGTAGATGCCGGCCCAGCTTATAACCGCCAGCGCGGGCAACCAGAACGCCGGGTGAAGCCAGGGGCCGAGGTTGGCGGACCATTTCTGGTGCGCTGCGGCCACGGCGGCGGAAGCGGCAACAAACGTCGCGACCGCAATCATCAGCACGGTCACGGCCCGTCGCAGTTCCCTGCGTTCGAGTCCGGCATCCGCGACCTGATGCCACCACGGCAGCAGCAGGAGCACAACAATTCCCACTCCCTGCGTGAGCACCCCCAGCGCGCTGCCTTCAATTCCAAAGAGCTGGGCGGGCATGAGCTTGAGGTATTGATAAACCGACAGGAAATACCACTCCGGCCGGATGTGCGGCGGCGTGATCCGGGGGTTGGCCGGTTCCTCCTGCTCAATGACCCCGTGAACGCCCGCCAGGTCAAGCAATACCGGCAGCACCGCGAAGAACATGATGACGGCCATCGTGAAAAGGACGGCGCAGGTCATCTTGATGATCTCATTGGGCCAGAACGGCTCCAATTGCCGGCGTTCGTATTGTTCGCGATAATTCACGCCCATCGCAAGAATCACAAGGGTTTGCTGATCCCGGTGCGCCGGATCATGACAAAGTGCATGGCCATAAACCCGCTGATGATGGCGGGCAACACCCAGACGTGGAGCGAGAAGAAGAAGCCCAGCGTCTCAGGGCCTACGGTCTTCCCGCGACGGACCCACTCGACCAGCATCGGGCCGAACCCCGGAACCGCCCTCGGAATCTCCGTTCCAATCTTCGCGCCCCAGAAGCTCAGTTGCGTCCAAGGCAGCAGATATCCGGTGAACGCCAATGCCGTGGTCAGAAAGAACAATACCACTCCGCTGACCCAATGAAGCTCACGCGGCGGTTTGAAAATGCGGTAATAGGCCACGCGCGCCATGTGCAGCAAGACCAGGAGGATCATCACATTCGCGCCGACGGCATGAATGCGCTGAACAAGCCAGCCCATGCTGACGTTGGACTTCACGAACATCACACTGTCCCAGGCTCGCGCCGGGTCCGGTTTGTAGAACATCAGCAGCAGCGCTCCTGTGAACACCTGGGTCAGGAACGTAAAGAGCGCCAGCCCGCCAAAGCACCCCGCCCATCCGAGCGTGCGAGGCACCAGCTTCTTGGTCACGTTCACCTCGAGGGCGGGCGTGACGTGATACCGCGAGTCAAAAAAGCCGTATATTTTCCGCAGGACGACCATCAGTTTGCCTCCGGTAATGCTCCAGTGTCCGCCGCACGCCCCTGCCACATGGTGCGATCTCCACAACCGTCAAGATACGACGATCTCGTTATTGGCAATTTCAAAGCCAACGCTGGCCAGCGGGCGGCTGACCGGCCCGCTGACCGGCTTGCCCTGGTCATCGAACACGGCGCCATGACAGGGGCATCGAAACGTGCGTTGAACCCCATCCCATGCGACAATACAACCCAGGTGCGTGCAGGCCGCGTCGAAAACCTTGGGCGTCTTGTTGGTGTACAAAACCACGAGCGACTGCCCCATGTGATCATGGTAGAGCGCCTGGTCCTCGCTCAGTGAAGCCAGCGGAATGCGCAAGACTTGCGACTCGGCCAGCGTGGACGGAAGGCGCATGAACGAAACGATGGGGTAGGCCACGGTTCCCGCCGACACGAGAGACATGCCGCCCATGCAGGCGTGCAAAAAGCAGCGGCGCCCTGCGTCGTCGGGTGCAGTTGCGGCGGCCTGCTCAGGCGCGCCGGGTTGTGTGGGTTGAGGTGTTGGGTTCATCTTGATTCTGCCGTGCCCGGCGCCTCCCGTGTTGGCAGGTTGCAATGATGGCAATCCAACGTGCACCGAATTGCCGGATGGCCGCATGAAGGAGCCACGTTGGCGGTTCTATCTACCGCCGATCTCGGTCGTGTTCTGTTGCTCCAGCAGCGCCTGCGCCGCCCGCTTGTAACATTCCATCGCCTCCGCCGTGTGGTTCTGCGCCTGCTCGATGCGCCCCATCATGAAATTGAGTTCCGGATCGCGGGGCCGGCGTGCCAAAAGGGCCACGAGCGTTACGCCCGCCCGCGGAACTTCGTCACCGCCTCTCGCCAAGGCAATAGCGGCCAGCCCAAGATTGGCCCCTACGTCCTCCGGCGCGGAGACAATAACTTGGCGAAACTGCTCCTCGGCCTCGGCAAGCCGCGCCTGCTCGAGATAGCACCGGCCTAACCCGCTGCGGGCAGCATGGGCGGCGGGCGCGAGCTTGAGGGCTTCCTTGTATTTGTCCTCGGCCAGACTGTGCTTGCCAAGACGCTGCAGCCGCTTGGCCATCTGGGCAAGCGTTTCCGCCTGCTGATCCGCCGCCAGCGCCCCCGTGTGCGCCTGCGCGGCCAGCGACGCTTTGAACGCTTCAGGAGAGAGCAGTCCGGCCGCGGCACGGCAGGCATCGGTGACAAGATCTGCATAATTGAAGGGCCTGCCTGCAATCACGTAGAGCACCTTGCCCGTCGTATCGAGGACCACGGTGGTGGGCAGGACGCGAACTCGATAGTCGGCGTAGGTGCGCCGCTGCACATCCCGGCAGATTTGCAGGCCAGTCTGCGGCGCCTTGGCTTGCTCTCCGGAATCTGTTGGAGCCGGTCGATTATTTGTAATCATCCACACACAAGGCTCGGTGCGAGCAAACTCTGAAAGAGCCGCGATCTTCTCCACGTCCGCCGCCGCAGCGACGCTTCGATCATTGTACAATTCCCCAAACAGCAGGATGACAGGGCGACCCAGCGCGGAGCGCAGGTCGGGAACCTGATCATTCGCTGCCGTGCAGCTCAAGGCCGGCGCAGCGACGCCGGCTTCAACCTCGGTCCGCTCCTGCGCCATCACGTTGCCGGCGCAGAACTGAGGGGCGCTGGCGGCCACAAGCACTAACGAAAAGAGCCGCCCGTTTTCCGGCTTACAAGACCGCAAACCCCCTTGGAAGTGTGTACGACGGCTTATGTTGCTCACGGCGGATCCTCCGTAGCGTTCTGGAGCGAACTGCCTCCGGGGCGAACATAGGATTGGGGATCGTGGCACGCCGGCGCGCACTTTCCTCCGGTCGAAGTCTGTGTAAAGTTGATCTCCAAGGACCATCCCTCATCTCCGAAGGGCACGCTCTCACGGATGTGAAAGGGTCGCTGCGAGGCGTGGACTTCGTGACAGGCGCGACAGGTTCTGCCCTTCTTTTCCTTGTGAACGTGCACATAGTGCAAATTCAGGAGCCCATCGGGTGTGGTCTGCGCAAAACCCGTAATTCCGACGCCGTAGGGTTGGAGCACCATTTCACGGACATGGCAACTGAAGCACAGGGCGTAGCGGTCCAGGGCGAACGGCGCGTAGAATTCCGGCGGATAATCCTGTTCCAACAGTCTAAAGTGCGATGATGCGTGGGCATCATGACATGCCGTGCAGTCGCCTTCCCGAATGGGGCCGTGATGGAAGGGGTTGTCCGCAAGCAGGGTCGCCATGTTGGGCAGGGTTTTGCCCTTGGCGTCGGCAAGGGGCTGCGAGTGGCACTGCAGGCAAAGGTCAATGGGTTGGCGCTCCAGAAGGGCCGGAAATGCGGCATCGTGACCGGCATGGCAATTGAGGCACGCCTGCTCCTGCGCGACGGCGGCGTGAACCGTGGTGGAGCTGCTTAGTTGGTCCGCTGTGGTCGTGTGACAGGAAAGGCAAAGCCGCTGCGGATCCTCTCTAAGCTGGGCGACATGATCCGATGCGTGGGGATCATGGCATCGCGTGCATGGGGTATCCAGAAGGGGAGCATGGACGTGCCTAGCTGACGCGACGCCTTCAGCGACGGCGGAATGGCAGGAAAGACACAGGGAGCGCGTGTCGGATGCCAGCAGGTGCGGTCGCCACGACCCATGAGCCTCGTGGCAGAGAATGCACGCCTGCGAGGCAACCGGCTCGTGAACAAAGCGTCGCTCGGAGTACGCGTTCGCGCCATGGCACGACCGGCAGAGGTCGCCCAGCGGATCCGCCTTCAGCAGCGAGCGGAACTCGGAGCCGTGTGGGTCGTGGCACCCGGTGCAATGCCCGTCTTTGACCGGCTCGTGCGTGAAATCGAACTTCTTGATCGAATGGCAGGTCACGCACAACTGATCCGGGGCCGCCGCAAGTTGAAACTCGTGCTTGGCCGCGTCCGTGCAGACATGACACGCTACGCACTTCTGCTGGGCGGTCGGTGCATGCATAAACGATCGCCCGAGGACGGATCCGTGGCAGTCGCCGCTGACGCATCCGGCCTGCGCGGCGGCGGGCGGCGGAGCGGGGGAATCCTGCCCGCTCGCCCCGTGCGCGAGAGTCGCACACAGCACGATCCACCACAGATTCCCGTTGCTGAGCATTGACCGCACCTTGGGCAAACCGCATACCAGAAGTTTGCGGGTCCCTCGCTCGGCCGACGGCGCGGCATTGAATTATCCCCGGTGACGCCGAAGGGAGTCGGATGCATGTTCGGGAGTGGCCGGACTGCTGACGTCTCGACTTGTCTCTTGAGGTTAAAGGACAGCATACCCCGAATTCTCGGAATCGGGAGACATCGGCCATTCTGGGTTCTCTGTTTTGGGAGAATCGTGTGAACGCCAAGCGCGACCCCACTCAAGGCGGCAGCGGCTGCGGATCCCGTCGAGTCGAGAAACTCGTATGGCAGGCAATGCACAGCTCGTAGGGCGCAGCTCGCAGATAATGGCTGTGGGCGGTCTGATGCGGATCGTGGCAGACGACGCAGGTGAGTCGATCGGTGGGGAGACCCTCCGCAGTCGGGGCAATTCTCGCGAGCGCCGCCCGGAGCTGGTCCTCCGGAATCTCGACCGGGTGCGCGAAGGGCTGGCCGCCCATCCCCTCCGCGCAGCCGTCCTCTCGATGGCAGGTCGTGCAGTTACTTTCAGCCGCCTTCGCGGCGTCGATGCGGCGGGCCGGGGAGTGTACGCCGTGGCACGCGCCGCATGGGCCCGACGCATCGCTGGCCTCTCCGCGTGCATTCGGCTCGTCGGGACGCGTTCCGCGCAAATCGTGTGCGGTTCCGATCAAGCCGGCCTGCGAGGAGTGGCAGGAAAGGCACAGCGAGCTGTCCTGCTGCTCGCCGACCAGCAGGTGGTCAGTTGCCGCGGCGTGGTGCATGGTGTGGCACGCGAGGCAACTGGGCGCGCCTGCCCCGTCGTCGCGGATGTCGGTGTCGTCCCAGACTGCGAGGCTCTCCACGTCCTGCAAGCCGGTGACCGGATGCAGCGTCTCCCCCGGCGCGCAGCCGTCCAGCTCCGTCATGCCCGCGTGGCATTGGATGCACCACTGCGGCGACGACGCCGCTTGCGTCAGCAGCGCATTCCGCGAAGAGCCGTGCGGATTGTGGCAGGTGAGGCACTGCGGGCTTTCTTCGCCGGATGGGCGCGGACGGCGCCGCGCGCCCCTCGGCGTGGCCGGTCGCGGAGTTTCGATGGGGTGCATGCCCGAGCTCGGTCCCAGCGTCAGGTCCGCGTGGCACCGCGTGCACAACTCGCCCGGCTCGCTCTGTACGCGCAGAAACACCGCGTCCTTCATCGCGTTGCCCGATCCGCCCCGGGTGTGCGCGGTGTGGCACGTGCGACAGACCACCTGCCCTTCCGAAAGCGGAAGATCCGACGGCACGGCGATGTTCTCCGAAGGCGTCACGCCCGACGCATGGCCGTGCTGCATCCAGATGCGTCGCCGCGAATCCGCGATCGAGCCGTCGTGACACGAGAAGCAGTTCGCCTCCCGGCTGACCAGCGGATGGTCGAGCGGATTCTCCGGGAGGTCGATCAGCTCCGTCCCCCGGCCGTCCACGAGCGGTTTCATCCATTCGATGTGGCAGACCGTGCAGGCCTGCGGTTGTTGACCATTGGAGACCGGATCGGCTTTCGCGCGCACGACCGTCCGGGGCGAGGCGGTGATGCTGACGCGCTGCACGCGCCCCGGTTTGACCTCGACGATGTAAAGATCGCCGTCGTCACCGGCCGCCAATCCCGAAGGCGTGGTGAATCGCAGGGGTTCGCCTTCCTCGTCGCGCAAGACGTCAATGAACGTCCCGTCGGACGCGAACGCCTGAATGACGCCCAGCCTTCCATCGCTGATCCAGACACGCCCCGCCCGATCGCAGGCAATCCCCTTCGGGCGATAGAGCCGGCCAAGGTCCACGCCGTACGCGCCGAGGTGCCCGGCCGGTCTGGCGTCGTCGAGCCAGACACTCACGCGGCCGTTGGCTACGTCTGAGACGTAAAGGTGGCCGCTCGCGTCCGCGGCGATGAGGAAGGGATAGTGAAACTGGTCGCCCGCCAAACCCTGTGAACCATAGGAGACGGTCGTGCCGGAGGAAAGATCGATTCTCACAAGTCGGTGGCCGTCATTGTCCACTGCCCATGCGCTGCGCTCTTCGTTGCTGAGGACGAGGTCGGTGTACTCGGCGCCCTCCGCGGCCTCGGGCAGAGGAATGACGCGTTGAAGGCCGCCTTGCGGAGTGCAGACGACGATGCGGCTGTTTCCGGTGTCTGCAATCCAGAGGTTTCCTGTGCGATCAACCGTCAGGCCCATAGGCCGCTTGAGGCTTCCGGAGTCGAAAGCCGCAAGAATGCCTCGCACCGTCGCATTGGAATCGAAGCGCACAACGCGATCATTGACGCCGTCGGCCACGGCCACACCGCCGTCCGGCTCGACGGCGACGTCGGAGGGCATAAGCAAGGGATCACCCGCGGGGGCCTCGAATGTCTGGACGATGCGGCCCGCGAGACGCTCGGAAACCGCGGGCGCCGATGGGGCTGCGGAGAAGACGGCCGCGCTCGACGCGACGGCAGCCCGGATCGTCAAGCTTGAGCAGAGAAGTATGAGGAAGACGCGAACGTGCAGCACTGTCAGGTCGCTAAAGCGACGCACCGGCGCGAGTGGCACATCGTTGTAGATTGAGCGATGCACGATGCACAATGCAATTCCGCCTCACGCAACAACATGCGCCGCGCCTGGTCGGGGGAGGTTCGCGCCCATGCCGCGTCGCCGGATGTTCCACTGATACACAACCCAGAGGACGGCAATGAAGAGCAAGTCCGCCGTTCCCGTCATGAGCATCGAGCGGGCCATTGCGCCCGTTCCGAACCCATAACTATGAAGCCCGGTTCCCAAAATGTAGTTGACGCCCACGTACGTCATCAGGATAAGCCAGAATGCCGCGATGCTCTTGACGGCCGTGGCAAAGCACCCTGAGGCAACGACGAAATAGGCGACGGCAAGAACGGTCGCCGCAAGCGCGCCAATCAGCGTTGGAGTGACGGAGTCAAACGTCATCGCAATTCCGGAAACAAGCGCCACGAGCAGGATTGCGCCCGCCGCATAGCCCCACCTGGGGATGCGATCATGAGGGATTCGGATGTGCAGGATCGTAAGATAACCCAGCAGCGCCACCAGCGACCAGACTTCCTTCGGATCCCACCCCCAGTATCGCCCCCAGGAGGACGCCGCCCACATGCTGCCCGTGATGATGCCGGCCGTCAAAAGAATGGAGCCTACGTGAACATACCAATAGTGCAACGTGTCGATCTTCTGCACAAGCTCGGTGTTCGACGGAGCGAAGGCGAGAGTGATCAACTGCGCATGGGCGATCAGCACGGCCAGCGCGAGAACGGAATACGACAGCATGATGATCGGGACGTGAATGGACATCCAGACCGTATCGAGCAGGACCGGCGCAATGGGCCGCACAAAGGAATCAAGCGGGAGAACGTCCGCCAGCACGAGTGCGACGGCGCCCATGGCCGAGGCCGTGAGGGGCGCGAGCCGGTCCTTCATCACCAGCATGGAGAGGATGGCGAAGGCGCCGGTGCCCCAGCCGAGAAACAACAGCGACTCAAACATGTTGGAAGCCGGAATGCGCCCGGCGATCTGCCACCGCATGGCCATGCCCAACGTCAGCACGCCGAAGCCCGCCAGCAGCGTGAGGAGCGCCAAAACCCGGGGCCAGCGACTCTTCATGCGAAGCGATGCCGCTGAGAGGAACGCTGCCGCCAGCATGATGATCCACGCATACCGAAATGGGTGCAACCGATTGTATTGAATTTCGCGCGCCAGAAGCGCCGGGTCGGGCCGGTATGCCGCGGGCATGGCTCGCAGCAGGGCGGCCATTTCTTCAGAGGCGGCGCGAAAACGCACAGGCTCAGAGGCCAGAAAAGACGCCTTGATGTCAGCCCACGCACCGACGGGCGTGCGCGTTGTTTCGGAAACTTGTGCTTGCGGCAGCTTAATGGCGCGCCACGCGCCGGCGGCGTTCTTGGGGTCCGGGATGAGTCGTATCATGTCGCCGCGAAACACGTCCCGCAGAAGCCCGAGCTTCTCGCTGATGTCGCCTGCTTTGGATTCGAGCGGATCGGGCTTGTGGCCCTCTTCCATGTTGGAAAGCCCGGCGATGATGTCTTGCAAGGGCTTGTGCTTCATCAGTTCATCGTAGGAGAACCACGTGGCGGACTCAGTCAACTGCAGTTCGCGCCGCAGCTCGGCATTCTTGATGGGAATCACCGGCGTCTTCATGGCCGTCTGCGGATCGAAAGTCCACGCCAAGAGATGGTAAACGGGATCGCGCCCCTGAAAATGGACCGTCCCGGTCGTGGATTCCACAACGTCGCGCGCCAGCGTGTCCAGCGGCATCCAGCGCCCGTCGTGCTGCACGGGCAGTCCGGCAATGACGGTGAGGTCAAGCGCCGCCGCCCCGTCTTCCAAAGGCAACAGACAGGAACAGGCCGGCACGAGCATCAACCATGTGAGGATCATACTGCCACCAACTCCTCTTGACGGACAGGACTGGGCGTTGCGCGCTTAACAGGTGTGCGAACCGCCTGGATCGCCGAAGGGCGGCGATGATCCACAATACGGGCGCGCATCACCAGGAGCATTCCGGCGAGCAACGCAATGTAGCCCGCGAACACGACGGGCTGGCCGGGATCGCGGGCGACACTGAGAAAACTGAACGACTTGCCGTTTTCCTGGCGGTAGCTGGACTGGTAAAACGTGTATGCGCCGAATTGGGCCGGGTGGTTCATGCTAATCACGCGACTCTGCGGACCGCCGAGCGCCGGATCATTGAACGTGACATGGCTTTCGAAGGAACGAGGTCTGCCCGTGCCCGGGTACGTGCCGATGCGGAACTTCTCCAGCTTGACCTCGAAGCCCAGCGAGGTCGGCTTGTCGGCGTACATCAACTCATAAGAGGCGCCGGCGATCGACTCTGTGCGGGGCGCGTACTTCTGAAGCCACAGAGTTCGCCGCTCAGTGCCGGCGGTCAGGGTAACTTCGATTCCCGGCTTCTTCTGTTTGGCGTCCGGCTCGGCGGCGACCATCGCCCAGTCGATGCGAGCATGATCATACTTGCGCAGAACGGAGAAGGGTTTGGCGATCCCGGTTGATTGAACAAGCTCGCCCAACGTGAGTTTCCTTGTCACTTGCGGGCCGGACTTGGGATTGAACCGCACATAGAGTTCGCCGCCGGGATCGGCCAGTAGTTGAATGGCCGCGCTCTCGCCCTTCTGTGGGGCGATGAAGAGAATCTCCAATCCCTCAATCGCGGACTTGGCATGTTGGAAATCCGGGAACTTGGCGAAGGCGAATCGGCGATCCGTTCCCTCTGGACCCGTGACTTCCAGCTCAATGGCGGGGTTGACCGGTTGATCCGATCCGCTCACAACTTTCTTGTCCGGTCCCACAACCGCATGGGGCAAATAGCGCAGCACCTGCGCAGTCAGACCCGTGTTGCCCACGGGAACCGCCTTACCGGTGCAGTCCGCCAGACGAACCTCATGCACAACGCCTGCATGTGTGATCTTGACGAGACCCTCCTCGGAGGAAGCATCGTTACCGGCGGGTTGGGCGAGCAGCCTCTCCCACTCGGCCGCATCGGCGATGCTCTTGAAGGCGACTTTCGATCCGCCGATCTCAACTTCCTGATCGGCGAAGAGCCACTCCGTGCGAGCGCCGGAACCCGCGCCCACGGACAATTCCAGCGCCGGGTGGATAAGCGGGTTATCATTCACGACTGAACGCTCGAACTTGCTGTTGGCGAGGTGTTGGCGAACTCGGACTTGAAGGGCGCCAACCGCCAGCGCCGGCCCAGAGTCCTGCGGATTGGCGTCCAGCCTTGCAAGTTCGTCGTCGGAAAGTTCCAGCGACGACGGCGTCGAATCCGCAGCGCCCCGCACGATGAGCGCATCCTGGTCGGTGCTGAACTGGGAAACCGCCTGCCCTTCCGACAAGCCGATCTGTCCGTTGACGCCCCACAGGTGCGTGATCATCGCTCCGGCGAAGATGAGCGGCACGGACACGTGAGTCAAGACGAACCCCAGGTTCTTCCGCGTGAAGGGAAAACGCAGGACGACGGTGGCTAGGACGGTCACGCACAGAAAAGCGAGAATCCAGCGGAACCAGCTTGCCAGATAGAACACCTCGAGCGCCTGCGCGGTGCCATGTCGCGTTTCATAGATGGTGGCGCAGGCCATCGCCACGAGCAACGCCATGAGCGCCAGCCCGCCGAACCACAGCGAGCCAATCGGTTTGATGACGACAAAGAGCCCGCGCGGGATTCGGTGCGGATGATGAGCCTGGTTGTTCATGAGTGTCCTCGCTACGGTTTGCAGGGAGTCATTGCAGAAGGCATACCACAGGCGACAGGCCTTTTGCCTCGGCAAGTTCCCGGCAAGCGGCGGTCAGGCCGGAAGGAGGCGCGCCAGGTCATCGGCGTCGGCTCTCAATGGCGAGAATTCACGCTCTCACGGGCGGGAAAGCACGCAGCGGAGGGTGGAAACTAGTGTGCTGCCTCCTTGAAACTGCCACGTATTCGAAACAGATGGGGGGCGGGCCTCGGATGGGGGGCGGGCCTCGGATGGGGGGCGGGCCTCGGATGGGGGGCGGGCCTCTGGCCCGCCGGCGGGCGAGGACGCCCGCGACGTGCGGGGTGGCACTCGATCCCCCCCTACCTCTGGCCCGCCGGCGGGCGAGGACGCCCGCCCCCCGAAGCACACCGGCATCTCGCCCTACGAAACACATCGCCGGAGCGACTCATCGCCCGTAGGGCGTCTCGACGTGCACCTTTCCGTGGCACGTCATCGTGCAGCTCCCCGCCAGCCGCCCCTGATCCTGAAACTGGATGCGGCGCATCGGACCGGCCGGGCGGACGAGGGTGGTGTCGAAGTTGATCAGGTGCGTGTGGTCGCTGCCCACGGACTGGGAGGCGACGGCGATTCCATGCGGATCGTGGCAGGCGGAGCAAGGGGTCCGCGCATCCACGACGTGCAGCCGGTGAAACGGGAAGCTCTCATCGGCGAGGATGCTGCTTCGCTGGTGGCACTTGTAACACATCGCGTAGGCGAAGTCCGACTCCACCGTGTCATCCTGCGTCGTGTAGTTGCGCTCGAGCAGGAAAGGATAGACGGACCCGTGCGGCCCGTCCGGTCCGCTGCCGCCGGCGCGCGGGCCGGAGTCGTTGTTGTGGCAGTCCGTGCAGCGCAGAATTGTGCCGCGCGAAATCTCCGGCGCGAGGCTGACCGTCTCCGAGCCGCCGCTGGACACGACGACGGGATGAAAGCTGGGGCTGGTCGGGCTGAACCTCAGCCGCAGGTTGGCCGACTGCGCCTGCCGCGCGATCCCCCGGCGAACCTGCACGGCCGTCTCAGCGTGGCAGCGGAAACAGACTTCGTACTCGTTGCGCGCGGCCGCGACGGGAAGACCTTCAGCGCTGAATCCCGCGACGATCGACAACGTGCCGCCGATCGTCGTCAGCGGCGATTGCCCCTTTGCGGACTCGACGGCGTGCGGATTGTGACAGTCGGCGCATTCGACGTGCTCGGCGTCCACGAGCGCGCCTTCAGCCGGATCATGGACGCGCAGCCACCGCCGCGGATCATGTGCGCTGGGCTTGTCGATCTCGCCGCGCAGGTTGCTTGCGGCGATGCGGCCGTCATGGCAGTTGAGGCAGTTGGCCTCCTCTTCCTCGTGCAGCAACAGCCGCTCATGCCCGCCGGCCGTGTGCGAGCGGTGGCACGACCGGCACGCGTTCGCGGCCACGCTGTCGAAGGGCCAGTCCACGGTGTTGGTCGCGGCGACGGACGCGGACGAGTGCTGATGCGCGCCCTGCTCCCAGCCGTCCATCTTGTGACACGCGAGGCAAAGTTCGCCGAACTGCTCGGGGAGAACAAGGAAGTTCCCGTAGAGGTTGTGATGCGCGTCGTGGCAGGACGTGCATTGAAGCTGCCCGGAGGGATCGAGCTTGGTCTGGTCGGGGATTGCGTGAGGATCGACAAGCTGCCGGTCCGTGTTGGCGATGCCGGAGGTGTAGAAGAAGCTCACCGGATGATCGTCGGACAGATCCGTGCCGAGATTCGTCAGCCCGGCGGGGATGAAGTCCTCGGTCCGCATCTGAATGCGGTCCGCGCGGCTCAGGACGCTGCCCAGCGCGATCGTCCCGTCGTGGCAGCTCAGGCAGAGCTTGCTGCTTCCCGTCGGCTGCCCGGGGCGCGCGTCGAGCGTAGAGGAGCGGTAGATGCGATAGTTGGACGCGGGCATCTGGCGGTTCCAGAGCGGGCGCATGCCGCCGGTGTTGTGCGGCGCGTGGCAGAAGACGCAGACCTGCCGCTCGGACGATGCGCGAATCCCTCCCGGTCCGCTGACGGACAGGTTGTGGACCGTTTCGGAAACGTGCTCCTGCGCCAAAGCGGCTGGGGGGGGGAGCATGATCCACGCAAGCACGGCAGAGGCCGCGAGCCGCGCCATCCCTCGAAAAGACCGTGCAGCGCTGCGGCTGACCTTTCGCCTGCCGCGCATGTCAACAGCAGCCTCCGCCGACGTGCGGATCCATGATGACGTCCGCGTCTTCCACCGGTTCATGGCGCTTCGCTCCGCAAGTACTCGAACACCTGAATCCGCCCGTTGTACGTGTCGCACACCCAGATGCGGTTCGCGGCGTCGATGTGAATCCCCGCCGGAAGCCAGAACTGCCCCGGCTCGCTGCCCTCTTCGCCGAACGCCAGCAGAAGCTGCCCGCTGCGATCGAAGATCTGCACGTTCTCAAACCGAGCGTCCACCACGTACACATGCCCATCGCCGTCCAGCGCCACGCCTTTCGGGAGTGCGAGGTCGCCCAGCGCGTCGCCGGCCTGCCCGAAGCAGCCGACGACTTCGCCCGCGGGGCTGATGCGTTGAACGCGGTGATTTCCGGCGTCTACGACCCAGAGCGATTCGCCGTCGCCGATCAAGTCGCAGGGGAAGTTGAACTCGCCCGGGCCTGCGCCGCGCTTTCCGAAGATACGCAAGAGCGCTCCGTTCTCGTTGAGGACTTTGATGTCGTGCGCCCCGGTGTCGGCGACGAACAGCTCGCGCGCCGCATCATCCCAATACACCGCGGCCGGGCGCTGCAAATCTTCGGGAATCCGCAACGTCCCCAGCCCATCGCCGGATTCCGCCGAGATGCGGTGCACCGCGACCGCCTCCGAATCGCACACGAAGAGGGACGAGCCCGGCCCGCGACACACGTCCACCGGGGCAAGCAGGCTCGCCTCGCCCACGCGCGTCACCTTTCGATACACACGGCGATCAAGGTCCAGCAGGTGCAGACATCGCCCGCCCACATCCGCCACCCAGATGCGTTTCCCGTCCTCGCTGCTCACGATCGACCGCGGACCGTACAGCGGATCCGGCTTGGCGGGCCCGACCAGCAAGTTGCTCAACCCGGAGAACGGCTTGGGCGACGGCTTCAAATCCGCCGAGGTGCTCAGTGCGCCGACGTACCGGATGCGCGACGCCTCCGGCGGCTCAGGCCAGGCCCGCGCATCCTGAATCGGCGGAAAGACCGGCCGCAGCGGACCTGAGCAACCCACCAGCAGCAACGCCGACGCGGCTGCCCAGCTCCGCGCGCAGCGGGTCCGAACCCGCCTGCCCCTCATTCCGTTCGCCGCTGCGCATCTGAGCCTCATGTCGTCAGAACCTCCGTCGCACCTGGACGAACAGCGAGGAGTGCTCGTTGTCCGAAAAATCATCGACGAACGTGCCGAACTCGTACGTGACCAGGACCGTCGTCTGCCGCACGGAATACTCCAACGACAGGTCAACATCAACGCCCTCGTCGTCTCCGCTGAGCGTGTCCTGCAGTGTGCGGTACAGCACGGCCCCCTCCACGTTCAGACGCGGCGTCAGCGGATGGCGATACCGCCCCTCGACGGTGAAGAACTCGGTGGATCGCTGCCGCGGCGCGTCGAACTGCGTGTCCGACCAGCGCACCGCGGCGCTCGCCGTGCCGCCGAAGTTGAACTTGTGGCTGTACCCGGCGGAAAGTCGCAGCGCGTCGAACGGGAGGATCGACGACTCCTGCGTTTCATATTCCGCGGTCAGGCGAAGCGACCACCGGTTGAACTCCGCGCCGAGAATGTGCGCCGTGATGTCCTCGGGCGTCACGCCGTTGTCAGTGATGGGCGTGAGCGTCTGATCCTGCGTGCGAAAGCGGTAGTAGGGCGTCAGGCCGAAGCGGAACGCCTGGCGCAGCCCGAAGACGTGGCCGACGGTGTCCAGCGTAAAATCGCCGGTCTGATCGAGGACGTAGTCGATCAGCACCGTCTGTCCGTCGGCGATGCGGCCGGTGGGCACGCGCTCGATTTCGACCCGGTCCGCGATCGTGCGGATGCGGTAATCGCCGCCGGGGCGGAAGAGCGTGACGGCGTTTTCGTCCGTGATGAGGATCGACGCGGTGGAGATGGCGGTCCCGACCAGGACGATCGGATCGGGGTCGTGAAAGGTGTGCGGCTCGTCCACGACGTCCGTGCGCTGCGCGCCGCCCATGCGCTCCTGCTGCTGCATCGAGAAGCGGTAATTCGAGTACAGCGTGCCCCACGGGTTCTTCTTGCGATAGTCGAGGCTACCGCTCCATGCGAGGCGGTTGATCGTTACGTCCGGCTCGAACTCCTGCCGCTGGACGTTGGCGTTGATCTGCGACGTCAGGCTTTCGTACAGCCGATGCTCGACGGCGCCGGAGAGGAACAGCGACTTTTCCTGGATCGGATCCCCGCCGGAAAGGCTCCCCTGCGTGCGGTCGCGCGCCTCCAGTTCATACCAGGACCGCAGGTTGAAAAGATGCTCCAGCTCGAGCCGCGAGCGAAGTTGCAGCCGCTCAAGGTTGAACGTGCCGCGCTGGTCGAGATAGCTCAATTCTGAACTGAGCTGATGCTTGTGGCCCTCACCGAACTGGAGGCGGTGCGAAAGCGTGAGACTGTCGGAGTCGTAGTTGAATCCGAACGGCTCCTGCTGCACCGACTGGCGGCTGTAATGAAACGACAGGACGTTCCACTTCGTGAACTTGTAGGACGTGTCGAAGCGGGCCGAGTCGCTCTGCTGCCGGCCTTCCTGCTGCGAGGAGCCGAGGGAACTGAACAGCGTCTCCGTGTGGTCCAGCTCGATGCTCGTGGGCATCTTCTCGTCCAGATATTCCCACTTCAGCCCGTAGCTGGTGGTCGTGGACTCCAGGCTGGGGAGGAACGGGCGTGGCTCGATGGAGCGATGACGGCGCGCGTACACCGTGCCCGGGTATTTCTTCTTCTTGAGGAACGTGCCGTTGAGGTCGAATTCGAGGACGCTGCCGTCCTCATTGCTCGAGGCGCTGACGCCGTCGCGCTGCTGCTCGAAGTCCTCCTGCAGCAGCCCGAAAACGCCTCCGAGGGTGAACTCGAAGAGGTTGGGGTGGTAGGCGTAGCCGTCCAGCTCCAGCCCGAGCGATTCCTCCAGGATCGTCTCCTTCGTCGTGACGTTCGTTCCTCCGACCTTGGAGCGCTGGTCGCGCTCGTGCTCGCGCGCGACAAACTCGATGTAGCCCTCGATGTCCGTCACCTGAAGCTCGCGCACGTCGCGGCGGGGGGGGGGCTGGCTGGCGCACCCGGAGAGGGAGGCCGCCACGGCCGAACCGCATACCAGACCCCGCACGATCCGCGTCCGCGACGGGGATCCCGTGCGGCGAAATCGAAACGGGGATGCACTTCGATCAGCCTGGTTCCGTGCCGTCATCAAGTTCCGTGGGTTTCAGGAAGTACCGGTCGTTGCCGCCGTGCGGGTCGTGACAGAGCAGGCAGGCGCTGGTGATTTCAATCGTCTCGTGCGGCGGGGAGGACAGGTCGCTGCGCTGGTGGCACTGCAGGCACAGCGCCGGGTCTTCCGCCGTGAGCAGCTTCACGAACTGCGACGAGTGCGGCAGATGGCATTGCAGGCAGGCGCGAGCCGCGACCGGACCGTGCAGGAAAGGCGTCGGCGCGGGCATCGTCGGATGGCAGCTTGCGCACAACCCCGCTTCGACGGTGCGGTTAAGCTGCCCGCTGAAGGTATCGTGGCAGGAGTCGCAGCGCTCGATCGCGTAGGGCGCGTGGACCGAGACGGGCTTTTGCACCTTGGCGCGGCGCGCATCGGTTTGCGCCTTTCGCTCCGCGCGCGATCCGTAAGGTCCGACGGCCTCCGCCGACGGCGCGCCGGGCTGCGGAACGCCGTCAAAGAAGAAATTCAGCACGCGGTAGCGGGTCGGCTGCGAACACGCGACGCCCAGCGCCCCGAGCGTCGCAAGGCTGATGATGATGATTTTGGCCTTTCGCCTCATCACGAACTCGCCCGCCGTGCAACTTGCCGCCGCCGCGCAGCTTGCCGCCGTCGTGCAACTTGCCGCCGTCGTGCAACTTGCCGCCGCCGCGCACGTGGGCCGGCTTCAGCCGGGCGGCTCTTGCCACCGCCTTCAGGCGGTGGGCTTTCGCAGGCATGTCCTTGCCAGCCGGGCTTCAGCCGGCTTGCGAGTCCGGCATGCAAGCCCGACCCCATCCGGCTCACACGGGTCTCCCCGTGCAGCGACTGCCCGCTGGAGAGAGTGACGAGCGCCTCGGAACGGAAACGCCCTGCGCACGCCTGCTTCGTGCCGACACTCCAAGCGATTGCAACCCGCGTGCCGTCTGAACCTGTCGGCATTGCGTTACCGGTCATCCTTCGGGCGTCCGTCCTCCTTGGGGGGCGGGCGTCCTCTTTGGGGGGCGGGCGTCCTCGCCCGCCGGCGGGCCAGAGGCCCGCCCCCCTCCGTTTCGAATACGTTGCAGTTTCAAAGAGGCAGTACGCCAGGCTCGGCGCCGTCTTATCCAGCCTTGCCCGGTTCACCCTGCCCGCTTTCCTCCGTCGGCTCCACAGGCGTCACGATCGGCGGCATGCCCGGGGCCGGGATCTCGACTTGCGTGCTCGGCTCAATGGGCGGAAGCGTGGCCAGCGACGATTCCGACAGCTTGAACCCCTCCGGGAACGAGCCGAACGCGTACACGTTAACGAGCCGCGGGCCGTACTGACTGGCCACGATGAGCAGATAGGCGGGCTTGAAGTCCTTGTGGACGTACGAGGAAAACTCGCCGAACGACGACGCGTCGATCGCCAGCGTGGACGGCAGCACCAACGCTCCGGGCACGTCGCCGGGGCCGGCAAACCGCATCAGGAGTTGACCTTCCGGGTCGAACATCTGCACCAGCTCGGTCGCCCCGTCCACGACGTACACCACGCCGTCCGGTCCCACGCGGATGCCGCGGGGTCGGCCGAACTCGCCGAGCCGAAACCCGGGCGCCCCCTTCGCCCAGATGACCTCGCCCGCGCGCGAGAGCTTCTGGATGCGGAAGTTGTGCGTGTCGCTGACGTAGACTTCCCCGGTCGGGCTGATCGCCAGGCTGCTGGGGCGATTGAACTGCCCCGGCTCGCGGCCCGGGCTTCCGAACGTGCGCACGACTGACGACGTTGTTCGATCAAACACGACGACCTGACAGGTCTCGTCGTTGTCCAGCACGAACACTTCGTTTTCGAACAGCGCCACGTCCACCGGGTGACAAGGCTCGGGCACGTCCAGCGCGGTGACGTAACGATCGTCCGGGCCGAAGACGACCACCTGCTTGCGGTACGGATCCACGACGAACTTGTAGCCCAGCGCGTCGATGGAGATGTTGATCGGCTTGCGGAGGCGTCCCGGCCCCTGATGCCCGAAGACCGAGTACGTGTGATTGCGGAAGTCCAGCTTGCAGATGCTCAGGTCCTTGGTGTCGCAGACGTACACGACGCCGTCGCGCGCGGCCAGCCCGTAGGGCTTGTTGATGACGCGCTGCACGACCGGCTCGTCTCCGAGGACGAACTCCTGAAAGGACGTTTTCGCAGGCTCGACCTGCTCGGCGCCGCTCGCCCAGGTGAGGAACTGCACACGCGGTTCCTGCGGCGGTGAGGGGAAAAACAGCAGTTGGCGCGTCTCGGCGGGCGCCGTGCGGCAACCCGTGCTCAGGGCGCCGAGTGAGGCGAACACAAGCCCGAGGCCGATTCCGCGCATGACGCTGTGCATGGTTTCAATCTCCGCAGGGGAGGGTATCGAGCCGTGTCGGCTCCATCAATGAGTGGGCAAGTCGCGCGCCACGGCGGACGGGGTCAAGCGCGGCAGTGCAAGAGGTGCAGCATGGGTCGGGGAGTGAAGCACGGCATGGGACCGTACGACCACGCGAGATCGCGATGGGGTGGCACGGTCTGGCGTACTCGCCAGGCCGTGGACGATGACGGGAGTGCGTTCCTGTGCGCGCTCCACCGCAGTGCTGTGTCTTAGGCGCGAAGTGAAGCACGATGGGTGCGGACTCGATTCCTTGCCGCCCCAGCCACTGGCGATTCTGAGGTTGTGCGGGATGATCGGGGGACTGCCGCACTGGGGGAACTCCATGCTCACGCTGAGTACAGCGAGAGCATGCCACCCGGCCGTGGATGATGACGGGAGTGCGTTCCTATGCGCTCCCCACGGGTCCGCTGCTGCGGACGCGTGCCACCCGCAGAGGGGATCCGTGCCACCCGCGGCAGAGGGTTCCTTGAAGATCGTCAACACAAGAAACGAGAGAGGGCGCGTCCGCTCTGGACGCGCCCTCTCAACACTCTCCTCCTCCTCCAGACGATGCAAGGCTCATGCAAGCCGCCCGCCGAGGCGGGTCGTCGTTACTTGTTGTGGCATTCCAGGCAGATCACGCTCTCCTCCAGCGGAGCGCGAAGGAAATTGCCCAGACCGGGGTTGTGCGGGTTGTGGCAGGAGTTGCACTCCACGCGCTCCACGCCGCTGACGCTCACCAGGCGCACGCCCAGCGAGTTGCCGCGCGACATGAACTCGTTGGGGTCGTGGAAGTCGTCGCCCGGCGCGGGATACTCCACGCCAATCGGGTGGTCGTTGGACAGATCGTTGCCAAGGTTGGCCTTCGAGTCCGGATCGATGACCACGGACCCCTGCGTGCCGCCGTAGCTGTCCAGCGCGGTGACGCCGTCGTGGCACCCGAGACACTTCTTGCTCGTGCCTTCAGGCTGCCCCGCGCCGCTGTAGTACATCTCGAACGTCTGCCCCGTCTCCGCGTGGTTCCACAGCACGTTCTCCTCGCCCGCCTGCAGCGCGTTGTGCGGAACATGGCAGGGGAGGCACACTTGATTCAGCGGGATGTCGATCCCCGGATAGTTGTTCAGGTTGTGTGCTGAATTAACGATGCTCTCCAGAGGCCAGGTGTTGGGGTCATACGGATCGTACTGCCCCAGCGCCGCCGGCGTGAAAGCCACCACCACCACCGCCACAACCGCCCAACCCCATGCCCGTTTCATGACTACCTCCTCGGGATATGCCCGTCATGACACCTTGCCGTCTTGCTCGCCCTTACTTCGCCTACGGGAGGATCGTGCTGCGCTCCATCGCTTTGCCGCCCATAACCGCAGGCTGCTTCGGATGGAGGCTCGATGCTCCGCGAGGAAGTCAAAGCACACCGTGTGCCGCGAATGTCCGGTAGAAAGTCGCAGTCGAGAGAACGACATGGGAATCCCGCAGAAACTGCGCAACATGCTTACTGATAAAGACTTAGGCACCGATCGGGTTTGCGGACCACACCGCCGGGATCTACTAAAGTGCCGGCTACCTTTCTCGCTGTTGGGAACGACCCGGCGGCGGTTTCCGGTCGGCGGGAAGCTCGCCGGACCTCGCCGCAGGCGCCGAACTTTGATTTACATGCCAAGCCAGTCAGTCCCGCGCCGGCGGCAGCAGGGTCTCGTCGCGGAGCGACGAACCACCCTGCGCGATGTCATTCCCGCGCAGGCGGGAATCCAGTGGTCCGGCGGTGCGCCGTGGAACCCCGCCTGCGCGGGGGTGACGTTGCGCGCACCCGCCTGGGGCGCTCGTCTCAGCAGGCATGTAAGGGGGGACGCCGCTCCAGCTTATGGAAGGGGGAACACCTCTTCGAGCGCTTTGCGGTAGCACTCGGCGGCCTTGTTGCATTGGCCCTTTCGCTCGTGCAGGCGACCCAGCTCGAAGAGCACCGGCGCTTTCTGGGGATAGCCCTTCAGCGCCTCCGAGAGGAACGCCTCGGCCTTCTCGTCATTGCCGCGGCGCGCCTCAAGCTGTCCCAGCGCGAACATCGCCGTGGGCGGCAGCGGAGCGGCGTCCTTGAGGGGATCCAGGTAGCGCGCGGCCTCGTCGATGCGGTTGAGGGCGAGACACGTGCGCCCCAGGAGAATCGCCACCTGCGGCGTCTCCTTTTCCGCCTTGAGCTGAAGGAGGATCTTCAGAGCTTCCTCGTAGGACTTCCGGTCGATCAGCGTCTGCGCCAGCGTCAACTGCGAGCGGTAGGCGTCGTTCCAGCCGGAGGCGCTCTGCTCGGTCTGCTTGAGAAGCTCCTCGTGCTGCGAGGCGTTGATGCGCTTCATCAGCAGGTCGAGGTGCAGCTTCAGCCGACGCTCATACTCGGGCGGAACGTGCGGCATCTCGAAGCGGAGAATGCCGGTGGCGTCGATCAGCAGCGTCGTCGGCGTGACGATCAGCCCGAAGTCGCCGTACATCTTCCGCTCCGCGTCGAGCGCCACGGGAAAGGTGATGTGCTTGTCCGCAACGACGCGCCGGGCGTATTCAGCCGCATCATGGTTGGAAAAAACCGCCAGCGCCGCGGGCTTGGGATCCGGGCATCCGTCGAGCACGCGCTGGATGATCTCCAGCGTGCTCTCGGAGGGCTTCTGATTCGGGCGGACGAACGCGAGGATGAACACTCGGTCCTTGAAACCCGCCAAATCGTAGGGTTTTCCATCCAACCCCTGCGCGGTGAACGCGGGCACCGGGTCTCCCGTCTTCACGTTGCGCAGCTCCTCCACCGGCTGAGGCAGCCACGCCAGAACGGGTCGCAGCGTAAGCCCGAGGATCGCGGGAAGGATCGCCATCGTCTTCATCAGCTTCCCTCGCGGCTGGCGGATCGGCCGGTCTCCGTCGTCGTCTTGGCGACGTTCACGACGGCCGAGGTCCGGTCGTATTTGTAAGGCTTGTGGCACCCGGGCTGGCACGAGCCGCCGGTCTCCGTCTTGTCGAAGTGGATGGGCAGATCCCACTTGCCGAACTTGACCGAATCCGTGACGTGGTTCGGCTGCTTGCTGGCGTGGACTTCGTGGCACGCCCGGCAGGTCCGCCCTTTCTTGTCCTTGTTCACGTGGATGAAGTGCAGGTTCTGATCGCCGTTGCGGAAGTTGGTCAGCTTGTCCGTCCGCTCGTCCCGCACCATGTCAGCCTCGTGGCACTCGAAGCACAACGCGTACTGCTCCTCGGCGTAGGATGTGTAGAAGCTCTCCGGATACTCCTTCTTAAGCAGGCTGAAATGCGGGCTTCCGTGCGTCACGTGACAGCCGGAGCATTGCTGCTGCGCGATCGGCCCATGAACGGACGGGTTTTCCGCAAAGAGCTTCTTCATGTCCTGCACAGGCCCGTGCGGCGTGTCGATCTGCTTGTCGTGGCACGAGAGGCAGAGCGTCATCGGATCTTTCAGCAGCGAGAACTGGAAGTCGGACGCATGGGGGTCGTGGCAGTTCAGGCAGGATTGCCCGTCGGTCACCGCCGCGTGCGGAACCTTGGCGTCCTTCACCTGCGCGGCGACCTCCTCGTGGCACTCGTAACAAAGCTGCGGGACGGAGGTCTTCAGCAACATCCGGCTCGCGCCGCCATGAGGGTTGTGACACAGCGTGCAGTCCTCCTTGACCGGCTGATGGATATACGCGCGGTCCATCACCTGGTCGCGCACCTCCGAGTGGCACTTGTTGCACGTTTCCGTCTTGGGCGCAAACAGCATGGCCTCAAAGTTCGAGGCGTGCGCATCGTGGCAGGCCGTGCATCCGCCGGCGGCCACGGGTCCGTGCAGGTGCGTCAGGCCCTCCAGCGCGTCGGCGTGACAGTCGGCGCACAGCGCCGAGGTGCTCTCCGCCTTTAGGAAGAACGCGACGTCGGCCGCGTGCGGATCGTGGCAGGATGTACACTGCCCCTCGGCGAACGGGCCGTGCTGCACGCTGCCGGGGTGGCCTTCTTCATGGCAGAACGAGCACAGCTCCGCGGTCGCGCCCTTGAACACAAACGTGTGCGCCGTCGCGTTCTCCTCGGTGTGACAGGTCGCGCAGGCGCCGGCGGAGACGGGTCCGTGCACGAAGTTGCGGCGCGCGTAGCCGTCGTGACAGTTCGCGTCGGAGCACGTGCCCTTGTAGTCCGGCGGCGGCTTGGTCCGCTGCGCCGGCGATGGCGCGGCCAGGGTGAGCAGCAAGATGGCGGCGATGCATGACGACTTCATGGATGTGCTCCTTGCGCGGCAAGGGGTTGAGAGCTGAAGGTCAACGTGAGCGTCCGATCGCCTTGCGCATCCGCGAGACGCGCGGGCTTGTCGAGTTTAAGCCACGCTTGCGTTTTCGATCCCGAACCCTGCTCAATTTCAACGCACAGCGCCGGAGCGGACTCAGGCCCGCTGTCGGGCTTGTAACCCTCCACAAGCCTTGCCTTGGGTTGAAACTCGGCCGCGCGGAAGGCGTATCTCGTACACCCGATCGGCACGTCCTCACCGAGTTTCAGGACGTTCGGCGTGACTTCCCCATTCACCCGGACCCATGCTTCGTGGTCTTTCCCGCCGACGGTCACGATCACGATATCAGGCTCATCGGATGGCGCCCGTTCGGCGCAGTCGAGACGCAGATCCAGCCCCAGATCCTTCGCGGCGCGAGCGCCGCGGTCGGGGTGTTTGGAAAACACCCAGACATCAACCGTGCGACCGTCTTTCTCCACGCTTAAGGAAACAGCGGGATTGACGAACTCAAGCGACTGGTTGATGGGCTTCTTGGTTGCGGAGTCCAAGGCGAAATGCGGGAAGAACTCCCGGACCGTCACTTTGCAGGCGGGATCGTCGACCTCGTAGGTCTCGCCGGCTCGAAACGGGATCGCATGCCGGGAGTCGCCCCGCAGCTTGCGAATGAGAAGTTGCGGATCGCGCGTCAGTTCATGCGTGAATTGATCAAACAGCTCGTCGCGCGAGGCGCGGTCGGGAACGGCCATGTAGCGCCACAACGCGATGTAGCTGTTGAGACGATTGTGCGCCGGGTCGTCGGCCACGAGCCAGCGGTCGATTTTCTGGCTCCGGCCTTCGATCGTCAGGAGCAGCGCCGCCCTTGCGTCCTCGCTGTCGTTTGCGACGACTGATTGCTCGACAACGGCCCGAGGCAGATACCGGACGACGCGCATCGTGGGCCAGCCGGGGGGAAGGGAGAGGGTCTGATTCAGCTCGACGGAAGGCGCGGGGGTCGATCGGATGAGGGGAAACTCGATTTCGACAGGATCGGGCGACGATTCCGAGGCGCATCGAAGGTAATAGGTCTTCGTTGGAGGCAGAGCGTTGTGGCCCCCGGATACCTGTGAGAAGGCGCTGTCCGCCGTCCCCCAAATCGCGAGAGCGCCCACGATCGCCCGACCCGCCCAAACTGAGCGCGCGTTCGCGGATGGCTCGCCGTGCCTGCCATCGCAGAGATCGAACATCTTCAGACGTTGTGAAGCCATTTTTCTTTCGCCCCGCATCTAGACGGTGCTTCCAAACCCGCACAGGTTGGAAACCTGTGCTACACTTCCCCGGTTGGAAACCGGGGCCACACCTGGTTTCGCTTCGCCCGCTAAACCCCGCTCGACACCTCGCACAGCGTCTTGGCAATCTCCAGTTCGTCCATCTTCCGATAAAGGCTCGAGAGTCCGATCCCCAGCGCGTCCGCCGCGGCGCTCTTGTTGTTGCCGAAGCTGCCCAGCACCTTGACGATGTGCTGCTTCTCGAAATGCCGCGTGGCCGTGCGTAGGTCGAGCGCCACCGGGGTGCGCGGCGGTCCTTTGCCCACGACGAACGACAGATCCTCAATCCCGACCCGCCGCCCGCCGGCGAAGATGAGCGCCCGTTCCACCACGTTTTCCAGTTCGCGGACGTTCCCGCGCCAGGGGTGGGCACAGAGCGCCTCGATCGCATCCTCGTCCACGCCCGAGCAGTTGGTGGACAGTTCCGCGTTGTACTTGTGAACAAAGTGCTCGATCAGCGCCGGGATGTCCTCCGGTCGCTCGCGCAGCGGCGGAACGGTGAGACGCACCACGTTCAGCCGGAAATACAGGTCTTCGCGGAAGGCTCCGACGGCGATGGCCTTTTCCAAATCCGTGTTCGTCGCCGCGATAATTCGCAGGTTGACCCGGCGGGACTTGGTGTCGCCCACGCGGATGATGGCGCGCTGCTCGATCGCCCGCAGCAGCACCGACTGGCTCTTGAACGGCAGATTGCCGATTTCATCGAGGAACAGCGTCCCGCCGTCCGCGGCCTCGAAGTAGCCGATGCGGTCCTTCTCCGCGCCGGTAAACGATCCGCGGCGATGTCCGAAAAACTCGCTCTCGATCAGTGTCTCCGTCAGCCCGCCGCAGTTCACGGTGACAATGGGCCGGTCGCGAGTAATGCCTCCGTAGTGCAGCGCCCGTGCGAGCACCTCCTTGCCCGTGCCGCTCTCGCCGCACAGAAGCACGTTGCTCATCGTCTGACCGATGCGCTGGATCGTCTCCAGCAGGGCGTTCATCACCGACGACCGCGCGACGATCTCCGTCGAGTCGCTGCCCTGCCGCAGTTGCTGCTTCATCAGCTCGTTCTGCCGCGCGAGATCTTCATGCGCCAGGAGCTGCTTGAGCTTGAAGATCAGCTCGTCGAAGTTCAGCGGCTTGCACAGGTAGTCCTTCGCGCCTTTCTTCATCGCCTCCACGGCCGTCTCGACTTCGCCGAACGCCGTAATGACGATGATGCCCGCCGAGGGCGCCAGCGTCCGCGTCCGGTCGATCAGGTCCATGCCGCTCAGCCCCGGCATGCGCAGGTCGGTGATGAGCACGTCGATCGAGTTGGCTTTGAGCGCTTTCAGCGCCTCCTGCCCGTCCGCGCAGGCGATGACGTCGAAGCCCTCCTCGCGAAGCACTTCGGCGAGATTCATTCGCAATGTCTGTTCGTCGTCCGCCAGCAGGACTGTCTTCGGGCTCATGGTCATGTCTCCGGGGGCCCGTCCAGGATCGGCAGTTGGACGGTGAAGGTCGTGCCGTCGCCGGGCACGGATTCGAAGCCGATCGTGCCTCCATGTTTCTGAACGATGCCGTAGCTGACCGCCAGACCCAGCCCCGTGCCCGCGCCCGGTTCCTTGGTCGTGAAGAACGGCTCGAACACGCGGCGCCCCACCTCCGGCAGGATGCCCGAGCCGGTGTCCTCGACGTGGAGCACGAGTTGACGTCCCCGGTTGACCGCGCGGAGCTTGAGCTTTCCTCCCTCGGGCATGGCGTCGAGCGCGTTCAGCGCCAGGTTGATGAACACCTGCTGAAGCTCGTTGGCGATGCCGTGGCTGCGCGGCAACGTCGAAGGGCGGTCCAGCGAAATCTCGACGTTGCGCGCCCGGCGGTCGAAGCGGATCAGGCGGATAGCCTCGTCAAGCACCTGCCCGAGGTCCACCAGCTCCCACTTCGCCGGCGCGGGTCGGGCAAGCGTCACGAGTTGCCGCACGATGGCGGAAATCCGCTGGATGTGCGTCTCGATGAGGTCAAGCTGCTCGGTTTTCAGCGCGGGCGAATGGGCGCGCTTGAGCATCTGCACCACGGAGGAAATGCTCGACAGCGGGTTGCCGATCTCGTGCGCGATGCCGGAGGCGATCTGCCCGATTGCCACCATCTTTTCCTTTTCCACGAGGTGCGCGCGCATCGCGCCGACTTTCCGCGACTCCTCCTCCAGCAGGAACATGAGGTTGTTGAAGCTCTCTCCAAGCTCGGTCAGCGCGTCGGGGCAGGATTGGCGATACACCTCGCAACTGAGGCATTTCTTCAACTCATCGATGACCGTCGTGTGCCCGTAGGCGGAGCGCCGCAGCGCCATCACCTGCCAGCATCGCTCGCCGGGCAGGTCGTGCATCGGGCAGTCCTCCTGCCGGCAGTCCAGCACCTCGCGGCAGTTCTTCAGATGAGGATTGTCGAATCGCGCGGGAAAGGACTGCGTGCTCCGGTACGATTCCAACGCCCGAGTCAGCGTCGTTGCCGTCCGTTTCAACTGGGCGTGCTCGTGCCGCAACGCCAGGTAGATCGTTCCGACCACCCCGGCCGTCGCCAAACATGCCTGAATGGTCAGGATGGCGTGGTGCCCGCCGATGCTCAGATCCGGCAGGAAGCGCCGTTCGAAAACTTCCGCGCCGACCAGCAGCGTCAGCAGCAGGGTCAGGAAGCCCACCGGCGCCCAAAGGGCCGAGAGCCTGCTCCTGCTCCGTGGAGAGGAGAACCATCGCTTGACGCGCCCTCGCAATCCGTTCCGGCTTGCGGGTTGCGCCGCGTGACTCGCGCCGGCGGCGGGATGGCCCGAGGCCGCCCGCTCCGCTGCAAGGCGGCAGCAGACGTGAGACTGATCCTCCACTTCAGAAGTGGGGTTCGTCAGACTTACCGCATGACCATTCATGGGTCGCTCGATTCAGCGCCGCATCGCCTTCGCAGCCCGTTGGGCTTCAGGCAGGGCGGCGGCTTGGCTCTCCCACGCCGACTCCGGCCGGCATACGCGCCGTGCAAGCGGCAATTTCCGTGCCGCCTTACGGGGGAGGGCTTTGGGGAGCATGAGCATGGCCACCGCAGTCTGAATTCGAATCAGGGTGGCACGGTCTGGCGTACTCCGTCATTCCCGCGCAGGCGGGAACAGGCCGTGGAGACCGGCACACGCGGAGGTATTCGCGGGACGCACGGGTCCGCTGCTGCCGACCCGTGCCACCATCTCCCCCGTCTCCTGACACCCCAGCCGCCGCCGCTCCAGCACCTGGCGGTCTTGGCCCATGACGCACAGGCTGATAGTCTTCTTGTGGAGGTCGATGCCGACAAACTTCATGGTTCGCTCCTTGTGTGGAAACCTGGGTATCTTGAACACCACCCATCCGTTTACCACGAGA
>CAZGJA010000135.1:0-25945 GCA_964526695.1 uncultured Phycisphaeraceae bacterium
ATCCGATCCGATCCGATCCGATCCGATCCGATCCGATCCGATCCGATCCGATCCGATCCGATCCGATCCGATCCGATCCGATCCGATCCGATCCGATCCGATCCGATCCGATCCGATCGGGCTTCGCCCGATCGGATTCTCAGCGACGCCCGATCTGTTCCTTGTTTCCAGTTGCATCCCGATCCTCCTTGAAAAAAAACCCTTGTCCGGGCGTGGCGGCGCGATTCAATGCGACCGCGGACGCCCGGAGCCGCGCGGCCGCCACGGTCATCGCAGCGTCACCTTGCAGCGCGTACTCCTCTTATCGTGTGCAACGCGCGGATTTGTTCACTGTTTCTTGGAGAGGGGGGCGGAGAGAAGTGATCCACAGATTGCGCAGATTGCGCAGATTTGTCGGCGCAGTCACAGGGACGGGTTCGCATTGAGCCTGTCAGCTTGCGGCGAAGGGCGAAACTCGTCATGTCCGCGCGGGCGGGAATCCAGCCTGTCATTCCCGCGTGCGAGGGAATCCGGCGGGGGGGCGGTGCGCGCTGGACCCCCGCCTGCGCGGGAATGCCGAGTTTTTCCCTTCGCCGCGGGCGGTCACGCGGCTCGCACCGCCCCGACCGCCGCGCTCGTTGCATGGCTGCCGCGTGGCCCACACTCGCACGGGTCCATTCACCAGGCGATGCAGCATGCCCATACGCACGTTCCCGACATTCACCATCCGCGTGGCGCGGAACAGCAACAGACCCTTGACGACGGATGAATCGCCGATAGGCTTCCAACCCATGCATTCGCGGTCGATGGCCATCCTGAGCAGCCTGCTGACGGCGCTGGGTTCCGTGTCCAGCGTGGCCAGCATCCTGGCGCACGCAGGGAAGCACGTGGAGGCTGCGGAGACCGGCGTCGGGCATGTGCACGGCGACGGTCAGATGCCGCATCATGAACATGAGTCGGACGGCGACCCGATTCCGGCGACCTCGCATCCGACCTTTTGTGGGCCAAGACCCGCGAGCGGCACTGCTCAATTCGCCTTGGTCATGCCGGCCCCGATCAGCTCGGTGATCCAACCCGAGTTCACGTTTGCCTGCCATTGCACCCCCAGCTTGCGGCACTTTCTCATGTGTCTCCCGCGGGTTCCCGCTCCGGGGGACGTTCTGCCCCTGCTCATTTGATTCCACGTTCGCACGAAGACCTCCCCATACCGAAACCTGTTGCGCGCGCATTCGTGCGCGCCAATAGCATCTGAGAACGATTTTTCACCGGGATTACAGCAGGAGTCTGGAACTATGCGCTCTCATTTCTTGATAGGGGCGGGGCTCGCGGCGGCGGTGGTCGCGGGGTCCGGTTGTGATCGAGCTTCGAACCCGGGCAGCGATGCGCACGCCGTGCCGGCGCCCTCTCAGGGGGGGGCCGACGCCGAGCTTGAGCCTCAGTCGCTGACGCTCTTCACGCCGAAGGTCGAGCTGTTCATGGAATACCCGACGCTCGTGGCGGGCGAACCGGCGAAGTTCGTATCGCACTTCACGGTGCTGGAGACGGGCGAGCCCGTGCGCTCCGGCAAGCTTTCATTTGAGGGCGTCGGTGACAGCGGCAAGGCGGTGACCTTCGGGGTTGACCTGCCGGCGCGCGACGGGCTTTTCACGCCGACTCACACGTTTGAAGCTCCAGGGCGGTATAGGGCGAAGTACGTCCTCTCCAGCCCGCAGGTCAACGAGACCGTCGATCTCGGCGAGATGCTGGTGTTCGCCAGCAAAGCGAATGCAATCCAAGCATCATCGGGCGAAGCCGAGTCCGCTCCGTCCGGCGCCGTGCAGTTCCTCTTGGAACAACAGTGGAAGATCGCGATGCGCCTGGAGCAGGCGTCCCGGCGCACGCTCGTCCGCAGGTTGCAGGTTCCCGGGCAGATCGAAGCCCCGGCGGGACACATGGCGCTCGTCGGCGCTCCGGTCGCCGGTCGGCTGCGCGCCAGGGTCGATGACGTGGGCACCGATGCATCGATCGATCACCGCTGGCCCTCGATCGGCGAGCACGTGGAGGCCGGGCAGGTGCTCGCCTACGTGGAGCCGCCGTTGCCGGCAACGGAAGCGGCGCAGCTCAGCGCCAATCGGGCGCAGCTTGCGACCCTGGAAATTGACCTGCTCCTTCGCGGGACGGAAGTGCAGCGTACCATCGCGGAGGCCAAAACCAGGCTCAACTTCGCTACCCGCGCCATGGAGCGAGCCAGGACCTTGCGCGAGAAGGGCGTGGGCACGGACCAGCAGTTCGACGAGGCCGAGCAGGCGTACGAACTGGCCCGCAACGAGTCCGACGCCGCGCAGTCCCTGAAGACCCAGTACGAGCAGATCCGGGAACGCGTCGATGTTCTGCGAGGGGAGGGCTCTCCTGAAGCGCCCGGTTCGGGCCGGGCGATCGGGGATGGATTGCGGCTTCCGCTGATGTCGCCCATCGGCGGGGAACTCGTGTCCATCCCGCACATCGAGGGCGAACACGTGGACGCGCAACAGGAGGTGTTCCGGGTCGTCAACCTTGAGCATGTCTGGATCGTCGGTCATGTGTCCGAATTCGACCTTGCCGAGCTTCCGGCCCGCCCCGGCGTGTTGATGCGATTGGCGGGGAACGCGGGCAGCGCCGAAACGCCGGTGGACGTACTCGGTGCGGGCGGACGGCTGGTGCACATCGGCACGGTCATCGACCCCTCATCCCGCACCATCCCCATCCGCTACGAAATGCCGAATGCCGAGGGTCGCTACCGCGCCGGCATGTTCGCGGATCTGCTGCTCGAAACCGCCAGAAGCCATGATGGCGTTGCCATCCCGATCGACTGCGTGGTGACGGACAACGGGAAGCCGATCGCATTTGTCTTGATCGAGGGCGAGCTGTTCGATCGCCGTGAGCTCAAGCTCGGCATCCGTGATGGAGCGTTCGTCGAAGTGCTCAGCGGGATTCAAACCGGCGAGCGGGTCGCGGGTCGCGGGTCGTACGCCATTCACCTGTCGTCGCTGTCGCCGGCGCAGTTCGGCGAAGGCCACGCGCATTGAGGGGAACGAATCATGGTGAACTTCCTCATCCGTTGGTCGCTGGCCAACCGGCTGATCGTGCTGGTGGGTTCGGCCGTGCTGCTGGCGGGCGGCACGTACGTGGCGACGACCATGCCGGTGGATATTTTTCCTGACCTCACGGCGCCGACGGTGACCGTCATCGTCGAGGGCCACGGCATGGCCACCGAAGAGATGGAGACGCTGGTGACGTTTCCCATTGAAACCGCCGTGAACGGCGCGACCCATGTTCGGCGCGTGCGTTCCGCGACGGCGGTGGGCATCTGCGTGGTCTGGGTCGAATTCGAGTGGGGAACGGACATTCACAAGGCTCGTCAGACGGTCAATGAGCGGTTGACGACCGTGGTCGGCGGACTGCCTCCCCAGGTGGAACCGCCCGTGCTCTCCCCCGTGTCGTCGATCATGGGCGAGGTGCTGTTTCTGTCGCTGACTTCGGACCGCCACGACGCGCTCGAGCTTCGCACGACGGCGACCACGGTCTTGCGGCGACGGCTGCTCTCCGTGGCCGGCGTGTCCCAGGTCACGCCGATCGGCGGCGACGAGAAGCAGTACCAGGTCGTGCTTTCGGCACAACGATTGCGCGCGTTTCAGGTGAGCGTTGCCGAGGTCGTCGAAGCCCTCAAGCTGGCCAACGAGAACGTATCCGCGGGGTTCCTGGTCGAGGGCGGGCGTGAGTCGGTGATTGAGGGCATCGGCCGCTTCCGCGATCCGAACGACATCGCCGAGACGGTCGTCACGCTGCGCGAGGCGCGGCCGATCAAGGTGGGCGACCTTGGCGTGGTCGGCGTGGGAGCGGCGATCAAACGCGGCACCGGCTACTCCTCTCGGCGCGGGGAACAATGGGAGGCGATCAACGAGCCGGGCGTCATCATCGCCATCCAAAAGCAGCCGGGCGCCAACACACTGGAGCTGACGAAGCGACTGGACGATGTTCTTGCCGAGATCCAGTCCTCGTTGCCCGCCGGCATGTTCATCAACACGAACCTGTTCCGGCAGGCCAATTTCATTCAGGGGTCGATCAACAACGTCGTCAAGGCGCTATGGGAAGGCGGGATCCTGGTGGTCATCATCGTCGTGGCCTTCCTGGCGAGCCTGCGGGCGAGCCTCATCACGCTGCTCGCGATTCCTCTCTCGCTGGTCGTGACCATCCTCACACTGAAAGCCTTCGGCGGCACGATCAACACCATGACGCTGGGCGGAATGGCCATTGCCATCGGCTCTTTGGTGGACGACGCCATCATCGACGTCGAGAACATCATGCGCCGATTGCGCGAGAACGCGGCCCTGCCCGAAGCCTCGCGGCACAGCGCACTGACCGTGATTTATGAGGCTTGCGTGGAGGTGCGGGCTTCGATCGTGTTCGCCACGCTCATCATCCTGCTGGTGTTCACGCCGTTGTTCCTCCTTTCCGGGTTGGAGGGACGCCTGTTGAGACCGTTGGGGGTCGCCTTCTGCGTCTCTCTGGCGGCGTCTTTGGCGGTGGCGCTGACGCTGACGCCGGCCCTGTGTTCGTATCTGTTGACGCGGGCGGGAAAACGGGAAGGTCACGATCCGCTCGTCGTTCGCCTGTGCAAGCGGTCGTACGCGCCCATGCTCGCGTTTGCCATGCGTCACCCGTGGCTCGTGGTCGCCCCGACCCTCGTCTTGCTGATCGCGGCGGGAGTGGGGGTCGCGGGCGCGGGGCGGAATTTCCTGCCTGAATTCAACGAGGGCGCGCTGGTCGTGGGCGCCGTGACGCTGCCCGGCACGTCTTTGGAGCAGAGCGACGCGCTCGCCCGCGCCGTGCAGGAAACGCTCATGCAGCATCCCGAGATCGTCGCCATCGGTCGTCGCACGGGCCGCGCCGAGGAGGACGAACACGTCCAAGGCGTCGAGGCCAGCGAGATCGACCTGACGCTCGACATGGAGGCGCCCGTTCGGCTGGGCAAGCCCCGACGGACCAAGGCCGAGCTTCTCGCCGCGCTGCGCCGCGACCTGGCGGTCATCCCCGGCGTGCAGACGATCTTCGGTCAGCCGATCAGCCACCGCATCGACCACATGCTCTCCGGCACGCGCGCCAGCATTGCGGTGAAGATCTTCGGCGAGGATTTGCGGACGCTGCGCGACCTGGCCCGCCAGATCGAGGCTGGCATGCGCACCGTGCCCGGCGTGGTGGACCTGTCAACCGAGCAGCAGACCGACATCCCCACCCTGCGCGTCGAGTTCGACAGGCAAGCCATCGCCCGTTTCGGACTCAGCGTCGAACACGTCGCTCGCGCCCTGGAGGCCGGGTTCCGCGGCCAGCCCGTCACGCTGGTGCTGGAAGGCAAGAACGCGTTCGAGCTTGTCGTCCGCGTCGCATCCTCGAACCTGGGCAGCGGTTTGGAGACGAGCGCCCACGGGGACGAGGCCACGCGCGAGGCAGCGCCGGTCGAGAAGTTCGAACTCGTCGGCAACCTCCTCGTCGATACGCCACAGGGCGCCAAGGTTCCGCTCCGCGCGCTGGCCCGCATCACCGAGGAGCGCGGCCCCAACCTGATCATGCGCGAAAACGTCCAGCGCAAGATCGTGGTCATGTGCAACGTCGCCGGCCGCGACGTGCGCGGCGTGGTCAACGACATCGCGGCGTTGACGGATGCCGGCGCTGCGGGCGGTGCGGCGGTCAAGCTCCCGGAAGGCTACTTCGTCGAGTTCGGCGGTCAGTTCGAGAGCGAATCGCAGACGGCACGGATGCTGAGCATCCTGGGCTTCGTGGTGGTGATCGGCATCGGGTTCTTGCTGCACATCGTGTTCCGCTCCATGCGCGACGCTCTGCTGATCATGGTGAACCTCCCGCTGGCGCTCATCGGCGGCGTAGCCGGGGTGTATCTGACGGACGGTTCGCTGTCGGTCGCGTCGATGATCGGGTTCATCACCGTGTTCGGCATCGCCGCGCGCAACGGCATCCTCCTGGTCTCGCACATCCGTCACCTGCAGCGCTACGAGGGCGTGGGGGAATTCCGCGAGGCTGTTCACCGCGGAGCGATGGAGCGATTGGCGCCGATTCTGATGACGGCGCTGGCCGCGGGGCTGGCGCTCATCCCGCTGACCCTCGGGGCGGACAAGCCCGGCAACGAAATCCTGCGCCCCATGGCGATGGTGATCCTCTTCGGTCTGTTGTCCTCCACGTTCTTGAACATGGTGGTCGTTCCGGCGCTCTTCGTCCGCTTTGGGAAGTCGGTGGAAGCCGAGCCGCGGCGCGATGCCGAGCCCGAGCTTTCGCGGTCGCTGCACGCGCTTCCCGCGGCGGCATCATGAGGACGCCGGGCGATGGAGAATACCGAGCGGTTCAACGAAATAGCCGCAGCATGTTTTGGGAGTGAACCAACAGGATCGAATGACGAGGGTGCCGCCGGATCATCCGGGCGAGCTGTGCCGCCGGTCGCCTTTCTGATCGGCGCGTCGTGCAAACGGCCCCACCTCGGCTCATCGACGGTTGCGTCAACTCGGCGTCGACCGCTTCAGCCCGGCGCGTTCCGCCTCAGCTCGCGGCGACTCGCTTCTCTTTGCCCTGCGGCTGAAGCACTTCGGCCAGATCAGCGCCTTCAAGCTCGCGCGTCAACTGCGCGATGAACCGGTCGTAGGCTTCGACCCGTTGCGTGGCGAGATGCTGCGTCTCCGGGAAGTAGAAGCTCTCGCGCCGCGCGGGCCACACGCCGTACTCCTTCCACACGCGCCAGCGGTCGATCAGGTCGGCCGCGCCTTTCCCCGTCGAGACGGACTGGCGGATGGTCGGCAGCAGCGTCAGCAGCCCGAGCTGGTGCAGGTTGTCCACGTCGCTGAGCATCTGCGCCTCGATGCGCCGGCACTCGCGCCGACCGGCCTCGCGCACGATTTCACATGCGGCATCCAGCGCTTCCGCGTCGAGGGTCCCTTTCAGGCGCGCGGTGAGGATCTCCGCGCTGTGATCGCGCGCCGACGCGTCCCCGGCCCGCGTGACGCAGTCGTTGTCGCGAAAGCCGCGGCCCCGGTGCAGCACCGCGAAATACGCGTCGTGATACAGCGCCGCGGCAGTGAGCGCCTCGGCGGAAGGGGACCGCGCCGCGATCGTGGGCCACGCGAGAAGCTGTTGCACCGCCCGCGCGATGGTCGAGCAGTGCTCCCACAGAAGCACGTCGCCCTGTTGATCGGCGTTGGGGATGATGAGATCCCGTTCCGCCTGCTTCCAGATCGCCTCGATCGTCGTCATCGGCTCCGCCTGTATGAACGCCTTGAGACTCTGGTCAACGAGTGCGAGCGGACAGGGAACGGGAGGGCGCGCGGGGCGCAGCAGGAGCCATCGCCAAGTCAGTGACGAGACTCGGGGCACGAACGCGTCAGGTACAACCCCCCGCGCGGTCAACCTCCGCGCGCACCTGCCGCATCTCCCCGCTCGCGCCGCCGACGGCTGAGCCGCTCCTCCTCCCGAACCCGGAACCGATCGCCGCGGTGTCAACAGCCCGTGTGGAGCACGGCCGCGTCCGTTCTTCCACCCTACGACGACCCCCTGTAATCCGATACAGTAACCGTCCGCGCGGTCTGACTCAAGTGAAATCGCCCACGATCTGTAAAGTCAGGCGGTTTCGCCGCATTCCATACATCCAATGCGGGTGGCGCGGTCGGGTGGACTCGTCGAGGCGTGGTGACGAGGAGCCAAGAGCGACGCCACCTGGGCGTGTGGCACGGATCCGCAGCAGTGGACCCGTGAAGCGCACGACCGCGCTTGGGTTGCATACTCGCCAAGCCCTGGTGATGTGGAGCCAGGAGCGGCCCCCGGGGTCACTTCGCCGCCAGCCAGTTCCTGGCCCAGCCCACATCCACGACGATCGGCACATCGAGCGGAATCGCGCGGATCATCTTTTCACGGATCATCCGCGCCTCCGCCTCAACCGTCGCAGCGGACACCTCAAACACCAGTTCGTCGTGAACTTGCAGCAGCATCCGCGCGGTCCACTTCAAATCAGACGTTGCCATTGCTGCGTTGCCCTGGTGCCTGGTTGCCTCGTTGCCTTGTTGCCATACTGCCGCGTTGCCTCGCTTGTGCAGTTCGCTTCCTGACGGGCGCGGCTCTGATAGGCGCGAGCGGTTCAGCTCCGCATGAATGTCCACCATCGCGCGCTTGATGAGGTCCGCCGCCGATCCTTGCACGACCGTGTTCACAGCGATGCGTTCCCCGAAGCTGACCTGCTGGCGGTTCTGCGATTGCAGCTCGCGGATGGGGCGTCGCCTTCCGAGGATCGTCTCGACAAACCCGTGCCTCCGCGCGTGCGCCACGCACTCGTCGATGAAGGCGCGAATGCCCGGGTATCGCTCGAAGTAGCGGTCGATGAAGCCCTTTGCCGCAGACTGAGAAATCCCCAGCCCTCTCGACAGGCCGAACGCGCCCTGCCCGTAGATGATGCCGAAGTTGACGGCCTTGGCGGCGCTGCGCTGCTCGGGCGTGACGGCTTCAAGCGGCACGTCGTTGACCTGCGAAGCCACGAAACGGTGAATGTCCGCACCGCGTTCGAACGCCTCCAGCAGCGCTGCGTCCTTGCAGAAATGAGCCAGCAGCCGCAGTTCGATCTGCGAGTAGTCGGCCGCCAGCAGCACCGTGTCGGGCGAGCCGGCGACGAAGGCCTCTCGAATCTGCTTGCCCAGCGGCGTGCGGATCGGGATGTTCTGCAGGTTCGGATCGCTGGAGGAGAGCCGCCCGGTGATCGCGCCTGTTTGATGATAGGAAGCGTGGATGCGCCCCGTCCGGCGACTGACCATTCGCGGCAGCGTGTCCACGTAGGTGCTCTTGAGCTTGAAGATCTCGCGATACTGCAGCAGCAGCGGCGGGGCAGGATGATCCGACTGGTCCACGAGCGCCTCGAGCGTGTCGGCGTCCGTGCTGCGCCCCGTCTTCGTCTTGCGAATCACCGGCAGCCTCAACTCGTCGAACAGCACCTCGGCAAGCTGCTTGGTCGAGTCGATGTTGAACGGATGCCCCACGGCCTCGAACACCTTTTGCTTCAGCTCGTCAAGCTGCCCCTGCATCACCCCGCCGAGCTGCTCCAGCTTGGCCGCGTCGATGGCCACGCCGTTGTGCTCCATCTCCGTCAGCACTTCCACCAGCGGCATCTCCGTCTCGTGAAAAAGCCGCTCGACGTGGCTGCCGCGGAGCTGACCCTCGAAGAGTTCGAAAAGCCGCCAGGTGTAATCCGCGTCCTCGGCCGCGTATTCGCAGACGCGACGCGTGTCCACGTGGTCCATCGAGATCTGGTTGCGGCCCGAGCCGATCAGGTCGGAGATGGGGATCATCCGGTGTCCGAGCAAGCCCTGCGCCATCGAGTCCAGCCCGTGCGAGGAGCGCATCGGATCCAGCAAGAAGCTCGCGACCATCGTGTCAAACATCTCGCCGCGCACTTCGATCCCCACCTGCCGCAGCACGAGCATGTCGTACTTCAGGTTCTGCCCGACCTTGCCGATCGCGGGGTCGGCGAAGACCGGGCGAAGGCGGGCGACGACCTCCTCCTCGGGAAGGGTGCGACCGGAGACCGACCGCACCGCCACGTAGAACGCGCGACCCGCTTCGCACGCGAAAGACAGCCCGACGAGCCTGGCATGAACGGGGTTGAGACCGGTGGTCTCCGTGTCGAAGGCGAAGCGCGGCGAGCACTCAAGCCGCACAGCGAGCGCGTCCAGCGCTTCGGGCGTGTCCACCAACTCGTAGTCGAACGTCTCCTGCGGTTGCGAGAGGTCGAAAAGCAAACCGCCTTCGGCGGCGGCTTTCGCTGCCGCGCGTGGAGGGAGGGCCGATGCGGCTTTGCCGTCGGGGGAAGCCGATTCCTTTCCGGCGCGGTACGGATAGTCGGCGTCGGGCTGGTCGGACGGCTGACTCGCGTCGCCCGAGGATGACCCTCGCTCGCGCTTCGGGTTCTGAAGGGCCACCTGCGTCCACTGCTGCCGCAGAGAGTTGAAGCCCAGCTCCTCGAAGATGGGCAGGGCGGCCGGGAAGTCGATCCGCTCCACGCGGCAGCGTTCCAGCTCGAATTCGATCGGCACGTCGCGCCGCAACGTCACCAGCCGTCGCGTCCGTTCGAGAATCGGCGCGAACGCCTCCACGTTCTCGCGCATCTTCGGCGTCAGCTCGTCGGCGTGGCGAACCACCTCCGCGGCCGAGCCGTACTTCTCGATCAGCTTCACCGCCGTCTTGGGTCCGATCCCTTTCACGCCCGGCACATTGTCCGTCGCGTCGCCGCACAACGTCTGAATCTCGATCGCCTGCTCCGGCGTGAAACCCTTCACCTCCTTCAGACGTTGCGGGTCGAGCACTTCGTCTTTGGTGGGATCGAGCAGGAATACGTTGGGCGCCAGGAGCTGATCGAGATCCTTGTCGCGGCTGACAAGGTAGCAGTTCAGGTCCGCGCGGGTCCGCATCCGCTCCACGATCGTCGCCGCCACGTCATCCGCCTCGAAGCCCGGCAGGCGGAACATCGGCAACCCGATCCGCTCGAGGATGGACACGATGCGATCGGCCTGGATGATGAAATCCTCGGGCGTCGGATCACGGTGGGCCTTGTAGTCGGGGTCGATGTCGCGTCGGAAGACGGTCTCGTCGGACACATCGAGCACGATCGCCAGATAGTCCGGTCGCCGATCGCGAATCAGCCCCAGCAGCATCTGGCAGAACACGTGCGTGGCTTTCGTCGGCTCGCCCGTCGGGCTGGAGAGGTCGCGGAACGGCGCATAAAACGCCCGGAAAATCTGGTAGTGCCCGTCGATGATGTAAAGGGATTTGGGCATCAGATGGGATCAGTCATGATTCAAGCCGGCGCATGCCGCGGAAGGCGTTCGCTCCTGCACCTTACGGATTGAGTGCCCGGCGTCGCCACGATCACGGCAGTCTTGCGGGGGCGGGGGGGAGCGTCAATCCACGGTTGGCCAAGGTCTTAGATTGAATCGCGCCGATTCGCTGCATAGACTTACCACCCAAGAATGATTGATGCGACGCAGGCGCGACGGGCCCATCCGTCAGGCAGGGGTCGATGAACGGCGCGCGTATGGCGATGGACGTTTCCCGATCGGGGAATCCGGATTCCTGATGCCCGAAAAGATCGCACTTTACGGCGGCAGCTTCAACCCGATCCACCACGGGCATCTGATCGTCGCACGCCACATCGCCGAGGAGCTTCAGCTCGACCGCCTCATCTTCCTCCCTTCCGCCCAGCCGCCGCACAAGCCCACCGGCGCCCTGGCCCAGGCCGAGCACCGGTCCGCCATGGTCAAGCTGGCGATCGAGGGCGAGCACGCCTTCCAGTTCAGCGACCACGACCTGCGCGACGGACCCACCTACACCATCGACACCGTCGCGCACTTCCGCGAGGCGCTGGGCATGGACATCATCCTCTACTGGATCATCGGCTCCGACTCGCTCGTGGAGCTGACGACGTGGTATCGCGTGCGCGCGCTGGTGGACAGTTGCCGCATCGTCACCGCCGCCCGGCCCGGCTGGGAGCAGATCGACTGGAACCTGCTGCGCTCGCGGCTCAGCGAGGAGCAGATCGCCGTGCTTCAGTCCGGCGTGATGGACACGCCGCTGGTGGACATCTCCGCCACCGACATCCGCCGCCGCGTACGCCTCGGGAAATCCATCCGCTACCTCGTTCCCGAGAAGATACGCAATTACATCGACACGCACGGGCTGTACCGAACCGACGCCGGCGCGTGAATGACGGGTTGGCGTCGGTCGTCGCGCCGCGACGAAACCGGATTCCCGCCTTCGCGGGAAAGCTCAGCGTCGCTTATCACTGCGGGTCGACAGAGCGCCCAATCCCCAGGGCAGCCGCATTCTGAGAATGGCCCGACCGGCGGGTGGTCGGATGGGAGCGTGCCCGGATTGACGGGCGGCACGGGTTCGCAGCAGCGGACCCGAGGGCGGATGGAATGGACAGCCTTCTCTCGCAGCATGGCCAGGCGAGTACGCCAGGCCATGCCACCCGGCCGTCACGCCGGGGCGGCGATCGGGCTCGATGCCCCATCGCGGATTCCGCGCCTGGATTGGGAGGCGTCTTGAGGGCCGTCACAGCCGGACCGCGCGGTTGAATCAGGCCTTGAGACGGGTAGTATCCGCGGATTCACCCTCGCCGCGGCGCGGCGGGATGGGGAGGCAACCACGTGGCTTCTTTCGGACATGCACCAAGCCGATTCGGACTGGATCAGCACGGGATCGCGCGGAGCGGGGACGTGTACTGGAACCTCTCCGTGCCGCAGCTCTGCGAGCATGCGCTGCGCAACGGGGAGGGCGAGTTCTCCTCCAGCGGCGCGCTGGTTTGTGCCACCGGCTCGCACACGGGGCGCTCGCCCAACGATAAGTTCATCGTCGAGGAGCCGTCCACGCGCGAGGCGATCTGGTGGGGGCCGAACAAGGGGATTTCCGAAGCGTCCTTCGACCGGCTGCACCGGAAGGTCCTCGAGCATTACGCCACACGGCGGCTCTACGTGCGCGATCTTCATGCCGGCGCCGACCCGCGCAGCCGGCTCAACGTTCGCGTCGTCACCGAGACGGCGTGGCACAACCTCTTCGCCAATCAACTGTTCATCCGCCCGGACGCGGGCGCGCCGGTGGACGCCGCGCCGGACTTCGTCATCCTCAACGCCCCCACGTGCCACGCGGACCCCGCCTCGGACGGCACGCGCAGCGGCACGTTCATCGTAATTCACTTCGCAAAGCGGCTCGTCCTGATCGGCGGCACGGCCTACGCCGGCGAGATCAAGAAGAGCATTTTCACGATCATGAACTTCGTCCTGCCGATGCAGGGCATTCTGAGCATGCACTGCTCGGCCAACATCGGCGAGTCGGGCGACACAGCGCTGTTCTTCGGGCTGAGTGGAACGGGCAAGACGACGCTGTCCGCCGATCCGCAGCGGCGGCTGATCGGCGACGACGAGCACGGCTGGGGCGACGACGGCGTGTTCAACATCGAGGGCGGGTGCTACGCCAAGTGCATCCGGCTTTCCCGCGAGCACGAGCCGCAGATTTACGGCGCGATCCGCTTCGGCTCGGTGCTGGAGAACGTGGTCCTGACCGAGCCGGCGCGCGAGCCGAATTATGATTCCGCCGAACGGACTGAAAACACGCGCGCCGCCTACCCGCTGCACTTCATTGATCACGCGGTCATCCCCAGCGTCGGCCCGCATCCGCGGCACGTCGTGTTTCTGACGTGCGACGCCTTCGGAGTGCTGCCGCCGGTGGCGCGGCTCACGGCGGCGCAGGCGATGTACCATTTCATCTCCGGCTACACCGCGAAAGTCGCGGGCACCGAGCGCGGCGTGACCGAGCCGCAGGCCACCTTCAGCACGTGCTTCGGCGCGCCCTTCCTGCCGCTTCCGCCGATGAAGTACGCCTCGATGCTCGCGGACAAAATCCGCAGCCATGCGGCGCAGTGCTGGCTGGTGAACACGGGCTGGACGGGGGGGGCATACGGCGTGGGCAAGCGCATGAGTCTGCGGTACACGCGGGCGATCATCCGCGCGGCGCTTTCCGGGGCGCTCGGCTCCGTGGCCTGTCATGCGGACCCGGTGTTCGGCTTCGACGTGCCGACGTCCTGCCCCAACGTCCCCTCGGAAGTGCTGAATCCGCGAAGCACCTGGCCCGATGCCGCTGCGTTCGATCAGCAGGCCAAACACCTGGCCAAGCTGTTCCATGACAACATCGCCAAGTTCGACGGGTTAAGCGCCGAGGTTCGGTGCGCGGGGCCCCGGATCTGACCGCCGACGTCGATTTCCGGCGGGCGTTGGGGTCGCCGCGGCACAGTTCCGCACATCGAATCCGGGGCGTGGGGCCATGATCCCTCGCTTCTGATCCTGCTCGGCTTGGCGGGCGTGCGGGACCGCAGCGCTTGTCCGCCGCTCGGGGGTACGCGCCCGCCCACGGCCATATTCGACAAGAAATCTGTTGACATCCTTATCTCGGAGAGATATCCTGAGATTCACCTTTCGACTGGCGTTTTCTCTGCCGGTCGAACAAGTCAGAGTCGGCACAGGGCACACGACCTGAAGCCCGGTTGTGTGAATAATGCACGTCGCGTGCATGGCGCGCGAACGTCATCGGAGTGCTAGTCGGCAAGTTGTGCGATCGCATACGAAAGCGCTTTGACCTTTTTTTGACGCGGAGGCGCGCGCCCGTTGCGTACGGGGTCTCCATCGAACAACGCGTTTCAGATGCGAGGGAGCTTTGCGGGGGGTGACGTTCTCCCTCCGCGAGCGCCGCGCTGTTTTCTTTCATAGTCCCTTCACGGGGAGGAGGAACGCCAATGTCAAATCGTTTCAGGATGTCTGTGTTCGCTGCGGCCGTCGTGGCCATGGCCGCCTGGGCTTTTGCGGATCCGCCGCAGAGCGCGGACGTGATCGGCGGTGAGGAGGGGATTCCGTTCATCAACGAGGGCGTGACCTTCGACCCGGCCGCGAATTGCGAGTGCAACACGGTCAACGATCGGCTCGGCGCCAGCGATTGTGCGCCGGGAGAGTTCTGCATCGCAACGGCTTGTGCGCCCATCGTCGGCGGATGCGGCGGCGGTCGCGCGTGCAACGGCGACTGCTTCGTCCTCCTGCAGTTGTTCAACAACCTCCCGGATGACTTTCACATCCCGGGCGGCGGCTCGGGCGGTTTCGACGTGAACCCAATCTGGACGGGCGAGAACACTTTCGGCAACAACACGCTGGCGTCGGCGTTCCATCAGGCGGACGACTTCACCGTGCCCACGGGTGAGACTTGGGAGCTGAGCATGGGTTCGACTTGGCTGTACCAGACGAACTCCTCGACCAGCGAGCCGATCACCGACGTGTTCATCCAGATTTGGGAAGGCGTGCCGGGCGCCGGCGGCTCGATCAAGGCGGGCGACATGGTCACCGACCGGCTCATCCTCTCCGCGTTCAGCGGAACGTACCGCACGACCGACGCGGATCGCGCCAATACGGCGCGCGCCATCAAGCACGTCACGTTCGACCTGTCGTTCGTGCCGCCGCTGACGGAGGGCAGCTACTGGATCGAGTTTGCCACGAACGGCAGCACCAGCTTCAGCGGTCCGTGGCAGCCGGTCCGCACGCCGACCCGCCCGGGCGTGGACAACGGCCGCGTCTTCACCGTGTCCGGCGGCACCTGGGCCGACTCACTGGACGGCCTCTCGGGAAACGGACAGGATCGCCCGTTCGTGCTGTACGGTGACGCGGCGCTGTGCGGCTCGAACGGCTGCGGAGCGTTCACCAAGATGATCTGCAAGACGGGCCGCGGCAAAGTGCTCCTCAAGGGCACCGGCACGGCGGGTCTGGAGATTGAGGTCGCCTACGACGGCGCGCACGAATGCGCGTCCGTCAATGATCGCGGCAAGTGGAAAGTGGTGAAGAAGAATCAGGCGCTCGGGGTTCACACCGGGTCCGCCTGCGGCACCGACAGGGAATGCGAACTGCTCCCGTAATTCTTGCGACGCAGCGACGCAGACCTCAAGGTCAAGATCATCGGCCGCGGCGCATCAGCGCCGCGGCCGATTCTCATTCCAAGCACAACCGCAGAACGTCTTACCCGATTCTGCCTGCGCCCATTGATGATTGGCTCCGATCGCAGCCGATCCCCAGCTTGAACTTGCATCGTGCTGAGTCGTCCTGGGCCGGCTTCAGCCGGGCGGCTCGTGCCACCGCCTTGAGGCGGTGGAGAATCTGCCGCCGGCGCGCCGCCAGCCGGGCTTCAGCCGGCTTGCGCTGTGCAGCGGGAAAGCCCGGCTGAAGCCGGCTCGACTGATGCGCGAAGCGCTGCCCCCACCCGCTCAAGCGGGTGGCAAGAGCCGGTCGGCTGAAGCCGACCTTGTCCCTGCTCCCGCGCGGATCGCACCTTGTCGCGCGCCGCTCGGCGCGTGATCTGCTCTTGGACCTACGCTTGACGAAGGCGTAATCCTTCTGCGGCTCTGCTGGGTTTCCTAACGCGAGCGGCGATTGCGTGGCGCGGTCTGACGTACTCCATCATTCCCGCGCAGGCGGGAACAGGCCGTGATGGATGGACCGGTGACATGGTCTGGTGCAATCGCCTGGTCGGAGTGAATCGGCAATCCGTTCGCGTTCGCGCGCCCCACGGTTCCGCTGCTGCGGGCCCGTGCCGCCCGCCAGACCGACCATTCTCGCCATGCGGTGGCCCTGCATTGCCGGGCGGAAAGCAAGCGGCGACTTGACCGCGTCGGCGTCCGGGTTACACAGCGGTCATGACTTCGACGCTTCAACGCGGGCGCCTCGACTTCTTGGGCGGTCCGCGGGTCATGGGGATCCTCAACGTCACGCCGGATTCGTTCAGCGACGGCGGCGCGTTCATGTCGCCGGAAGCGGCGATACGACAGGCGGACCGCATGATCGCCGAGGGGGCGGCGATTCTCGACATTGGCGGCGAGTCCACGCGTCCCGGCTCGATGCCCGTGGACGAAGCGGAGCAGATGCGCCGCGTGTTTCCCGTCATCCGCGCCGTCCGCGCGGCCCACGGAGACGTCCCCCTCTCGATTGACACGCGCTCCGCGCAGGTGGCCGAAGCGGCGCTGGAGGCCGGCGCGGACATCATCAACGACGTGTCGGCGCTGCGCGATGACCGCGACATGGTGAACGTGGCCGTCCGGCACGGCGCGCCGGTCGTGCTGATGCACATGCGCGGCACGCCTGCCGACATGCAGCGCGATGGCGGACCTGTCTATCAGGATGTCGTGGCGGAAGTGCTGGCGTTTCTGGAGGAGCGGGCGCGCTGGGCGGAGGCGCGGGGCGTGCCGAAGGAGCGCATCCTGGTCGATCCCGGCATCGGCTTCGGCAAGCGCGTTGAGGACAACCTCCGCCTGATGGGATCGCTGGACCGCTTCGTCGCCGCGGGCCGACCGGTGCTTGTCGGAGCGTCGCGCAAGAGCCTGATGGCCGCGACGGGGACGTCGCGGACGCCGGTGGATCGGCTGGGCGGCTCGCTCGCCTGCGCCGTGCTTGCCGCGCAGGCCGGGGCGGCGGTCATTCGCGTTCACGACGTCGGCCCCACGGTCGAGGCGGTGCGCATGGTGCAGGCCATCCGCGGAGCCGGCGCCGTGGCATCAGGCTGAGCGCCCCATTTGCGCGACGCCGAATCCGTTCTTGGCATGACCGCGTCCGGCTCTTACGTTGCCGTATGAGCGATGAACACAAGCGAGCGGCTGAAACTCGAAACATGAATCAACCGTTGAAACTGGTGGTGCTCATCTCCGGCGGCGGGCGCACGATGGTCAACCTGCAGGAGCGCATCCTCGCAGGCCGACTGCCCGCGCGGATCGAGCGGGTCGTTTCCAGTCGAGGCGACGCGCGCGGCGTGGAACTGGCCAAACAACTCGGTCTGCCGGTGGTCGTCGTCGAGCGCGCGTCCCATGACGACGCGGCCTTCCAGCGGTTGCTTACGGAGGCGGTCCGCTCCCGCCCCGCGGACCTGATCTGCATGGCGGGGTTCCTTTCGTTGTGGCGCATCCCCGCCGACTTGATCGGTCGCGTCATCAACATCCACCCCGCGCTGCTGCCGGACTTCGGCGGCAAGGGGATGTACGGGCACCATGTTCATGAGGCCGTGCTGGCGGCCGGGCGAGCGGAGAGCGGCTGCACGGTCCACTTCTGCGACAATGAGTACGATCACGGGCAGATCATCCTGCAACGCAAGGTCGCGATTCCGCCCGGCTGCTCGGCGTCTGAGCTTGCGACGCGCGTCTTTGAGGAGGAACTCGAAGCCTATCCCGAGGCGATCCGCCTGATTGCGGAAGGACGAATCCGCTGGCGGGATACTCCCCCAGCGGCGCCACCCATCTGAGGCGGGAGGTCGTCGAGAGGTCGATCAGGGCAGCGCGCCCGCGCCGCGCGGCTCGATGACGCGAGCTTCGAGCGTCTCGAGATTCAGCGACATCTCCTGGTGGCGCCAGGTGAACGGCGCCGCGCCCGGCTTCTGCACGTACAGCTCCGCAACGACGTCCTTCGTCCCGCGGATGAGCAACTGCTGCGATGTGCGGTGGTAAATCAGGTCGGACGCGGCGAGGACGATCTGCGGATCGTTGATGCGCACGTCGCCCACCGCGCGGAACTGGCGGATGCGCCGCGTGTCGAAACCGCCCGACGCGGACGCCGAGGCCGCTTCGCCCGCGCCCGTGGCGAAATCGACGATGAGCTTGGCGCAGTCCAAGCTCGTGTCCCGACCCTCGTCGCCCTCCTTCGGCGGCGGCAGGCCCAGCTCCGCCTGCTGCACGAGATACGGGCCGGTGAGGTACTGCAAGTGGACCGTGCCGTCGAACTCGGCCCGGTCCTTCTCGAAATCGTACCTCATCGAGGTGTGCCAGAGGATGAGCGTCTGGGATCGATCCGAGGCGTCGCCGATGGCGAGAAAGCCCTTCTGCTGCGGCGCCGCGACGGGGGATCGGTCCTTCACCTCGTAATCTTCGATGAGCAGCGTCCCCTCGCCCGTAACGTTCATCGCGGAGCTTCCGGCGCGTAAGTCCACGGTCAAGGCCGGACCTTTGAGCTGCGCGCGATTGAGGATGCGACCGGACGCGGCATCCTCGTTCGACATGACCGCCGCCACGCGACCCGTGGCTGCGAGGAACACCGGCTCCTTGTTCAGCTCCTGCGACCCCGGCAGCGTCGCCGGCTTCCGCGCATCGCCGGTGAGCTGCTTCATCGCGTCCTCCAGCACCCACCAGTCGCGCTTCGGCTTTTCGGCCGCGGCGTCCGGCGCACGGTCCTGGAACGTGATGTCGAGGCGATCGGCGTCGAACGTGTGGGCCTCGCTGGCAGCGTGAACCGTGCCGAGAAAGGTCGCCAGGTTGTCCTTGCCGACGAAGGTCATGGACTGCGACCACGTGACATGAATGGGAATGGGCGGATCCACCGGCTTGCCATCCAGATCCTTGGCGGACAGGAACGTCATGCGTCCGGCGCCGGGAACGCCGGAGTCCTTCGACGTCAACGCGAAGGACACGCTCGGTCCGTCCACGGTGAGCGTATCCAGCATCACGTGCGCCCAGGCATCGGCAGCGCCGACCACCAGCGCCGACTCGATCTCCTGCGCCTCGTTAAGCACGCACTCCAGGCGCTGCGCCGTGATGTCCAGTCGGCGGGGCTCGTCCAGGGCGACGACATTGCCGATGGCCGTGAGCTTGCGAAGCGCCACGCGCTCGACCTCGTGCGTGCGGCTGCGAGCGGCCTCTCGACGCGCGGACCAGTCGATGGACTCCGGCTCGAGGCCTTCGCGCCGCGCGGACAGATACTCGGCCAGCACGTCAAGCTGCCCTAGTACGGTCTGCCGATGCGACTGGAAATCGAACACCATCCGCTCATCCGCGGTCAGCCGGCCCGTGTCGTGCGAAGCCGCGACCGCGTCGAAGGCGCGGGCCTGAACCGGTGTCACACGGTTGGCACTCGGATCAAAATCCACCTCCAGCCGCTTGCACACGATGCCGCTTGGGGGGTTCTCGCCCAGCACCGCGTCCACGCCGCCGCTCGCCTCCAGCCCGGACACGCGAAGCCGATCCGCATCCGGCTGAAAAGAGACCTTCATCGTGTCCGAGCCGATGCGGCTCGTGCCGTCCTCCATCAGCACGCGACCGAAGAAGCGGGCCTCGCGCGGGACCATCTTCTCCTGCGAGACCGTGCCGAGATTGCGCAGGTCGATCCGCGAGCTGGCCGCCCGCTCAAGATCCAGCTCCATCCTCTCGGCAAAACGGATCGAACCGGCCGGCGCATCGGGCAGGTCCGCAACCGTCGGCGACGCGCCGGGAGCCGGCGCGGCCGCGGTCGTGTTTTCCGTCAGTCGTCCGGGCCCGGTGAACACGATCGTTCGCTTCTGCACGTCGCCGCGCGTCGTCATTTCGATGGCTTCGATCCGCCCCTGCTGCTCGTTATCGAGCACCACGGGACGCGCCTTCGAGCCGACCAAGTGAATGTCGCCCGTCTCGCGGTGGAACACGAGTTCCGCCGCGGTGGCCTGCCCCGTGCCATCGGCGACGCGCATCGGCTCGCCCTGCGCCGAAATCCACAACCGCTCGGCGGGCGGCGCCTTCTCCTCGGTGTCCGTCGGGGGAACCCACTCCACGTACAGGGGTCCGGTCCAGTTCACGGTCAGGACGTCTGACTCAGGCGTGTCGGTCGGGGAGGCCGCCGCGGTTGCCCCCCCCCCTGCAGCCGTGGAAGCCGCCTGCCGATCCTGCGAACCGAAGTCGCGCAGGATTTCAAGCACGTTGGCTTCGAGCCGCCCCAGTTCCGTGTCGCCGCGACGCTGCACGATCTGAACCGCGCGCTCGAAGCGCGCCTTGTAGGTGACCAGCGGCCGAGCTTGCGTCTCCTCCTTGGAGGTCGGGACGAGAACCAGCGCGCCTTCCTCATCCACGTAGGGCTTGGTCGGAGGCGCCTTGGCCGTTGGCGAAGGCGGATTCGCGGGGGCGTCGCCCTGCGGCGCGCCCGTCGCACGTGTCAGACCCGCGCGGACCACGTCCAGCCACGACGTGAAGCGCGTCTGCTCCGATGCCGGCCCGCCGCCGAGGTCGAACGTCTGCGCCGCGCCCCGCACGGTCAGCGAGCGCCCTTCCAGAATCTTCAGCGTCTCCACGCGCCCGCCGGAAGGATCGAGCCGAACGTCCAGTCCCACCGCATCCAGCTCCAGCTCGCGCGAGCTGAGCTGAAACGGCCCGTCGATCTTGACGTGGTTGTACTCGAGATCGAACTCGATCTGCTCCAGCCGCGCGGTGACCAGCCGCCAGGGCGACAGCACTTCGCGCTCATGCGGGGGCAGCGCCTCGCGCTCCTTGTCGGAAAGCCGATCGATCTCCACCACCACGTTGCCGAAGAGCTTGCCGCGCTGCCATTCCAACCGCTTGCCCCGCTGCGTCGCCAGCGTGTTGATCTCGATCAGTCCTTCGTCGCTCCGGACGTTGACGCGCTGACCGGATTTCGTGCGCAGCCGGACCAGCGGCTTGACCAGCTTAAGCTCGTTGCCGCCCTCCTTGGTCGGGAACCAGTTGTCGGCCTCGACTTCCGCGATGGCCTGATCGCCCTGGCGCGGGTAGATGGAGAGCACGGTTCCCTCGCCGCTGCCGATGCGGACGTTCGGCGCGATCTCCACCGTGCCGCCGCCGTTCGACGTGCCGCCCGTCTGCGGGGTGCGCGGCAGGCTGATCGTCTCAGCCCGCGTAGTGGAGGGGCTTTCCGTCCGCGGCTGCTGCGTGGACTGGTAGATGGCGAAGCAGACCATCAGCGTGGTCAGAGTGGCGGCAGCGACCACCAGCGTTCGCAGCAGGCTCGAACCGGGCCTTTGCCGACGGGTTGCCTTCGCTTTCCTCAACATCAGACCTTTCGATCACCGCGCTTGCGGAGGAGCAGATCGACGACCTCGGCCACCGCGCCGCGGCCGCCAGGTTGTCTCGTGACGTAAGATGCTGCTCGCTTCACCGCAGGCCGCGCATCCGCCACCGCCGCGGACCAGGCACAAATCCGCATCACCGGGATGTCCGGCAGGTCGTCACCCACGCAGGCCGCCTGCCGCGGCTCGGCGCCCAGTTCCGCGAGCATCCGCCGACAAGCTTCCCCTTTATCCTGCACCCCTTGGCACACGTGCCGGATGCCCAGCTCGTCAGCGCGCCGCGTCACCATGTCGCTGGTGCGCCCCGTCAGGAGGATGACCTGCCCGCCGCTGCCCTTCCAGCGCTGGACCGCCGCGCCGTCGTGAACGTGAAAAACTTTGTGGACCTCGCACTCCGCGCCGAGGGCCAGTCCGCCGTCCGTCAGAACGCCGTCCACGTCGAGGATGAGAAACCTGATCGCGGACCATTCCATGTGGAAACCGGCGATCTCCGAGCCTTGCGGACAGGGGAGTATCCCGCCGCCCGCGGGGAGGGTCAAGCTGGGTGGACGCCCCGCGACCTGCCCGCTAGGTTCCTTGCGCCATGGGTGGGCTGACGCGCGACGACATGCTGGTGATTCTCCTGAGCTGCGGCATTTTGCTCAGCGCGGCGAGGATTGCGGGAGAGGCTGCGCGACGGCTGAATCAGCCCGCGGTGCTGGGCGAGATCCTCGCGGGAATCCTGCTGGGTCCGAGCCTGCTGGGCCGCCTTTCGCCGCAGGTCTGGGCCTATCTGTTTCCCTCACACGGAAACGCGGCGATCGTGCTGCAGGGACTCAGCTCCGTCGGCGTGATTCTTTTTCTGCTCGTGGCCGGGCTGGAGGTGGACCTTTCCACCATCTGGCGACAGGGCAAGACCACCGCGGCCGTGAGCGTGTCCGGCGTGGTGGCGCCGTTCGCGCTGGGGCTGATCGCCGCGCGCTGGCAGCCGACGGCCATGGGCGCCGAGCCGGGCTCGGATCCGTGGTCCTTCGCCCTGTTCTTCGCCACGGCGCTGTCGATCTCCGCCCTTCCCGTCATCGCGCGCACGATGATGGACCTCGATCTGTACCGCACGGACTTCGGCATGTTGGTCGTGGCGGCGGCGGTGGCCAACGATCTGATCGGCTGGCTGTTTTTCGCGGTGCTGCTGGCGATGATGGGCGTGTCCGGGCATGGCACGCCGGTGGGGCTGACCATCCTCTTCACGCTGCTGTTCGCCGCGCTGATGCTGACCGTCGGTCGGCGTTTGCTGGACCGGATGCTGCCGTGGATCCAGGCGCACACGACGTGGCCGGCGGGCGTGCTGGGGTTGAGCCTGAGCCTGGCGCTGTTCGGCGCGGCGCTGACGGAGTGGATCGGGATCCACGCGATCTTCGGCTCGCTGCTGGTGGGCGTGGCGCTGGGCGATTCGATCCACCTGCGCGAGCAGACCCGCGCGACGATCGACCGCTTCGTCTCCTCCTTCTTCGCGCCGCTGTTCTTCGCGTCCATCGGGCTGCGCACCGACTTCGTCGCCAACTTCGACCCGCTGCTGGCGCTCACCGTGCTGATCATCGCCTGCATCGGCAAAGTGCTGGGCTGCGCGGGCGGTGCGAGGCTGGCGAGCGCCACGCCGCGCGAGTCGTGGGCCATGGGCTTCGCGCTCAACGCGCGCGGCGCGATGGAGATCATCCTCGGCTTGCTCGCCCTGCAGAGCGGCCTGATCGGCGAGCGGCTCTTCGTCGCGCTCGTGATCATGGCGCTGGTCACCTCCATGATGGCCGGGCCCGCCGTGCAGGCGATCCTGGGCAAGCGCCGCCCGAGACCGTTCATTGACTACCTCGCTTCGCGCGCGTTCGTCCCTCGGCTCAAGGCGGTCGGCCGCCGCGAGGTCATTGCCGAGCTTTCGCGGGCGATGGCGACCGCGTTGGGCAAGCCAGCATCCGCGATTGAAGACGCCGTGTGGAACCGCGAGATGACGATGTCCACTGGGCTGGAGCACAGCCTGGCGATTCCGCACGCGCGATTGGCGGGACTGAGCGCGCCGGTGATCGGGCTGGGCCTGTCCCCGACCGGCGTGGACTTCGACGCCTACGACGGCGAGCCGTCGCGGATCATCTTTCTGATCCTCACCCCGGAGGACGACCAGGGCGTTCAGGTCCATCTCCTCGCGGACATCGCGCGCACGTTTAAGGATCCCGACATGCGCTCCAAGGTTCTCCAAGTCACCGGCGCCACCGAACTCATCGCGCTGATCCGCACGGAGCGTCTGGAAGGGGCTTAGGGACGCCGGCGGTCCCCGATCGGTGTACGTCGGCTCGTCGGCGGCCCTTATCCTCTGACCGCCTTTTTTCGGGGGCCTTGAAACTCTGAATCATGCCCCACTGGCCCTAGGGCCACAATCAGGCCGATAACCCACTTGACGTTTCGTACTTGCAGGTTTAATATGTACTTGCAGGTTAATTCTGTGGTGCGAATGGCCATGCTTGTACGCCGAACGAAACCCATTGGATACGAGGCATCCCGCCCCGAGAGCGGGGCCATCGCGGAGATCAGGTTCTCGGTGAATGCTCTAAGGACGGTTCGCGCGGGGCTTATCAATCTGACCTACGCACTGGAGGACTATCCGCAAGGCGAGGCCTACCTCGTGCTCGTCAATCCGGCGATCACCTCGGCGAGACTTCACGACGAATGGCGTCGCGCCGCAGCGGTGCTGAAACCCGAGGTCTTGGCGCGCCTTGCTCTGTGCCTCGTCGATTCGAAAGGGGCTATCCGCGGAGTTCCTGCGGACCCGCCGGCTGATGTGCAAGCGTGGCTGCGCGAGGCCGTGGAGCAAGAGGCAGCCCATGCATCCGCGCCAACGAAACGTATGGACTACGAGTTTGTGATTCTCAAGCTGCTCATCCACCAGTGGTTGATGTCGGGCGATGCCGTCACAACAACGTGGCTCAGTCACACGGCGGGCTGCTCCTACCCGACGGTGGCTCGGATCCTCAAGGGGCTTGGGAGCCTGATCGAGCGCACTTCCGATCGGCGCGTCGGCCTTCGCTTCTTCCCGCCGAAGGAGTTTTCCAAGCTGCTCGCCATGTCCGAGCGGGCAAGGTCCACGACGCGATTTGTTGATCGCTCAGGCCAGCCGCGCAGGCCCGACACGCACCTTCGTAACCTGGAGCGGATGAAGCCGCCCGGTGTGGCGGTCGGGGGCGTGCTGGGGGCGAGGCATTACGTGCCTGAGCTTGACCTGGCGGGCACGCCGCGGCTGGACCTGTCGATACACCGGCACGGTGCTCCCCTCAACTTCGACGTGATCAAGGCGCTAGATCCCGCATTGGAACGAGAGGACGACCCGCTCAAGCCGGCAAACGTCGTGGTGCATGCGATCCGCCATGCCGATCCGCTCTTCGCTTCCGGACAAGGCGATCTGGCATGGGCTGACCCGGTCGAGTGCCTGTTGGATCTTCATGAAGCGCGTCTGGAATCTCAGGCCGATCAGTTCCTCGAAGCGCTGCAGCGGAGCCGGGAATCGCGCCATGCCGACTGAACCCAATGACATTCAGCCGGATGCCGTGTTGGAAGCGGTGGTCCGCGCGATTCCGAAGGAAGTCCGGCCGCATGTGATCATCATCGGAAGCCTGGCCGCGGCGCACGGGCTGTCCGGCGCAGACCGAGCCTTCACCGTTCGAACGAAGGACGTGGACAGCGTGCTCTCCCCGCGCGGCACGGCGCCGGAAAACGGACAGACCGTCGCGGAGACGCTGCTTGCGGCCGGCTGGCATCAGCGACGCGGCGGCCGGTTTGAAAAGCCCGGCAACGCGTTGACCCCTGATGACGAGCTTCCGGCGCTGCGCCTTTATCCGCCGGCAAGTTCTGACTGGTTCATCGAACTGCTCACCGAGCCTGAGCCGCAGCAGACGACGCGACGTTGGCTGCGTTTCGTGCTTTCCTCCGGCGAACACTACGGTTTGCCGAGTTTTCAGTTCACCGGCGTGGCGACTTACGACGCGGTCGAGACCGGTTTTGGCATTCGCGTAGCCCGTCCTGAAATGATGGCGCTGGCGAACCTGCTGGAGCACCCGGACATCAAGCCTGATCGAATCGAAGGAACGCAGACCCGGCGAAGCAACAAGGATCTCGGCAGGGTGCTTGCCATCGCAAGACTCTCAACGCAGCGGCGGATGGAGGATTGGGCCGGCAACTGGATTCGTGCGCTGCAAGACCGATTCCCGACGATGTGGCGGGAGCTGGCGCTGCGCGCCGGGGATGGTCTTCGAAAGCTCCTTAACAGCCCGGCGGATCTGCAGCAAGCCGCCGAGACCTGCAACAACGGCCTGCTCGCGGGCCGCAATGTGACGGTCGAGCAACTGCGGGCGACGGGCGAACGGCTGCTCGTTTCGGCGATTGATGAGCTTCGACAGCTTGCTGTGAACTAGCCCAAGTTGAACACTTTTCACCCTTTTTGATTTTTTTCGGGGCGTTGAACCGCGATGCTGTGTTATGGCGCGGGGTATTTGTCTTCAGAGTCGAGGTAGTCACGACCTTGCTGGTTGCGTTTAGGTTTTTCTGCGGC
>CAZGJA010000136.1:0-19482 GCA_964526695.1 uncultured Phycisphaeraceae bacterium
TCCCGCGTTCCCTCCCGAGCATCACACGCCGCCACCACCCGCTTCCGCAGGTCCATCGAGTACGGCCTCATGCCTGATCCTCCCGCCATTCCGGCGAAGGAGATATCGGCAGAAACCGCTACGTAAAATGAGAGAATGCTCCAGGCGGCACCACCCGCGCGACATGGCTGAGCGAGAACCTGGGTTCAAGGAGAACCCCACGCCAAAGGCGTCGCGGCCTCCAGCCCAGCGCTGCGCCGCAGCGGCTAGCCCTTGGAATCGGCGCCGCGAATCGCCACAACCCCGAAGGGGCTGCGGCCTGCGGCGATGCGAACCCAACGTAGCGCCTTCGGCACAAACCCGGGTTCGGGTCGAACCCCATCGCGTGCTCTCAACACCATCCGCCGATTCTGTCACGCACCCTCCGGGAGGGCGTCGGGTGGCACGGTTTGGCGTACTCCGTCATTCCCGCGCAGGCCGGAACAGGCCGTGGCGGATGGGCCATGCACGCCCGTTCAGGGCCGCAGCCATCCCCTGCCGCGGACCCAGCGTGTGCCAAAACAGCACACGTTCCGGCCGCCCCGCATCCGGACGGTTGAGCTGCATGATGCGAACCGCATCGTTTTCAACTCAATGCAGGAGCCGCATCGCAAAGTCTGCGCCTCAGGGCGCCGGTCAGCGCTCAGCCCCGAAGGGGCGGAACAACCAAAGCCAGGGGCGTCAGCTTTTCGCGCAATGAACCGCAAGCCCCAATGGGGCGGCCCAAGGGCTGGGACGGATGCGCCGCGGGACAGTGCCGCCCTTTCCGGGCTGATTGATCGCGCGACTCAACCCCCAGGGGCTCATGCCCCTGGCTGGAAATGAAGCGCCCTTTCAGGGCTGAATGCCCCTTGTCACAACGGAGTATCCCGAGATCATGCCGTTGCCTGCAAGCTGCCCCGGGTGACGGAAAACCCGTGCATTGTGATGATTCGCTTGAATCTGCCCTCCCCGCTCCGGTAAGATGATCCTCCTGAACCGCGACCCGACCGCCGCTTCGATCCGATGGTCGCAGCCGGCGCCGGACCGGGTTTCAGAGAGGAAAGGTGCGCCCATGTTCCGACCGGCCATGCTCAGTTGCGTACTTGCCCTGTCGAGCCTGTCCGCCGATGCGGACGTCATCGTCGTCTGCCCCGACGGATCCGGGGCTTTCACAACGATTCAATCCGCCATCGACGCGGCTCTCGACGGCGACAATGTCGTCATCTGCCCCGGCATCTACCATGAGGTGATTAATCTTCTGGGCAAGCCGATCAGCGTGTTCAGCATGGACAGCGCGGAAACCACCATTGTGGACGGATCGGGACTGGGAGCGCCGGTGGTGCAATGTGTTTCAGGCGAGACCGCGGCGACGAGGATTGCCGGGCTGACGATCACCGGCGGGCACTGGGGCATGGGCGGCGGTTTTCGCATCGTGCAGAGCAGTCCGACGATCGAGCGGTGCGCTATTGTCGGCAATGAATCGAGCGACGAAGGCGGCGGCGGCATCTACTGCGACGCGGGCAGCCCGACGATCACCGACTGCGTCATTGCGCAGAACCGCGCGAACGGCGGAGGCGGAGCGATCTTCCAATCGGGAAGCAATCCGACCCTCCTGCGGTGCGAGATTCGCGAAAATGTCGCCGACGCCGGCGGCGGGATTATGTTGGCAAGCCAGTCCGCAGCCAGAATCGAAAGTTGCGCCATCACCGACAACCAAGCCGATCTGGGTGCCGCAGGTATTCGATGCCTCGACAGCAATCCTACGATCCTGACCTGTATCATAGCCAACAACACCACGAGTTCCGCGGGTGCGGGTGGCGGACTTTTGATCGAGCACGGCACCCCTTGGATTGAAGGCTGTACCCTGTCTGGAAACGTCGCCGGTTCGGGCGGCGCCGTTGCCTGCAACAACAGTGAGACCGCGCCGCGCCTGCAAGACTGCCTCTTTACGGGGAATACCGCAACGGCCGCCGGCGATGCGAGCGGAGGCGGGGCCATTGCGAGTGGACACGGCGCCAGTCCACAGGTTTGGAACTGCGTGATTCAGGGTAACCGTGCCGTGGCATTGGGGGGAGCCGTCAAACTCTCGGGCGGCAGTGACGCTCGGTTCATCAACTGTCTCATTACGGGCAATGAAGCGGGGGTCTTCGGCGGCGGCATTTACTGTTCGGAATGGGGGGGAAACTTCGCCCTCCTTGCAAACAGCACCGTATCGGACAACAGCGCTGCGGCTGGAGGAGGTCTGTACCACGACTACAGAAGTCGGTTGACGGTCGCCAATTCGCTCTTCTGGGGCAACCAACCTGAGGGGATCGTGCAAACGTCTGGTGATCTCGCGGTGACCTACAGCGACGTTGAGGGCGGATGGATTGGAATCGGCAACCTCGACGCCGATCCCCGCTTCGTCGATCCCGGCAACGGCAACTTCCGGCTCCTGCCCGGCTCGCCGTGCATTGACGCGGGCGACAACACCGCCGTTCCCGACGGCGTGGACACCGACCTGGCGGGCCTGCCCCGGTTCATCTGCGACGCGACCGCCGCGCAGACCGGCAACGGCGACGCGCCGCTGGTGGACATGGGCGCCTATGAGTACCAGATCGGGCTGGGCGACTGCGCCTCGCAGGTCTCGTCGTTCGACGTCAAGTACAAGGACCGCATCCAGGGCCTGCGCATCAAGGCGTGCCTGGCGGACGAGAGCTGCGAGAGCGTCGGGGCCGGCTGGCGCGTGACGTTCACCATCTACAACGGATTGTTGCAGGAGCGAGCCCGCGTGACCCGCAACAGCGGCTGCGCCGTGGCCAAGTTCCCGGGGCTGGTGTGCGGCGACACGTATGAGTGCACGCTGTCACACGTGCAGAACTCCTTCGGCGAGGACTGCACGCCGACGGTGCGCCCGTCCGAGCCGGCGATCATCGCCTGCTTGCGACCGTAATCGGGCTGCGAGGATTGCATCAGAGCAAACTCAGTATTCGTGTAGCGAGCCTCGGACTTCAGCCCGCGCGGGTTCGCGCTTATGAAGGCGCCATCGTTGGGAATCGCCGCTGCACGAAATCGAGCATGGCTCTAAACCCGGCGCCCGGCGCCTTCCATCAGGCGAGCCCGATCCGTCACGGTTTGCGCGCGGCCGGTCGCTCCGCCGCGTCGTCGGTCCCCAGCGTGACCGGGCCGGGGATCGAGCGGATGTGGATGTCGCGCTGCGGGAAGGCCATCTCGATGCCCGCGCGGCGGAACTCGCGGTCGATCCTGGTGTTGAGGTCGTTCATGATTTCGGCCCACAGGTCGCGGTTGGCGACGTGGACGCGCAGCGAGAGGTTGAGCGTGCTGTCGCCGAAGCCGTGGAAGACCGCACTGGGCGGCGGATCGGCCAGCACGTGCGGGCACGCGCGGGCGACGTCCAGCAGCAGCTTGCGCGCGAGGTCCGTGTCCGATCCGTAGGCGACGCCCACCGGGATGACAATCCGCGTGATCGGATCGGTCAGCGTCCAGTTGATCAGCCGGCCGGTGATGAAGTCCTTGTTGGGCACGACGAGGTCGCGGTGGTCCCAGTCGGTGATCGTCGTGGCGCGGATCTGGATGCGCGTCACTTTTCCCTCCACGTCGCCGACGGTCACGATGTCGCCGAGGCGGATCGGACGTTCGATCAGGATGATCAGACCCGAGATGAAGTTGGCGACGATCTCCTGCAGCCCGAAGCCGATGCCGACGGAGAGGGCGGCCACGAGCCACTGATACTTGTCCCAGGTGATGCCGACGTTCTGGAAGGCGCTGATGACGCCGATGACGACGATGATGTAGCGCGTGACCGTGGTGATGGCGAAACGCGAGCCGGGCTTGAGCGGAATGCGCTGCAGCAGGATCAGCTCCATCAAGCCGGGCAGGTTGCGATACGCGGCGAGCGCCAGCAGGATCGTGACCACGGAGACGAGCAGGTGGCGCAGCGTCACGTGTTCCAGCGCGGTGAGGGTCTCCATGCGCGGCGCACCGTCCGGGACGCTCACCTGCTGTGTCGTGGTCACCGTCGAGGACCAGAGGACGACGTCGTCCAGCACGCGCAGCGCGGGAAGCACGTCCACCCAGACGAACCAAAGCCCGGCGACGAAAACCACGCTGAGCAGGAGCCGCAGCATCGTCCGCGTCTGCGCGCTGAGACTGGTGAGCAACTGCTCCGGCTCCGGCTCCGGCGGCGCGGCGTCGGTGGCCGCGGCTTCGCTCATTGCGGCGCGCCGCTTGCGCGCCTGGTCCATCGCCAGCTTGCGGTGCGAGAGGATCAGCGCTCTTACGGCCAGGGCGTTGATGAGCACCAGCGTCAGGGCCATCGGCAGCGTGAACACGAACCGCGGGGTCAGGTGCATGGCGGTGTAGTAGTAGCCCGGGATCGCCAGCGCGGCCATCAGCAGCGGAAGCGCGACCACGAGCGGGAACCAGATTCGATACAGGCGCACAGGCCACGTGGCCGCACGCGCCGCCAGCGATTCCTGCAGCACGCCGCCGCGCCGCCGGAACACGCGGTAAATCAGCACGGCGAAGATCGCCTGCCGCAGGATGAAGCTCAGCCTCCCCAGCGCCGACTGCCACGCGTCGTCGTCGATGCGGTCCACCGTCGCGTTGACCCACAGCAGCGGGATCCACAGCAGTTTCAGCCAGAAGATCTGCCGCCGCGCCACGCGCAGCGCGCGGACGGGCCAATCGAAGTGCAGTTCGCCCAGCCCGTCCGGGCGGCAGATGTTGCGAAACAGCTCCAGCGCCGCCATCACGAACGCCGTGCGCTTCAGCGCGTACGCCGTCGCCGATGTGTACTGATTCAGCTCCGGCACGATTTCCAGCGCGCAGGCCGCGCACCACAGGATCATCGCCTCCGTCGCCGCCAGCGGAAGGGTGAAAAGCAACGCCCGCAGAGTCGGTGCAAACGACGTCTGCCCGCGGCGCTGCGCCTCCTCGCCGCAGGCGCGCAGCCGCCGCACCAGCGGACGGCGCAAAAGAAGCAGCATCAGCAGGACGATCGCCGCGCCTGAAGCGTTGCCCACGGCTTCCGGCTCCCTGCGCACGGCCGTCTGGAAGTTTTTCACCAGTCCGCGCCAGCGCTCCGGCAGCGTGATGTCCCAGATCGCCATCCACGCCGTGCGCAGATCGCTCAGCGCCGGCCAGCCCGTGCTGCGCACCCACAACACGCGGCGGTCGATGTAATCGGAGTATTCCTCGAGTTTGGAGATCAGGCTGCGCTGGGCGGGGTTGAGCTGCAGTGAGAGCAGCTCAGAATACGACGTGTAGTCCTTCAGCAGGTCGTCGAGCAGTCCAACGCGGTCGGCGAGCAGCTCCCGCGCCGCGGCGCGGAAATCAGCCAGTTCCTGTTCCGGCAGCGGTGATTCCAGTCCCGCGGTCAGCTCCGCGATCCGCCCGTCCAGATCGCGCAGCGCGACGCGCTCGTCCTCCAGCGTGTAGGACTCGACGAGCACGGCCGCGTTCTCCCGTTCCCGCAGCGCCACAGCGTCACGGTGCGGCTTGACCCGCGGCAGGCTCGCGCGCTGACGGCGCAGGTATTGCCCCAGGTCCGGCGTCAGACCGACGACCTTGACCTTTTTGGTGATGCTCGCCAGCTCGTCGGCGTAGCGCTTCAGGTCGTTGCTGACGCTGTTCAGCACGCCCGTGGCGGACTCGATGCGCGCGGCGATGTCCTTGCGCCGCTCAGCAAGCTCCGCGTTGTGGTCCGCCAGCGGCTGCACGATGGGGTGCTTGCGGGCGGCCTCCATCTGCTTCTGCAACGCGGCGCGGGCGGCCTGATCCGCCTCCTCCTGCCGGAAGCGGTTGACGAACTCCTGCCACGCCTTCAGCGACGCCTCCGCCTGCTGAATCTTGCGGGCGGCGAAGTCGGCGCGGGCGGTGAGCAGATCGCCGCGGGCCGCGTAGCTGGGGCCTTCCTTCTCCAGCGCCGCCACCTGCTCCTCAAGGAGCTTCTGCCTCGCCTGCTGTCGGAGTTGGCGCGCGCGGGTCAGGGCGGCCGGCTCCTCTGGTGGACCGGTCAAAGGCGTGCCGCGCGCCGCCTCCAGATCCTGCCGCGCTTTGGCCAGCTCCTCCTGGATTTTCGGGGCGCGGTCCGTCCGCTCGACGCGCTCCTTGTCGATGGCGTCCAGCTCGTCGCGGGCGGATTTCAGCGCGGCCTGCTGCTGCGTGAGGATCAGTTCCAGGTCGGACAGCGCTGCGCCCGCCGGCGCTTGCGGCTTCACGTCCACGGGCGGCTTGGCCAGCTCCTCGCGCAGCGACTTGAGCCGCGTCGGCGCCTCCTCCATCGCCTGCACAAAGCCCGCGCCGCGCGTCGCCCACTGCTCGGCAAGCCGCACATCCCCCAGCGCTTCCTCGTACAGCGCGAGAACCTTGGATTTCAGGCTTTCATCAAGGGCGGAGGAATCCGTGACGCGCTTGATTTCCTGTTCCATCGACGCCACGTCGATCACCGTGGCGGACGAAGGCGGCGGCGGCGTGCTGCTGTTCTGTTGCGCGAAGGCGATGACCGCCAGGCCGCAGGTGAACAGCAGGGCCAGCTCGGGGCGCAAGCTCGACGCGCGCAGCGGGAGGCCCGCCATGTCCCCACCCTTGCGCGGGAGGGGCTTGCGGCGTGGATTCCAAACCCAATGCTGCCTTTCTGTACACCTCACAATGCGTTGTTACCGATCCTGCGACCTCTCGCCAGTGCGGCGCCTCATGGGAATCGCATCTTATCAGAGCCGCGACCGTGAGGGAGCGGACCGGCAAGTGAGCGGAAAACGCGCTTCCTTACGGGCGCGGCTCTGAAAGCCACCCGGGCGCGGCTCTGAAACTCGCCCGTGCGAACTCGGTCCGCTTCCTTACGGGCGCGGCTCTGAAAGCCGCCCCTACTCGAATTGCAGGTCCAGCAGGCGCATCTCCACGCTTTCGCGCCCGTTGAAGCGGCTGATCATCGGCTCCACCGCCGCGCGGCAGCGGCGATGCTGCTTCAAATCCTCCAAGTGGCCCGCCAACCCGAATCCGATCGCCTTGATCTGCGCGCCGTTCTGACGGAACACGGCCTGAAGGTGCGTGCCGTCCTGCCCGACGCCGCGCGGCTCGGCGGCGAGTTCGATCCAGTCGGTGGCGAAGCGCGGCCTGGCGTTGCCCTGTCCGAACGGCTCCATCGCGTCGATCGCGTCCACGGCCGCGCGCGTCAGCTCGGCCAGCGCGATCACGCCGTCCAGCGCCAGTCGCGGCTGCAAGTCCGCCGGCGTGAGGCGCTGGTTGGCCGTTTGCACGAACGCCTCGCGGAACGCGCCGATCCGATCGGCGTGAATCTTCAACCCCGCGGCCATGGCGTGCCCGCCATATGAAAGCAGGTGCTCGCCGCACGCGGTCAGCGCTTCATTCAGATCGAACGCCGCCACGCTTCGCCCCGAGCCTTGCCCCCGATCGCCGTCCAGCGCGATCAGAAACGCGGGGCGGTGATAACGATCCACCACGCGCGCGGCCACGATGCCAATCACGCCCGCGTGCCAGCCCTGCCCTTCGACGACGATGGCGTGGCGGCTGTCGGCGGCCATCCGGTCGCTCTCGATGCGCTCGCACGCCTGATGAAAAACCTGGCGCTCGACCGTCTGCCGCGTGCGATTCTCGCCTTCCAACACGCGGGCGATTTCGCGGGCGCGGTCCATCGAGGCGCGGGTCAGAAGTTCCACGGCCAGGCGTGCGTGACCCATGCGCCCGGCCGCATTGAGCCGCGGCGCGAGCTTGAAGCCCACGTCGAACCCGCCGATGGCCGCGTCCTTCAGACCCGCGGATTCCAGCAGCGCCATCAGCCCCGCATGTCGCGTGTCCGGCAGCATGGCGAGTCCGTGCCGCGCGAGGATGCGGTTCTCGTCCACGAGGGGAACCACGTCGGCGATGGTCCCCAGCGCCGCCAGCGGCAGGCAGTCCATGAGCGTTTCACGCAACTCGGGGGTGACGCGATCCGCGCCGGAGAGGCGCTGCGCGATCGCCCATGCGAGCTTGAAGGCCACGCCCGATCCGCTCAGGTTCGGGTTGGGGTATGGAGCGGAGCCGTCGGTGGGGCAGCTCTGCGAGCGGCCAAGGGAAGATCCGTGCGTGGTGGGGCAGCTCTCCGAGCTGCCACCGGTCAAGCAGCTCTCTGAGCTGCTGCGTGTGCCATCATCGTTTGGAGAAGTCCTGGCTCGCAGGTCGGAGACCTGCGAGACCCTTGGCAGCTCGGAGAGCTGCCCCACCGCTCGCTGCCTCACCGCTCGCCGCCCCACCGCTCGCTGCGCACCCAGGCTGGGATGCACAATCGCCTCCGCAAACGGCAGCGTCGATGCCGGCTCATGATGATCCGTAATCACCAGCGGCACGCCGCGCCGGCGCAGCGCCTCCGCGGCCTCGATCCCCGTGACCCCGCAATCGACGGTCACAATCAGCTCCGCCCCTTCGTCCGCCAAAGTGCAAGCCGCGTCGGCATGAAGCCCGTAGCCTTCGTCCAACCGGCTGGGCACGTAGAAGCCGACGTTGGCGCGGGCCGCGGTCAGGAGGCGCCAGAGAATGGCCACGCCCGTGATGCCGTCCACATCGTAGTCGCCGTAGAGGATGATCCGGCGCCCCGCCCGCACGGCATCGGCGATGATGTCCGCGGCGCGCATCGCTCCGGGCAGCAGCGCGGGCGCGTGAAGTCCCTTCAGGGAGGGAGACAGGAACCGTCCCGCGGCCTCGGCGTCGCGCACGCCCCGGTTGTGCAGCAACTGCGCGACGAGCGGCGGCACGCCCCACAGCTTCGCCGCGGCGTCGCGCTCCTCCCATGCGGGTTCGATGATCCATCGTTTGGACATGAATAGCTGCTGGCTTTTAGCTGTTAGCTGCTGGCCGTTCGTTCTTAGCCTGCGGTTCGACGATTGCCCTCTTCTGCGCACTGCACTTCAACGGCGGAGGCGATGCCCCTCGGGACGTTTCCCCCTGCGCGGTTTCCTCAGCGCGATTCCCACATCACGAAAGCCTTATCCCATGTTCAGGCGATTGTCACGCGAGGTGTCCGCTTGGATGGCCCTGCGCCGGAGGCTCGGGATGAAGAACACCCTGTGGACGGCCTGATCGAGTTCATCGGAGAGGCTCTCGGCGTTGCACTGTCGGTATCGCACTGTCGCCGCTGCGGTACCGGCGTTGCACTGCCAGCTTCGCACGGCTTGTCTTGCGCTGCCGGAGTGGCGCTGCCGGATTGGCGCTGCCCGGGTCGGCTTCAGCCGACCGGCTCTTGCCCCCGACTTCAGTCGGGGGACTGCGGCGTCCGAGGTGTGCATCAGCCGGCTTCAGCCGGGCTTGCCGCACGGCTCCAAAGCCCGGCTGAAGCCGGCTTGCAGAGTTTGGAATCGCCCACACCCCCCGCTGAAGCGGGGGGCATGAACCGGTCGGCTGAAGCCGACCCTGCGAGGCCGGCGTGGGTGGACATTCGACGTGTGAAGCAATTCTCGCACACACCAAACCAAGTAGGAACGCAGAAAGAGTTCACCTGCTGAAAACCGCTGGGCGGTCGATTTAGCCCGCGCCCGTCCACCCCACGAGTCCGCTGCTGCGGCCCCGTGCCACTCGCCGAGGACCATTCACTCTGCGTTCCCGCCTCAGCCGACCTCGCTCTGCCCCACCTCGCCTCGCCTCGCCCCACTTCGCCTCGTCTCGCCTCGAGTTTCACGCATTCGCGTCGCCTTGGGTTCCCTCCCGCCGCTTGCGTTCTCCCTTTGTTCCACGAGACTGACCCCCAACTTGGAGACGCGTCATGCTCTACGACATCACGCCGCCGGTCTCGCCGCTGCTGAACGTCTGGCCCGGCGACTCGCCGCCCTCGCGCGAGGTGCTGCTGGACATGCACCTCGGGCACAACATCACGCTGTCCACGCTGCGGACGACGGTCCACGTCGGGGCGCACGCCGACGCGCCGAGCCATTACGGCACCGATGCCGCGACGATCGAGCATCGCCGGCTCGATTATTATCTCGGGCGCTGCCAGGTCATCCATGTCCCCGTGCCGCGCGGCGTGCGCGTGGGGATTGAGCATCTCCCGGCTGAAGTCACCGAGCCGCGGGTGCTCTTGCGCACGGGCACCTTCCCCGATCCGCACCGCTGGAACGAGGACTTCGCCGCCCTCGAACCGGGCCTGGTGGATGCGCTTCATGCACGGGGCGTCATGCTCATCGGGCTGGACACGCCCAGCGTGGACCTCTTCCACTCGAAGGAGCTCCCGGCGCATCAACGCTTCCTCGCCCACGACATGGCCATCCTCGAAGGGCTGGTGCTGGAGAAGGTGCCGCAGGGCGGATATGAGCTGATCGCCCTGCCCCTGCCGCTGGTGGGTTTCGATGCCAGCCCCGTCCGCGCCGTCCTGCGCGACCTGCCGACGAACGCGCGCTGAAAGACCATCATGGCGTCTTTCCATCCGAACCGCAGCTTCATAGGATACCCCCGGCGCGGTGTGACAGCGGGGCCGGCGACTTGGCTCCTTACCTTTCTCCGGATGCGCTCGGCATGCGGTACGTAGAAGATCTCTATCGCGGCGGATCGAACGGACGGAACCCGGCCTCGGCGCGCCCTGCCGTGCCGCGGAACGGGAGGGGCGCAAAGCGGAAGGGGTGGGGGGAGAGGATCAGCCTGCCCGTGTGCTGTGTCGCCGCGCTGGCGCTCTGCGTGCGCGCAACAGCGCAGGAGGACGCCGCCGCTGCCGCTTCCGCTGATGCCCAAGCGGGGCAGACCATCGTGGCCGTCTCCTTCGAAGGGTTGGAAAAAACGAGCGAGGCCTACGTCCGCGAGATCGTCCGCGTGAAAGCCGGCGACGCGCTCGACACCTCGGCGCTGGACCGCGACGTGGCGCGCCTGGTCCGATCCGGCCGATTCCAGATCGTGCGATACGAAGCCCGTCCGGAGGCCGAAGGGGTGCGCGTCGTGTTCCTCCTCGCAGAGCGCCCGCTGGTCAAAGCCATCCGCTTCGAGGGCAACTCCAAGATCAAGGACAACGAGCTGCGCGACAAAGTGCCGCAAAAAGTCGGCGACCCCGTGGACCGCTTCAGCGTGCAGGAAGGGCAGGACGCGATCATCGCCCTCTACAAGGACAAGGGCTACGGTCAGGTCGAGGTCACCTACGACGACGACGCGCTCGCGCTGGGCGAGATCAAGTACAAGATTCAGGAAGGCCCGCAGGTCAAGGTCCGCAAGATCCTCTTCGAAGGGCGGCAGTCGCTCACGGAGCGCGAACTGAAGAAGCAGATCGAGACCAAGACGGCCATCTGGATTTTCCGCGCCGGCACGCTCGATCCGCAGCAGGTCGAGACCGACGCGGCCAAGCTGCAGAGTTACTACCGCGATCAGGGCTTCCTCGACGCGAAGGTCGGATCCCGCGTGGAAGAGCTGGACAAGCCCGGCGACCGCCGCGTCGTGTTCACCATCGAGGAGGGCACGCGCTACCTCGTCGAGTCGATCCGCTTCGAGGGCAACACGGTTTTCGCTTCGGATGAGCTGGCCTCCCTGATGCGCTCCAAAGTTGGCGAGTTCGTGATCCAGTCCAAGGTCGAGTCCGATCGCACGCTGTTTGAGACGCGCTACGGCGAAGCCGGGTACATCGAGCGCGAGGTCAAGGCCGTCCGCGTGTTCTCCGATCAGCCGGGCATGGTTTTGTTGACGTATCAAGTCAGCGAGGGGGAGCAGTTCCGCGTCGGGCGCGTCGTGGTCCGCGGCAACACGCGAACGAAAGACAAGGTGGTCCTCCGCGAGTTCCACCTGTATCCGCCGGACGACTTGTTCAACCTGACCGAAGCGCGCGAGACCGAGACGCGCCTGCGCCAGACGCAGATCTTCACCTCCGCGCGCGTCACGCCGATGGGCGACGAGGCGGGCGTGCGCGACGTGCTCATCGACGTGCAGGAGAACGAACGCGCCGGCGACCTCATCTTCGGCTTCGGCGTCACCAGCAACGCCGGACTCGTCGGGCAGTTCGTCATCGACTTCAAGAACTTCGACATCACTGACACGCCCAAGAGCCTTACGGAACTCTTCAAGCTCCAGGCGTTCCACGGCGCCGGGCAGCGCCTGCGCATCGACGCCCAGCCGGGCACGGAGGTCAACCGCTTCCGCACCGACTTCACCGAGCCGTACTTGTGGGATGTTCCAGTGCGCTTCGACACGGGCATTTTCCTCTTCGAGCGCGACCGCGACGGATACAGCGAAGGCCGGGTGGGCACTTACGCGAGTCTTGGCAAGCGCATCGAGCGCGGCCTGCTGAAAGGCTGGACGGGCGAGCTGGCGCTGCGCCTCGAGGACGTCGAGGTGGACGACCTGGACCTGTTCGCCGCGCGCGACATCCGCGAGGTTGAGGGCAGCAACCTGCTCACCAGCGTGAAGGGCACGGTCGTGCTCGACCGCACGGACAACCGCCTTGTCCCCACGCGCGGCGACCGCTGGCGCTTCAGCGTCGAGCAGTACGGCCTGCTCGGCGGCGACCACACGTTCACTGAGGCCCGCGCCGGCTACGTGCGGCATTTCCCGGTGTACGTCGATGAGCAGGAGCGCAAGCACGTGCTCTCGCTAAAGGCCGACACGGGCATTTTGTTCGGCGACGCGCCGACGTTCGAGCGGTTCTACGCCGGCGGCATCGGTTCGCTGCGCGGCTTCAAGTTCCGCGGCGTGGGACCGCGGCAGGGGCTGGACGACAACGCCGTCGGCGGGGACTTCATGATCCTGCTCGGCGCGGAGTACACCTTCCCGATCTACGGCGAAACGCTGCGCGGCGTGGTGTTCACCGACATGGGCACCGTCGAGCAGAACACCTCGATCGGCGACTGGCGCGCGTCGCTGGGCGTGGGCGTGCGGCTCAACCTCGAGTTCCTCGGACCCGTCCCCATCGAGTTCGACCTCGCCGCCCCGATCTCCACCGGTCCGGACGACGAGGAGCAGGTCTTCAGCTTCTTCGTCGGCACGGCGTTCTTCTAAGCAGGACCGCAGAAAAGATTGCCCGAGCCGCGTGACTTCAGCCCGCGCGATGCGTCGCGCAGATCGCCCGCCGACTGATAACGCCCGTCGCGGTCCTTCGCCAGGCACTTCAGCACAATCGTTTCCAGGTCTGTGTCGATGCCGCAGTCGCGCGGACCGGGGCGGACCGGGTCGGTGTGCAGAATCCGTGTTCGACGGCGTCGGCGACCAGACGCGCCTCACCTATCCCGGCGGGCGCATCGTGGACAAGACGTTCGACGCCGGCAACCTGCTCGACACCGTCTCGGATCAGGACGGGCCGATCGCCGATTACGCCTACGTCGGCCCGGCGCGCGTCGCCCGGCGCGACTAGCGCAACCCGTGGGGATCGTGCGCATCTGAATGCGACCCCGCGAGGGGTCGAGGAAATCGCGACGGCGGTCTCGTGGAAAGGCTCGTGTCCTCCGCCCCTCGCGGGGCGGCATCGCGCACGACTCCGTAGCGCCACGGGTTTCGGTCGCTATGGCGACCGGCACCCGTGGTTACATTCCGCCGCCCCTGCCGGGGCGAAAACCGGCCCGCCAAAACTGTCACGCACCCGTCTCAGGCCGTCGCGGCGATTCATGCTTCATGCGTAAGCGAACGGCTGCTATAGTCACGGGCGCGAGGCGTGGGAATGGTCTGCTTCTTCAGCCAGGAACAACGGAGGTCCATGAAAGTCGGTCCAGCCTGGCCGGCAGCGCTTCGCCGCGCCCGCGTCGAATGGGCCATGCTCGCCGCGCTCGTGTGCCTGACAGGCGGATGCACGGGGCCGGCGTATCGCAACGTGCGGCTCAACGCCTACGACCCCGCCGCAGGGTATCGCTTCGACGCGCTTCGCCCCGGCGAACACAACGGCGATGAGACCTTCGTCTGCCTGACGTTTTCCGGCGGGGGCACGCGGGCGGCGGCGCTGTCCTACGGGGTGCTTCAAGAGCTGCGCGACACGACGCTGCCCGGCGCGGCGGCGTTCGATTCGGCGCTGCCCGATGGCGCTGAGCAGCGCGACGGGCATGGTCCCCGCGCGTCCGGGCGGCGCGTGCTGGATGAAGTGGACGTCATTTCCAGCGTTTCGGGAGGGTCTTTCACCTCCCTGGGCTACGGGCTGTGGCGCGACGAGCTGTTCGACGGCCGCTTCGAACGCCGGTTCCTCAAACGCGACATGGAGTCCGCGCTCATCGGGCACCTGCTGGCGCCGCAGAACTTCTTCCTCCTGCCGTTCATCCTGCTCGACACCATCGACGTGGCCGCGGACTTCTACGACCGGCGCATCTTCGACGATCGGCGCTATGCGGATCTCGTGCGCCGAGGCGACCGGCCGTATGTCGTCGTGAATGCCACGAACCTGGCACTCGGGCGGCGGTTCGAGTTCACGCAGGGCGATTTCGACGTTCTCGCTTCGGACCTGGGGACCATTCCGCTGGGGTACTCGGCGGCGGCGTCCTCCGCGTTTCCGATCGTGTTCAGCCCGATGCGCCTCAAGTATTTTCCATCCCCCGACGGCAGCGCGATCCTGCAGGACATCCTCACGGCGCCGGCCGCGCGGACCTGCGACGAGCGCCGATGTCTCTGGGCCGGGTCGCTGGTGCCTGAAGTGAAAAACGGCGCGCCGCCCTCTTATGAACTGGACGAGTGGCATCATCGCTACTGCTACCTCGTGGACGGCGGGCTGGCCGACAACCTCGGGCTGATGCACTTCATCCACGAATACCAGCACGGCTACATCGCCCGGCGCGTCGCCGACGGGCGGATCCGCCGGCTCCTGCTCATCATCGTCGATGCCGGCAATCGCCCGCGCGAGACCATTGAGCAGGAGGCGTCGTCGCCGGGGCTTTTCACCGTTGGCTACAAGACCGCCATCACCGGCATCGACAATCACAATGAGACCCTCGTGCAGATGGTGCGGCTGCTGCTCGACGGGCACGCGGCGTCGGTCGAAGCCTACGAGCGCTGCCGCCAGGCGCTGGCGGAATCGTGCCCGGAGGCGACGGCCCCGGAGGCGATCGCGCCCGCGAGGGTTGACGCCTACGTCGTCCACGTCAGCTTGCGCGACCTGCCGGATGAACGCGAGCGCGAATGCTGCCTGTGCATGCCCACGCGATTCACGCTGCCGCCGGACGAGATCGACCTGCTGATCCGCGGGGGGCGATGCCTGCTGCGCCAACACCCGGAGTTCCAGAGATTCTTGCGGGAGTTCGGCCCTGAGGACCGAGGCGCGGCGCCGATCGAAGCGACAATGCGGACCGGCGCGCAGGCCGGCATCCCGGGGACAGAGCACTCGAACGCCGATATCGCAGCGGCGCCTCCCGCCTCGCGGGAGCGGGCGAGATGACGCTCAACTCGTCGCAGAGCGTGGAAGTCACGGTGCTCGGCACCGGCACGTCGCACGGCGTGCCGATGATCGGGTGCGAATGCCCGGTCTGCACGTCGGACGATCCGCACGACCGCCGCACGCGCTGCAGCATCGTCGTCCGCTGCGCCGGCATGACCCTGCTGGTGGACACCACGCCGGAGCTGCGCCTGCAATGCCTCGCGCAGCGCATCAACCACGTCGACGCCGTGCTCTTCACCCACCACCACGCCGACCACGTCATGGGCCTGGACGACTTGCGCCGGTTCAACCATCTCAAGAAGGGTGTCCTGCCGATCTACGGGATGCCCGGCACGCTCGACCGGCTCCAAGGCATGTTCCCTTACGCCTTCGAGACCCACATTCGCACCCAGTCCAGCAAGCCGGACCTGACGCGGCACGAAATCGATGCCGAGACGTTCCGCATCGGCGAGGCCGCGATCACGCCGATCCCGCTGATGCACGGCCACATGCCGGTGCTGGGCTTCCGATTCGGCGACTTCGCCTACTGCACGGACTGCAACCACATTCCCGAGTCGTCGTTTACGTTGCTCGAAGGCGTCACGGTCCTGATCCTCGACGCGCTGCGGCGCCGCCCGCACCCGACGCACTTCAGCCTCGACGAGGCCGTCGAGGCATCGCGGCGCATCGGCGCGCGGCAGACCTACTTCACGCACATCGCGCACGATCTCGCGCACGCGTCAACGAACGCCGCCCTGCCGGAAGGCATGAAACTGGCGCACGACGGCCTGCGGTTTACGGCGTGACACAGCTTGGGAATGTCCTCCCTCACTCCAACGGCCTTCGGTCCTCCCGTCGGGGCGGCCGGGTGGCATGGCCTGGCGTACTCGCCTGGCCATGCTGCGATTGAAACATGTCCATTCCCTCCAAACACGGATCCCTTGCTGCGAACCCGTGCCCCCCGCGCAACGCTGCCCATCGCGCAACGCTGCAAGACGATGAACAGCCGAGTATATTTCTCGCGGTGGCCAACCCAACCGCGGAATCTTTCGTTCGGCTGCTGTATGAACCGCTCGATGCGGATGCACCGCTGGAAGCGGGCGTGCTTCGGCTCTCTCCAGCGCGGCACCCCGTGGTGTTCGACTGCAATGCGATGGCAGCGGGCGGCGGTCGATTCACCATGATCGGCGTGGATCCCGCAGAGCGGCTGATCCTCAATCTGAGCGATCCGGGCTGCCCGTTTCAATCCCTCGAAGCCGCCATGCGACGCTGGCCGCGGGTCGAACGAGCGCGAGGAGCACGACCGCCGCAACGACGGCTTGAAAGTGAGCTGCCGCAAGAAGCTCACCTGCCGCAGATGGGATCCCAAAGAGGATGCTCGTCCGCGGCGGATTGCTGCCCGTTTCTCGGCGGGTGGGTGGGCTTTTTCGCCTACGAGGCCGGGCTGCGGACGGAGGGGGTGCGGGCCTCGCATGTTGAGGAGTTGCGCGTTCCGCTGATGGAGTTTGGCCTGTACGACCACGCGCTCGTGTACGATCAGGAGGCGCGGCGCTGGTGCGCGGTGGCGGTGGACTGGCCCGCCGGGCTTGCCCATGGCACGCGCGGCGTCCGCGAGCGGATCGACTCGCTGAAGGAGATCCTCGAGGCCGCCGGCTCGGAACGTCCTCGTGGAGAACAGCAGCCGACGGGCGTGCTGTCGCAATCGTGTTCACCGCGGCTATCGCGCGCGGAGTACACGCTGAGCGTCGAGCGCATCCGCGAGTACATCGCCGCCGGCGACGTGTACCAGGTGAACCTCACCCAGCGCTTCGATGCCACGACCCACCTCTCCCCCGTCGAGCTTTTTCTGAAACTGCGCGAAGTCAACCCGGCGCCGCACTCCGCCCTTATCCTCCGCGAAGAGTACGCGATCCTCAGCGCCTCGCCCGAGTTGTTCCTCGACATCGAGGATCGCCGAATCGTCACGCGCCCCATCAAGGGCACGCGACCGCGAACCGGCGACCCGGCGGCGGACGCGCGATCGCGGCGGGAGCTGGCCGAAAGCGAGAAGGACCGGGCCGAACTGGTGATGATCGTGGACCTGCTGCGCAATGACCTGGGTCGCGTCTGCGAATACGGCAGCGTGCGCGTTGTGGACGACGGCGTCATCGAGGAACATCCCACGGTGTTTCACCGCGTCGCCACCATCGAAGGCCGGCTGCGCGAGGGCGTGGGGCTGGCCGACGTGCTGCGCGCGACCTGCCCGGGCGGTTCGATCACCGGCGCGCCGAAGGTTCGCGCGATGCAGATCATCGACGAGCTTGAGCCGGCGCCGCGCGGAGCGTACTGCGGGTCCATCGGATTCATCGGCCTGGACGGGCGCGTGCAACTCAACCTGGCGATTCGCACCATGACGCAGATCGGCCGGACCGTGCATGTTCACGCGGGCGGCGGAATCGTGGCGGACAGCGCGGCGGACGCGGAGTATGAGGAAACACTGGCGAAGGCGCGGGGAATGTTTCGGGCGCTGGGCGTGACGCACGTGCCCCTGGCGTGACAGCGGCGCCTGACCGGGGGTCGTGGAGGCGGTGCAGCTTGGAGCGTTTCGTTTACATCAATGGCGAGTTCGTGCCGGCCGGCGAGGCGCGAGTCAGCGTGTTCGACGGCGGGTTTCTGCACGGCGCGGGGCTGTTCGAGACGATGCGCGCCCAGAATGGCCGCGTCTTCCGGCTGGAGTCGCACATGCGCCGGCTGCTGCGCTCCGCGCAGGCGCTGCGGCTGCCGATCACGTCCGGCGCGATGCCCGGCGGGGCGGTGTTCGAGCAGCTCTTGACGCGAAGCGGCCTGCGCAGCGCCCGCGTGCGCCTCACGGCCACGACGGGCACGGTCTTCTCCGGCGAGGGCGCCGGCAGCGGTCCCACCCTGTGCATCACCGCCGACGAGTTGATCGAGTATCCGCGCGAGCTGTACGAGAAGGGCGCGACCGTGATGATCTCCCGCAGGTTCCAGTCCTCCGCCGATCCGCTCGCCGGGCACAAGACGACCTGCTACCTGCCCCGGCTGCTGGCGCTGCAGGAGGCGCGCATGGCGCAGTGCGGCGAGGCCCTTTTTTTTGATGAATCCAACCACCTCGCGGAGGGAGCGGTGAGCAACGTGTTCATCGTCAAGCAGGGGACGCTGCTGACGCCGCCGCTGTCCACGCCCGTGCTGCCGGGGATCGCCCGCGCGCTGGTGCTGGACCTCGCGCGCGAGGAAGGCATCCCCGCCGGCGACGACGCCCCGCTGACCATCCACGACGTCCTCGACGCCGAGGAGGTCTTCCTCACCAACTCCCTCATGCAGGTCATGCCCGTCACCCGGGTCGAACGCCGCGACATCGCCGATGGCAGGCCGGGGGAGATCACCAAGCGCCTGCTGACCGCCTATCAAGCGAAGGTCCGCGAGGAGTGTGGCGGATGAGGCGTGGAGCATCAGCAGGCGGCCTTCCGCTGTGCTGGCCTTGTAATCGCGGACAACTGAGCAAGGTGCATCACCTGCCCGGTGGTCGCAAGCCTCAATTCTCGACCCGAACGGTTCAAGGGATGCACCCTGCAAAACTGCTGACAAGTTCCGATTCCGGAGATCCACCTGACCCGGGCTTTCCGCGCGCGTTCAGGTCTCTCCACATATCCTCACCCTGGGCATTCGGTCATCTCGGTTCCCCGCTAACAGCCCGTGGTGAAAGGCGACGCTCGTCATTCCCGCGCAGGCGGGAATCCAGCCTGCTGCTTGCGAGGAGGCAGAAATCCAGCGGTTTGCCGGGGCGGACTGGACCCCCGCCTGCGCGGGGGTGACGGCGCCTATGCCCAGTTACGAGTTTTGCCACGGACTGCTAACCTCTTAGCAACTTCGGGCGGCTTGACACAACCGCTGACTGTCCATTTAACACAACACAGATTTATTCCAAGCCGACCGTTCTTGTACAATCTAAGAAGCGAACTATTGCAATTCCCGCTATCACCTTGGCACTCTTGAGCACTAAATAGCTCCTCCCAATATGTAAACCGGTCTATGCTGCCCTTGTTTGCAGGTACGCGTCGCGTTCCACCTCGAACGGTCGTCGGTGTTCGAGCCAGGCGAACACGAGGTCGAGCAGTTCCGCCATGGATGGGCACGTATGGTTCCGCGTGATTTCCTCATGCAGATGCCACCAGATACGCTCGATCGGGTTGAGGTCCGGG
>CAZGJA010000137.1:0-76006 GCA_964526695.1 uncultured Phycisphaeraceae bacterium
GTCCTGCCTCGCTCGCCACGGCCTGGCGAGTACGCCAGACCGTGCCACCCGGTTTCCCTTCAACGAGCATCTATTTAGGGGTCAATCATACAAAGACACCGACGGCCCCGGTTTAGCCCCCCCAGAGGGGGGGGTGGGGGGCGATGGATGAGCCGGGGTCGCTGCTTTCAGCCCATCTGCGGCATCGGGAATCGCTCACTCATCCACGTCTGCCAGGTCGGATCGTCGCGGTCGACCCAGCCGGAATGGGTATCCGGTGATGCGCACGCCGCGTTCCCTCCCGAGAACCTACTGTAGCGACTCATGAGAATTGCATTTTTTCAGAGCCGCGACGGTGAGGGAGCGGAGGGGTCTGCGAGCCGCGAAACCGCTTCCGCACGGGCGCGGCTCTGACGTGCTTGCGACGCGGTATCGGTGAGGCACAGCTCGACGCACCGAACCGCGTGTCCAAGCCCCGACCCAACTCGACTGCATCCTTCCTGGACGCAATAGCGCGCTCAACCCCTCAGTCCGGATCGAACGCCACACCCATTCCCATCCAACCCATCGGCGAAGCGCCAGAATCAACGCCGTGAGAAAACTGGTGAGCCATGCGGGTCAGGCCAAGCGGCTCGCGCCCGGACCCCAGGTCTTGCAACCGCGTCCAAGTCCGGACCTCGAACGTGCGGCTCATTCGTGCTCCGGAGTCAGCAGGCGGAGCGTTTCCGCGGTCCAGCGGCTGATGCGTTCGCGGTCGCGGTCGTTGAAGGGTTTACGGCGCAGGATGCGCAGCGTGCTTTCCGCGCTGATGGCGTCGAGGACGATGGCCCGGCACGTGTCGCACTGGTCCGCGTGGCGGCGGATTTCGTCCGCACGCTGCTCGTCCAAGTCGCCCTCGACGAAGGCGTACAGCATTTCCTCGGTCTGCTTCTTACACCGTGTGGACGTCATGCGCGCTACTCCGTGTATCCTGCCGGCTCGTCGAAGAGCTTCCCCATCACGCTTCCAAATCCCAAGTATTCTCTCAAGGACCGCACATCCCGGAAGTCTGGCTCAACACTGCTCACAGAGCAGTGGCACACCGGGATGGTGCGTGCCATCTGATTCAAGGGGCTGCTATGCGATGTCCGCAACGTGCTGCTCCCACAGTTTTTGGGCGATATCCCGAAGCTGCCGAGTCTTGCGAAACTTGATGCCGTACACCTGATTGCGGGTCATGCCGAAAACCTTGGCCACGTCGTCGCCGCTGCGATCCTCGATCGCCAGCAGGCGGAAGATCTCGAAGTGCTGCCGGTGCTTCTCGTTGCATTCCTTCTCGAGTTCGAGCAGCGCCATCTGCAGGAGGCTGGCCTGGACCGCGGGATCGAACCAGTCCTCCTCGGAGCTCTCCAGAGGTTGATCGACCGTTGCGCGGGCATCTTCGATGGCCCCCTTGATCACTTCGTCGTAATTGGCCTCCCGCTGGCCCGTACGGCGAATCAGGTTCAACGCAATGGTGATGACGTACTTGCGGAATCGTCCTTTGTCCGGTCGATATTCGAACGTCGGCATGGTTTTCACCATGGCGAGATTGAAGAGCTGGACCAGGTCGTCGGCCCGGTGGGAGTCGAGGCCCTTCTTCTTGGCCAGACGATAGACCACGGGGTTGTAGATGCCGATGAACCGGCGCCAGGCCTCGGGATCACCTCGGCGGACGCCGCCGATGACGCCGACATCCGTCGTCAGTCCGGTGGTGCTGGTCGTAGTCAAACTCATCCGAAGTTCTCCTCGCTACTCCCTAGTATGCGCGGCGGGGGAGCATCTTTCACGTCCGCGCTTTTTTTTCCCCTGACCTGCTTCGTTCCGTGCGGATTCGGATTTCGTGGGAGCATGCCGCAAACACTAGGCCGGCGGTTGCAAGCCGTTGGGCGAAGAATCCACCGGCCGCGGCTACCTGCTGGGGGAACGCCATGCAAATCCACGCAGGCAAAGCCAGGATGGACGCGACGCCGCCGGTTGACGCGGGGGATCCGCATCCACGGATTCCGCCGCCGGGAGCCGCTGAACGGCTTTCGGCTCGACTTGCGGAGCCTGATCGCCTGATGCGGACCCTGGCGCGGCTAAGTGACGCCGGGATGCGTTCCGTGCTCCTGAATGATCTCCACGACCATGCAAGCGAGCTGCCTGCGCGTCTTCGTCTCCCGTCCGCGCTGCGGCATCGGCCGGCCGGCTACTACGCGCAGCGCCGGGTGCTGGGCGCCTGGCGTGTCCTGGCGCCGATCGCCACGGATGTGCAATCCTGCTGGCAGGGTTACGCCTCGCGTCGGCAGGCGGAGCGGGAGGCGGTGATCGAAGCGATCGGCTTGCGGATCATCGCCGCCGGGCTTCGTTTGTGTTCGGGCGACCGGGCGGCCCGTTGGCTGGCGCCGCTGGGTTCCCGAACGGCCCGGCAGATCATCGATGAGGCTTCGCGGCGACGCGCGGAGGTTGTTTCGGCGGTGCTGACCGAGGCTTGCCATGAAGCATTTCAGCAGGAGCGACACCGTTGCGGAATGCGCATCCCCCCGCGGCTGGGCGCGGGTTTGCTGAACGAGCTTTCGGCGCGGATCGGATCGGAACTGAGCCGCGCGCTGCGGCGACTTTGCCCCGAGCTGGCGGAAGCTCGCTTGACCACGGCGTTGGCCGCGTGCGAAGGGGATCGTCCCCAAGCGCAGGCGTGGGTGCACGAGGCGCTGGCGGCGCATGCGACCTCAGCGACCTGCGCGGATGCTCCGAGCCTGGCGTATCCAGGCGGAGGCTGAGGATGGCCGAGGCGGTACATCCCGGGCGAGTCCTCACGGCTGCGGCGGTTGAGCGTACGTCGCATCTTCTGGTTCCGCTGTTTCCGGCCAGCCGCGTGCTGAAAGCGCAGCTCCATGGGCTTGAAGAAGCGACGGCGCGGCTGCGCGATGAACTGGACTGCGTGCAAAGTCAGATCGAATCCGCCAAGCGTGAGTGGGCCGCGGAGCGGATGGCGCAGCGAGCGGCACTGGAGGCGGAATGCGCCGAGCTGCGCCGGCAGGCCAAGGCCGAAGGCGCGGCGGAGGGCGCTGCGCGGATGACGGATATGGTCTCCTCGTTTGAGGCGGAGTGCGCGGCCGCCCGGGCGTCGTGGGCGAAGGAGATTCAGGAGTTGGCGTTTGCCTTCGCGGACGTGGTGTTGCGGCATGAGCTGTCCACCCGCCCGGAAGCGCTGATCCGGCTGATTGAGGATTTCCTGGCGCGCGCGGCGCATCATCAACACGTAACGCTGGTGGTGCATCCCGAGACGCTGGAGCTGGTGCGAGGGCATGAACGGCGGTTGATGCGGCGGATGCCGCGTGGGAATCGAGTCGAGTTCCGCGTGGACCCGCATCTCTCCAGGCATGCAGTGCGACTGGAAAGCCAGCGCGGAACTCTGGCCTTCGATCCGCACGAGCAGCTTGAGCGCATGAAGTCGCTGTGGTTCGAGGCTGGGGCGGAACCAGGCCCTGATATGTCAACGGCAGTCTGTCATGAACGGCCATCCCAAGCATAACGGGGAACACGAAACCCGAATCCGGGCGAGACTCGCGGGCATGGACCCGCTGCGACGCCACGGGCGCATCGTGGATTGCACGGGGACCGTGCTGCGTGCCCGTCTTCCCGAGGCGTTCATCGGCGAACGCTGCCGGATTCGCCGCCGCCGCGGCATGGAGATGACCTTCCTGTCGGCCGAGGTCGTAGGCTTTGATGACGCCAAGGGCGTGATTCTGATGCCCTTAGGTCCGGTCGAGGGGATATCGCTGGATGATGAGGTGCTTCCCGAGGAACGTCCGTGGCTGGCGCCCTGCGGCGAAGGCGTGCGGGGTCGCATTCTCGATGCCCTCGGAGAGCCGATTGACGGACTTGGACCGCTGTCCGGCGTGACTTGGCGACCGTTGTCCGCAGCGCCTCCGAGCGCGATGCGGCGAACGCGCATCACGGAGCCGCTGTCCACGGGCGTGCGCGCACTCGACGGCCTGCTGACGCTGGGTCGAGGTCAGCGCGTGGGGATCTTCGCGCCCGCGGGTGGAGGCAAGAGCACGCTGCTGGCGATGCTCGCGCGGCGGGTGGAAGCGGATGCCGTGGTGCTGGCACTGATCGGCGAACGTGGACGCGAGGTGGCGCCCTTTGTTGAGGACAACCTTGGGTCTGAAGGATTGGCGCGGAGCGCCGTGGTCGTTTCCACGTCCGATGAGCCCGCGATTCGCCGGCTCAAGGCCGCCTACCTGGCCACGACGATCGCCGAAGGCTTCCGCCGGCAAGGCGCCCGCGTCGTCCTGCTGATGGATTCGGTCACGCGATTCGCGCGTGCGCTGCGCGAGGTGGGGTTGGCGGCGGGCGAGCTGCCGACGCGGCGGGGTTTTCCACCCTCCGTGTTCGCCGAGCTGCCGCGGCTTTTCGAACGAACCGGCCATGACGAGCACGGCTCGATCACCGCGTTCTACACGGTGCTCCTGGAAGGCGAACTGGCAGACGACCCGGTTGGCGAGGAAACGCGCAGCCTGCTCGACGGGCACATCATCCTCTCGGAGCGACTGGCCGCGCGGCAGCATTACCCGGCCATCGACGTGCTGGCCAGCAAAAGCCGACTGATGAGCGAACTGCTGGACGGCGAGCGTTTCGCGGAACACCGGCAGGCCGCCACGGTTCTGTTGCGCTGCGCCGCGATCTACGAAGAGCACCGCACGAAGATCGAAATGGGGTTGTATGAGCCGGGAAGCGTGCCCGCCGTGGATACCGCCATAACCTTGTTTCCGCGTCTTGAGGCGTTTCTTTGCCAGCGCGCCGACGAGGCTGAGTCTTTCGATGTCGCCTCTGCGAAGCTCGCGGCGCTGATCCGGGGTGTCTCGTTATGACGCCCTTCGAGTGTGGTCAAGAGGCAGCGGCGGGGCAGGGCCCGCGGAGGACAAGACCATGAAACGAAGCGAGTTCAGTCTGGATTTTCTGCTTGACCGAGCGAGATCGGACGTCGCGTATTTTGAAGACCTCCTGGCCGCGGCGCTGCGGTTGGCCGGCGTCGCCGCGGAGGCCGCCGGCGGCGCGGACTGCGAAGTGGATCGGCGCCGGCAACAAGTCGCGGCGTTCTGCGATCAGGGAGGAGATGCCGGCGGCGACGCGGGCGCGGAACGGCGACGCAACGAGTTCGCGGCCCGGTTGCAGGCGGAGTGGCAGGAAGCCAAGCGCCGACAACGCCAGACGGAGGTGAACCTGCGTTTCGCGCATCACCGGGTCTTGCTGCGTCAGCGCGACTTGGCCGAGGCCGTTTCGGCGTTGAAGGCCCTCGACCGTTTGCGGGCAGATGAGCACCGGGCGGCGCTGCGCGCTGCGGAAGCGGCGGAGGAACGCCGACTGGATGAGTTCTCGGGGCTGGCGGCGGCTTGTCGCGCGGCGGGGCTGCATCCATCGATGGAGCTTGAAGGATGATCACACCGGCGGGACTCGATGATCAGCCCGTGCACCGCGCGGAGTCGGCGGAGCAGGACCATCGGCGGCAGGAGCTGCGGGCCAAGCTTCGCGCCCCGGCGATCTTTGCCCTGGGCAATCCTCGGGGCCGGTCTCCAGGGGAACCGGCTTTGCTCCGTGGGCCAGGAGAGCTCCCCCAGCCTGTGCTGACGCCAAGGAATCCCAAGGTTCCATGTTCAGCCCCGCCGGCGAGCCTGACGGGCGCAGGCGACTGGCAGCATTCTCCTTCGTCGCCCCTGCCGCCGGGGAAAGCTCGCACATGGGAGGATGCGGTCGCTCTTGCGCTCGCGGCAGCGGGGGAGTCGGCGCCGCCTCAAGAGCGTTTGGTCCCGCGCGGTCTCGGCGCGACCCGCTGCGACCGCAGCATCGTTCAGCGTCTTGACCCTACGCCCCTGATCAACCGTCACTGCGAGCGTCCGCGCGCGGGTCATGCAAGCGTGCGCGCAGCGGGCGCCCCGCACCCTCGCATGAAGCAAGGTGCACGGCGCTGCGAGGATCCTGCCAGTACGGCGGCGCACGCAATCACGAACTTCCCGCCGGCGGTGGAGCATGTCCCGCCAGAGCAGCCGCGCGAAGACGGATTCGACTCCGAACTGCTGGACCGCATCGCGCGACTGACTCGCCTCGGAATGGATGAGCATGGGCATCCGGAGATTCAGACCACCATGCTGATGCGAGACCTCGGCAGCGTTGAGGTTCGCGTTCGGGCGCTCGGCACGGGCAAGGTCAGCATCACGTTGCGCTGCAGCACCCAGGCGGGCGCTGCGCTGAGATCCTGCGGAAATGAATTGCGACAAAGCCTGAAACGCCGCGGCGTGCAGGTCGCCGAGCTGGAGTTCCTGATGCCCGACGCGTCAGGCGCTGCGCACGGTGACTCTCTGGGGAGCCGATTAGCATGAACCAGACTTCAACGAACACGGCGGCACTTCCGGCGATCACGTCATCGGGGGAACTGACCGCGCTGGTCTTCACGCCGCCGCGGAGGCATTTCGGGCACGTCGGTCTTTCAGGACGAGCGGTGCGGAATCTCCGTGCCGCGGCCGATACGGTGGCGGACGCGCTTGAAGCCCTCACCGGGCGGCGGCTCGATCACCGACCTGACAGTCAGGGCTGGGAACCCCAGCGCGGGGCGCTCTGCATCCGACTGACCAACGGCGTGTCGGCCTCACCGCTGCTGCTTTGCCTCGACGCATGCGCGGTGCGGGAGCTCATCGACGCCGTCACGCTTCGGGAGGCCGGTTTGCGCGGGCATGGTCCTCCCGGGCCCCTCGAACTGGGCATCCTTGAGTACGCACTAGCGGAGTGCCTCCACCGCGTGGTTGAGCAACGGCCTGAGTGGGGAAACGTGAGCTTCAGCAGTTTCACCGAGGAGATGCGCTCACTTGATGAGCTGAGCCTCAATGCGAAGGCGATGTTGGGTTTTGAGTTCAGGCTCGCGGGCAACTGGGGACGCGTGCTCGTGGGACCGTTCGCCAACGGGAACGAGGCCGCGCCTGCATCGAGCAAGGTAGACGAGCACAGCGAGATTGCGGGGACGACGCTTCTCAGTCCGCCGCCGCCCGACGAGTTCGCTCCCTGGGAGCCGCAGCCGCGGCGCCTCCGGGTTCACTTGCGGCTGCGGCCCATTGCGATTTCCCCCGACGAGCGCGGCGCGCTTTCGACCGGCGATGTCCTGATGACTGGATGCACCGACTTGGATTCACTGGGGGGCGCCGGTGAGCTGGTTTCGGACACGGGATGGCGGCTGTGCAGCGCGACGATCGTCAAGCACCACGGGCATTTCATCGCGATCCGATGCGGCCGTCTGGATCCGCAGCCGCTCGACATTCCGGGGGAGCACGGCAACGCTTGCCAGGTGACTGCCCGCATCGGCAGTGCTGTGGTGACCGAGGAAACCCTTCAAGACTGGAAAGCCGGCGCTGTCCTGGATTTATTGCTGGAACGCGAGCGACCCGTCGAGATCTCGACGTCCGATGCGCACCGCGCCGCGGCGGAGTTAATCCGGTTCGACGGCGAGATCGGGATTCGGCTGTTGGAAACCCTGTATGCGGCGCGCGGTCACGATGAGCCTGCCTGTCGTGCGGCGATGCCCTAGCGCGGGGTCCGGTTCGGACCGACGCGGCGCAGCGATGCTGCCCCTCCCGGGTTTCGGGTAATCAGGTACACGGGTCGTCGGCGGCCCGCGTTGCCTGAAACTCAACATGTCCACCGACCGGTTCGCGATCGAACGAACGGCGCAGGCTGGTTCGCACATCCCCGAAGATGCGGCCCTTCACAGCCTACCTTGCACAGAAGCGCATCGTAGTCACGCGCGGAGGAATCAGTCCGTGAACACTATGAACGTCGAGCAATGGGGAAGCTGGCTGGCGGTGCTGGCGGTGATGGCGATGGCGCCGCTGCTGCTGACCATGGTCACGTCGTTCGCGAAGCTGGCCATCGTTGGGAGCCTGATCCGCACGGGGTTGGGCACGCCGCAGATTCCACCCACCATCGTCATCACAGGGTTGTCCATGATCCTCACGATCTACGTCATGTGGCCCGTCGGCGCGAAGATCGCTGGAGAATACGCCCGACTCCAGGCGCAACATGCACAGGAGGCGCCGGCCCAGGGGACCAACGCGGAGGCTGCGCTCGACGGCGATCGACCTGCGCTGGCGCCTGGTGCCGTGCAGGCGAACGGCTGGATCACCGTCGGCGACACCCGCGTGAACTGGAAATGGATCGCCCAGGCGACGCAGGAGCCGATGCGAGACTTTCTGCGGCGACACTCCTCAGAGGAAAACCGGCAGTTCTTCAGTGAGCTGCTCGCCCGGCTCAAGGAGACCCAAGGGGAGCAGGACGCCGCGAATCCGTCCGCCGGTCCTGCCACGGAGTCCGTGCTGGGCGAGGCCGTCATTCTCGTGCCGGCGTTCATGCTCACCGAGTTGACCGCGGCTTTTCAGATCGGGCTGCTGATCCTCATACCCTTCCTGGTCGTCGATCTGGTGGTCAGCACGATTCTGCTGGCGCTGGGCGCGCAGATGCTGCAGCCAACCGTGATCGCGCTTCCGCTGAAGATCGGGCTGTTTGTGCTCGTCGGCGGGTGGCGCGTGATCTACACGAACGTGCTCGCTTCGTGCGCGTGAACTCAAGAGTGGAGCTGATGCATCATGAATGCCGACGCGATGGTTGATTTGTGGCGCCAGACGCTGTGGACCGCGTTCCTCGTCGCGGCGCCGCCGGTGGTTGCGGCCATGGTGGTGGGTCTGATCGTCAGCGTCCTCCAAGCCGCCACGCAGATTCAGGAGACGACGCTCGCCTTCGTGCTCAAGTGGGCTTCGGCCGCATGCGTCCTGCTGGCGCTGGGGGGATGGATGATCGCGCGTGTGATCCAGTACAGCGGAGGACTGCTGCAGTTGATCTCCACGCTGCGACCGGATGGCTCGTCGGGCGGCGCGTGATGGGAAAGCAGCGCCCTCCCACGGCCGGTTGTGCGCATGCCGCCGCGACAACGCAGGCTGCTGCGCAGATCGGGACGGGCGCGGCGCTGGGGCATAAGGGGCGATCGCCGTGAAGAAACACGGTCCGCTCACGCGCGCGGCCCCGTATTGAGGCGAGGCGTTCATGGAGCTGTCATGGACCGCGACTGGAATCTGCCTGAATGGTCCGCATGGCAAGGTTGGCTGGTCGGCATCGCGCTGGCGACGGCGAGGCTGGCGCCGACGTTCGTGCTCACGCCGCTGATCGGCGGTCAGGCGGTCCCCGCGCGTATCCGGTTCGCCGCGGCGCTGACGTTGGCGACGATGATGAGCCTCGCCGTGAATCGTCCGCACGCAGCCGCGGACGGATTAGGCTTCGTGGTGCTGTTGCTCGCTGAATCGCTGTTCGGCATCGTGGCCGCATTCGTGCTCCTGCTGCTTTTCGAGGCCTGCGCTTCGTTCGGCGCCCTGGTGGACCAGGCTCGCGGCGAGGGTGCGCTGGCGGCGCAGGATCCCTTCGTTCAATTCCAGCAGACGACGCTTGCGAGCTTCGCGAGGCAGATTGCGGCGATGGCGATTCTCACGCTCGGCGGGCATCGCGTGGTGCTGCGCGCCTTCGCGGACAGCCTCATCTCGTTTCCGGCGGGATCGCTGGCCGCCCTGCTCCCCGCGCTGCGGGACCGGCCCGCTGAGATGATCCGACTCAGCGGGGAGATGCTGGATGCGGCGGTGCGGCTGGCGCTGCCCATCTTCGGCATCCTGTTCATCGCGGATGTCTGCCTCGGACTCTGCAACCGTGTGGCCCAGCGGATCGAAGTCTATCTTCTCTCGTTGCCCCTCAAGGCGCTGTTGACGTTGGGGTTGCTGGCGCTGCTGGGACCGCTTTTGATCGGTTCCATCGACGTGCTGCACTACTCGTGGTTGCTGCGGCTCTGCGAGTTTCTGGGATCCTCCGCCGCGGAGAGTTGGTGATGTCCGCGAGCAGTCAAGAGAGGACGGAGCAGGCCACCCCCAAGCGGCTGCGCGACGCGCGGCGCGAGGGGCAGGTGGCTTCATCGCGCGACCTGGCCTCCGCGGCCATGCTCATCGCCGGGCTGAGCGCGCTGGCGTGGCGGCTGCCGACTCTCGGGCGGGCGCTGCGAGCGCTGATGGAACGCGTGTTTCAGGCCGGCGGCGCGCCGCACGCGATCATCCTCACGACCTGCCGGCAGCCGCTGCAGGAGATCGCCGTGTCGATCGGGATCGTCATGGCGGCGTGCTGCCTGGCCTCGGTCGGCGCGACGGCGATTCAGGTCGGGGCGTTAGTGACGACCTCCACGTTGGAGCCGAAGCTGGAGCGGCTGGATCCGATGGCCGGACTGAAGCGGCTGTTCGGTCGACGAAGCTTCGTTGAGCTGTTCAAGAATCTCGTGAAGGTCGTGGTGGTCGTCGCGCTGTGCGCGGGTGTGGTTCAGAATTCGCTGGGTGGGCTGACCGGGCTGGGATCGCTGCCCGTCGGCGAAGCGATGAGCGTAGTGGCCGGCGTGGCGGGCACATGCCTGATCCGTGTCCTGACGGCGTGCGCGTTGATCGCGGGTTTGGATGTTTTCTACCAGCGTTGGGAACACCGTCGCGGGCTTCGTATGACCAGGCAGGAGGTGCTCCGGGAATACAAACAGGAAGAGGGCGATCCGCACGTACGAGGTCAGCAGCGACAACTTCGCGAGGAGTTCGCCATGGCCGGCATGTTGGCGCAGGTGCGGGCGAAGGCGGACGTGGTGATCCGCAATCCGACGCATCTGGCGTGCGCGCTGCACTACATGCCGGACGGTCGAGGTTCGCCGCCGAAGCTGATCGGCAAGGGAAAGGGATGGCTGGCGGAGCAGCTCGTCCGGGCGGCGCGCGAGGAGGGCATTCCCATGCTGCACGATGTGCCGCTGGCGCGCTCGCTCTTCAGGCTGGAGCAGGACGCGTTCATTCCTCCGGAACTCTACGAGGCCGTCATCGAGGTGCTCCACTGGGCGGAAGAGGTCGCCGAGCAGCGGGGGCGCAAGGTGCGGTGGAAGGAGGCCGCCGATGTGCTTGAGCCGAGGCTCGCGGATGCGGCAGCACCATCGTTGCCGGATGATCCCCCGCCGCCGATGGCGAGCAACGTTGCGCCGCCGTTGGGCGACGAGCCTTTGCCTTCGCTGAAGCCGTCGATCCGTGACCCGCGACCGCCGTCGCAGGCAACGCGCCCGCGGGATCAGCGATAATCAGACGGCAGGACGCCATTTCGGAACCGCCACAGGTTGAAAACCTGTGGTCCATCCCCCCGGTTGGAAACCGGGGCCACACCAGGTCTTGCAGCGATTTCCGAGGCCATCCGGTAACAGGAGCAACGAATCATGTCCACGTTTCCAATAACTTCCGTCAGCACCGTCACAACCTTTCGACCGGCTCGGATTCCCCCGGTTGAGCCGGCCCCCACGGCCAGGCCATTGGCGAATCCGAACGCAGCGGGTCACGGCAGGTTTGACTGGGAGAACACGCGCGGTGCCGCGCCGGGCGCCGCAAGCGGAACTGCGGCGGGCGACGCGGGCGCTGCGAACTCAGCCTCGAATGGCGTCGAGTCGAGGCCGATCCTGTGGGGCGCGGTGGACCTGGGCCCCGACCACGACGCGCTGGGCTGCGGCGGCGCAGGCAGCACGGCCGTGCCCGATCGGATGTTCGGACTCGATCTGCGTCAGGCGTGCGAAGGCCACGACGCCTGTTCGGATCCGCTCGACGCGGCAAGCGACCGCCCGTTGGGCGACGTCCTGGCCTGCCAGGCGAGGTTCGCCGGGGACATCTACAGGGCAGGCGGAGAAAGCTGGCTGGGCAAGGTCGGCGGCGCGGTGGCGGCGGCGATCTACACGCCGGTGGTGGCGGCGGTGGCGCTGGCGCAGTGGGCGGGGAATCGAGTTGTGGCGGGAGTGCGGGGGTGGTTTGAATAAGATTGCGTTAAGCGTGCCCGGTCCCCTGAGTTCTTGACAATCCGCAGATGGAAGCCCCGCTAGTCTTGGTTGGCCCTCGCGAGCTTGCGATGGATTACGCGCCAGATGGCCGCGCACTCAACGGATACTCTCACCGTCGTCACTCCATCCGAGGTGCTCGGGGCGTCAGCGATCGATTCCGCGAGCACCGCCTGAACTCGGCTGCGAGTTGAATCATCCTGAACCATGAGTTCGCCGACTGTGGCCGAGAAAGGAGTGGGAAGCGCATTGACGAACTCTGCCAGCTTGCGCTTCGCGTCAAGTTCAGCAACCCGCATAGACTTGAGCCGTCCTTGTGGCGTCTCGATCGCCGGATCGGTGCCCGCGCCCTCGGCGGTTAATGTCATGGAGGCCCAAGCGGGGATGACAACAGGTTGGCGTGGCCTACCAGCGTCAAACTCCGACTTAGGGCGGTCGGTGCGTCTGAACTTTGAAGCGGCGGGCGTTGAGCTTGAGGCCTGCGCGTCCATGACCTCGGGTGCCTGAGCCGCCGCCAGGGCGCAGGTCTGCCCCTTCACGGCGACACTCACCGCCGCACCGACCGGCAGACCCGCCTGATCGGCGCGATAGGGTTGAGCCCAAAGGGGAAGGACCGATGGGATTCTCATGAGCTGGCATTCGAGCGTGCCCTCCAACCGATACGAACCCGCCTCATCAAGCTCGCCGCCGTCGATGAGCACCTCACCGAGTTCAGCTTCCGACAGTCGAAGGTAGACGGCGCCGTCGCTGAACTGGCTGTCCGTGGGTCCCCGCAAGTGGAGCTGAGGGACCACGATCAGGGCCAAATCCGCCGTGCGTCGGTCGCCGTGTCCGTCGGTGTCCGATGGGCTGCTGCGCCACCCGCAGAGAACTTCTGAACGGTCGATGGACACGCCGACGGCAACGGTCTGCTGGTTCACATTCTCGAGCGTAACCAGGGTCGTGCGCAGCACGGATTCGACAAGCAGGCGAACATCTTCAGCAGCAGGGGGACCTTCCACGATGCGGTTTTGCAGGCGCTCCAGCATGGAGCGAGCGCGAATGAAATCGAGTTCTCCAAGGCGGGGTTGCGATTCCACGATCTCGAAGGCTTCCCTTTCTTCGCGTCGTTGCTGGAGAAGATTCAGCTCGGCGCGGGCTTGGCGTTCAGACGCTTGCCATTGCAGGGTCAGCAGCGACAGCATAATGATTGAAGGAATGCCTACCAAGGCGACAAGCCCTGCCGCGACCTTGCCGCGGTGTCGTCCAATCCACTTGCGTGAGCGGTACGCCAGACCCGGCGGGCCCGCGAGAACCGGCTCGTTCCGGAGATGTCGCTCCAAGTCCGCTGAAAGAGCGCCGATGCTCAGGTAGCGGCGTGAGCGATCCTTCTCGAGGCACTTCATGATGATCCAGTCGCAGTCCCCCTTGAGCTGGCGACCGAGCGCCTTCGGCTCGGCACCGCGGCGCTGCGCCAAGGCCGTGCCCTTGTCGTCGGCGCTGTGCAGGGACACTCGTGTGCTTGGTCGGTGGGGCTCCATCTCGCGGATGGCACGTTGAATCGCTCCGAAGCCATCCACTTTCAGCGATTTCCAATCAAACGGCAGCGTCCCGGTCAGCAGTTCATACAGCAGCACCCCCAGCGAGTACACGTCCGTGCGCGTGTCGATGTCGGTGGCGCCGAAGTCGGCTTGCTCCGGGCTCATGTATTCCGGCGTCCCGATGAGTTGGCCGTGTTCGGTGAAGATCGTGTTGTCCGAGAACCCGTGGCTGACCGCCTTGGCCACGCCGAAGTCAATGACCTTCGGGGCTGGCTTGTCGTCATGCTCGGCCACGAGGACGTTGGAGGGCTTGAGGTCGCGGTGGATGATGCCCTTCATGTGGGCGTGCTGCACGGCCTCGCAGACGGGGATCATCAGCTCGAGGCGCCGGCGGAGTGTGAGCCGGTGGCGATCGCAGTACGCGGTGATCGACTCGCCCCGGACATACTCCATCACGAAGTAGGGCCGGCCTTGCGAGGTTGTGCCGGCGTCGAAAACGCGCGCGACGTTGGGGTGGTTCATCACCGCCAGCGCCTGCCGCTCCTGCTCGAAGCGGGCGATGACGCCCTTGGAGTCCATGCCGGGCTTGAGCACCTTCAGCGCCACGCGCTGTACCATCGGCTCGCGCCGTTCGGCCAGATAGACGACGCCGAACCCGCCGTGACCGAGGATGGAGATGACGTGATACGGGCCGATGCGGTCCGGATCATCCATCGCCAGCGGCTGTTCGCTCTTCTGCTGCGTGGACTGGAGCCAGTTGGTCGTCTCGCTCATATGCCCTGTATTCGCTTGGCAGCGACGGCGGTCGGGATCATCCACACGGAGGGAACAGGCTAGCCCGACAGCCGCCAAGCGGCAATCACGGGAAATCGAGATCCAACGGACGGTTCAGCAACCGGGCACGGACGAATCCGATTCGCGCGGGTGGATCGTACCACCGCGATAGCGGTCGTTTCGCGGTCAGCCTGATGATCGAGGTCGGTGCGCGGCGGCCACAACCGTCATGCCTGCCGTGCCAGGTCATGTGCCGTCAGCTTCTTCAGACACGCGGCTCCGCCGCGCCGAAAAGGGTACGACTTGGCCGCCGTCGCGGATCAACGAATCACTGCGGCACCAGGGAGCCGCATGCTCACGCTGAGTACAGCGAGAGCATGCCACCCACCGCATGCTCACGCTGAGTACAGCGAGAGCATGCCACCCACCGCGCGGGCTGAAGCCTGCGGCTCGGGTTTGGCGAGGCGTTCCTGTTTTCTTACTCCATTCGAATGGTTCCCGCGCACTCGACGACGCACCCTTTCGCGGCCGCGAGTTCCTGGTCGGAGAGCACGGTGATGGTGGTCAGCAGATCATCGAGCAGCGCGGCCATGAAAGGGCGGAGATCGTGGCGGACGACGAGGGTCGTCGGGCGTCCGCGCTCCGCGGCGGCGGCGGAGCGGGCGCGGACGGAGGCGAGGATCGCGCGGCGATCCTCCTCGCGGAGCACGACGACAGGCGCGTCCACGTCCAACCGGGCGCCTTGGTGGATCAGCTCTTCGATGTCGCTGGCAAGCACATGATACGCCAGGGTGCCGCCGCGCACGCAGCGCGCGCACAATGATCGCGCCAGGCCCCGCCGCGCGGCCTCGACGAGCGCCACGGGCTGCCCTTTCAACGCCGCGGCGCAGCGCGCCAGCGATTCGAAGATCGCCCGAATGTCGCGCAGTGGAACCTGCTCGCGCAGGAGGCCGCGAAGCACGGCCGCCACTTCGGGCACGCTCAGCGGCTTGGGCGACACCGCCGCCTTGAGATCCGGCAGCGACGGCTCCAGCGCATCGAGAATGCGCTGCGTCTCCTGAACGCCGAAGAACTCGGCCGAGTGCTCCATCAGCAGCCGGGTGACGTGATCGCGCACGAAGCCGGCGGGAGAGACGCTTTCGAAACCGGCGTTGGCGACCTCCTGACGCTCGGTTTCAGGCACCAACGACCAGACTTCGCCGGTCCACGGCAGCGGGAACGGCCGCACATCGAAACCGGCTTGTTCAGCATCGCGCGGCTTGCAGCAAATGAGGACGCATTCGTACGGAAACGTCCACGTTCCCAGTTCAGTCTCGAAGAGATGCACCCGGTAGGCCTCGTGTGGAAGCTCCTTGGACGTCGTGAGACGGATGGGCGGCACCCTGATGCCGAGACTCTCTCGGATGTGGCTCTGGACCTCCTTCTCAAATGCGGAGTCGCGCGGCGGTTTCTCGCCCAGGGGCACGTTCGGAAGGATGAGCCGAGCGAGGTCCGCGCCGAGTTCGACCCGCACCGGCACGGGATACGGTGCGATCCACGGGGTGTCGGTCTGACCTCGCGTTTCCGCTTCGCTTTGCGATTCGCCCGCCGGCGGTTTCAGTCGCGCCCGCATGTTCAGCGCGGAACCGGCGACGAACCTCGCCAGTGCGGTCCCGGCCGTCAGCACCGCCAGCCCGCCAAACACCGGCCAAGGCAGTCCGGGGACGAAGGCCAGCAAAGCAAGCATGACGGCCGCGCAGGCGATGGCGGATGGGTGGTCGAGAATCTGGACCACGATGTCGCTGCCGACGGAGCCGACCTGGTTCTCGTCCTTTCCGGTCACGCGCGTCACGACGATGCCGGCGGAAGTGCACACGAGCAGGGCGGGGATCTGCGACACCAGACCGTCTCCGATGGCCAGCAGGCTGTACGTTTGGAAGGCCTCGACTGCACTTAGCTGGTCGCGGAACACGCCGACGATCAAACCGCCGATGACGTTGATGAGCGAGATGAGAATTCCGGCGATGGCATCCCCCTTGACGAACTTCATCGCGCCGTCGAGCGCGCCGTAAAGCCGAGTCTCCGAGTCGAGCTTGCTGCGCCGGCCGCGGGCATCCTCCGGCGAAATCAGGCCGTTGCGCAAGTCGGCGTCGATGCTCATCTGCTTGCCCGGCATGCCGTCGAGGGTGAACCGCGCCGAGACTTCGGCGACGCGCTCCGCGCCTTTGGTGATGACGACGAACTGGATGACGGTCAGGATGAGGAAGATGACCGCGCCGATGACCGGATCTCCTCCCACCACGAGCTGGCCGAACGTCTCGATGATGTGCCCCGCGTCGCCTTTCGACAGGATCAGGCGCGTGGAGGTGACGTTCAGCCCCAGCCGAAACAGGGTGGTGAGCAGCAGAATCGTCGGAAACGAAGGGAGCTGCGCAGCTTCCCGCAGGTGAAGCGCCACCATGAGGACGGTGATCGACGCGGCGAGGTTCAACGCGAGCAGCACGTCCAGAAGACCGGGCGCCACCGGCACGACGAGAAGCCCGATCAACCCAAGCACCGCGAAGGTGACGAAGAGTCCCGCGAGTCGTCTCAGCGCGCCTGCGCCGGCCGCAAGCTGCAAGCCTGCCAGAGGGGTCAATGCCGCGATGTTCGACATGAATGAACCTCCCGTGAAAAACGGGTCTCGATGTCGAGACCGCTGCCGCGCTGTCACGTCATGCGTGCGCTCTGCGCGCCAGTCGCCGCTGTGCCCCCGCGCGGAGCCGCCTGATGCGGGCGCGAAGGCTTTGGGCGGCGGGCGGCGCCACGCGGTCGGCTGCTTGAAGATCCTCCAACGCCCCGCGTGTGTCCCCGGTGCGCATGCGGACGGCCGCTCGACCGACGCGCGCGAACACGTCCTCCGGATCCTGCTGGAGCGCGCGGTCCAGGGATTCGCCGGCCTCCGCGAGGCAATCCAATTGCTCGCAGCAAATGCCGTACGCGCGGTGGTAGAACGCCTGCCCGGGATCGGAGGCGATGAGCAGGCGGAAGACGAGCGCGGCATCCTCGAATCGACGGGATGCGACGAGGCGCTTCCCGACTTCGGTGAGATGGGTCCGCTGAGCAGGGTCAAGGCTCAGTCGGGAATCCACCAGGGCCCCGAGCGTCTCGTACGGCGAGGGGGGGGGCAGGGGTTGTTCGATTTCTTGCATGGATGTGGCTCCAAGAGGTTCCCGAGGAAGTATGCACCTTCCGCGAAATCTTCGCGGCGGCACGGCACGCGCAAGGTTGAGCGAGGTGGGCCGGAAGCGATGCGGGCGGACGAGTTGCCTCGCCCGCCCGCCGTCGGCCCGCACCGAATCAAGGACTAGCTGATATTGGAGATGATGCGTTCGTTGGCGCCGTCGTGGAGCTTCTGAACATTGGACGCCATCTCGAAGATCTGCTTGATCATGTTGCCGAGCTGCTGGACCATGCCTTCCAGCTTCTTGAGGTCGCCTTCCTTGACGAAGCCCGCATCGCCGCCTTCCGGCTTCCACTTCGGATCCTCGGCGAGTTTCTGCTGCTGCTCGTTGAACTTGTCGAGCATGTTGCTGTACTTCTCGGTCACGCTCCGCAGCGTCTTCTCCAGTTTGTTCGCCAGCGCCATGAGAATCTGCTGGACGCTCATGCCGGGCGTGATCTGAAAGTCGTCATCCACCTGCCCGCTGCCGCCCGTGCCGCCGACGCCCCCCGCGCCGCCGGCCTTGCCGCCGCCCTCGGGGCGGTTGATGCTCTCGCCGCCCTTGCCGTCCAGGGCGATCTCGCTGAACGGCTTCGTCGGATCGTCGCCGATAATCTCGCTGCCGTCGGCCGCGAAGGTCAGGTCGTCAACCTGCTGACCGGCGCGGAGCACCGTCCCATCCTCGAACTGCGCGTCCACCGCATCGGCGTTGTTCAGGACGTTGCCGATGGTGAAACCGTCGTTGCCCGTTAGCCCCTCAACCACGACCGCCTGGCTGCCTTTCATGATCGCGACGGCGTCGATGAGGGCGATGCCGTTGGCGTCCTTCTGCGTGGTCTGGAACGTCAACTTCGTTCCGTCCGGCAGGTCCAGCGAGAGATTCTCGTGGAACTGCGCGCGATCTCCGTCACTGGTGTGCAGGTGCGGATCGCCCCATGCGCGGAAGGAGGTGCCCGACTCCTTATCGAACACCGTGGCCTCGCCATCCTTGAACTGGATCAGGTAGCGGCCGGTGTCGACGCAATCCCGAGCGTTCGTGGACAGTCCGCCGGGCCAGTTCTGGTTGGTCGGCGGCGACGCGCCCCACGGATCGCCCGACGGCTTCGGCTTGCCGCCCGAAGAGGATGACGAGGAAATGGCCTCGCCTGCCAGACCGCCCAGCGTCGTGCCGATCGTCCCGCCGACCGGACCGCCGATCGCCGTGCCCACCGCTCCGCCCGCCACGGAGAGAAGATCCTTGATGCCGCTCATGTGTTGACTCCTGCTGCCTGATTTCCTTGCGACCGCGGCACGCACCGGCGGTCCACGCGGGCTTATCGCCGGAGTACGCTTATTGTTGCGGAGGGGGACGGGCTGTTGCGCCGCCGCGACGGCGCCATCGAGGGCGCTGCTGCGAAACGTCTTGGCTGCGGCTGCGATAAGGCACGGGGGACGCGACGCTCGCGTCCGCGACTTCGATACCTCTCCAAAGAAAGGACGCAACCATGCAAGTTCGCAACGCAACCCTGGGCGCCGCAACGTTCGCGCAGCCTGAAGCCCTCAACGGCAATCGGCCGCAGACCGCTTTGAAGTCGGGCGCCGCCGACTCCGCCTCCATGTCGCAGAAGTGCTTCTTCACTCCGCGACCGGTTCCGTCCCTGCCGCCGCAGTGTTTCCCGCCGCGGTGCCCGAACCCTCAAGGCGGTGGTCTGGCGGACCTCGCGCAGAAGCTGATGGATTTGATCGCCAAGCTGATCGGGATGCTGGGCGGAAAGTCCAGCGGCGGGGTCGATGCGCCCGGCGGCGGATCGGGAGGCGTGGACGATCTTCGCGCGCCCAACGTGCACCAGCCCAAAGGCGGCGAAATGAAAAACGTCGGCGGTCGGCAGGCCATTCCGATGGACGGTCCCAACGGCTTCCTCTTCAAGCCCGTCTCCGACAGCGACGGCAAGCTGGCCGTGCTCCTGCCGGAGCGCATGACGGGCCGGGCCGAAAGCGTGGTCATCAAGGACGCCGGCGGCAAAGTGCTCGATCGGGGCCGCTTCAGTGGCGTGGGCAACGGCGACCGCGAGCACGTGCGCTTTTCCAAGCCCGGCGAGCGCTTCGGAGCGAACGTGATCGTCGAGATCACCCTGAAGGACGGCCGCAAGGTGCAGTATCAGATACCGGATCCGTCGAAGCGGCACGACTAAGTGGGAATGCAGCCCGGTCCTCCGAGCCGCGCGGCTTCAGCCCGCGCGGACTTGCGCAAGTTGCAGGCGTTCACCGTCCCGAAGCCGTGATTCTGGAGCGGACTGCCCATCCGCCGGTCCACAGCGGAACAGCGCGTGCGAGGAAGACTCCTTGCCTACCTCTGATCCACGGGTCTTGAGCACCTTCCAATACCGCGGAAAGCTCAACACCCAACACCCATCCGACCCGCCGCTTCTGTCAACTCCAGAGCGACGGGTTTTTTATTGCCCAGGTGCCAACGATTCGCTACCCTGCCTAACCGCAGGATCGTGCGGTCCGCAGGCACGATCGCCGGAGCCGCCTCATGAGCGAGACCTCAAACTGGCATCCATCCGAAGGGGGCGCGCCGCCTGCCCGACACGGCAGCGACGCCGGCGAGCGGCACATCGGCCCCTACCGCCTGCTTCAACGCATCGGCGCGGGCGGGATGGGCGAGGTCTGGCTTGCCGAGCAGACCGCGCCGGTGCGCCGTCGCGTGGCCGTCAAGCTCGTCAAACTGGGCATGGACACGCGCCAGGTGATCGCCCGCTTTGAGGCCGAGCGGCAGGCGCTCGCCATGATGGACCATCCGCACATCGCCCGCGTCCTCGACGCCGGGGAGACGGATTCGGGCCGGCCGTACTTTGTCATGGAACTGGTTCGCGGCGCGCCCATCACCCAGTATTGCGACGACAACCATCTGACCCTCCGCGAGCGGCTGGAGCTGTTTGCGCAGGTCTGCCAGGCCGTGCAGCACGCGCATCAGAAGGCGGTGATCCATCGCGACCTGAAGCCGTCGAACGTCCTGGTGAGCACGGTGGATGGCCGGCCCCTGGCCAAGGTGATCGACTTCGGCATCGCCAAGGCCACGGACCATCGCCTGACGGACAAGACGCTGTTCACCGAGCTCCATCAGATGATCGGCACGCCGGCGTACATGAGCCCGGAGCAGGCCGGCGCGGCCCTGGACATCGACACGCGGACGGACGTGTATTCGCTGGGCGTGATGCTCTACGAACTGCTGACCGGCACGCCTCCGTTCGAGGCAAGGTCGCTGCACGCGGCCGCCTACGACGAAATCCGCCGCATCATCCGCGAGGTCGATCCCCCGACCCCGAGCACCCGCGTGCGTTCGCTTTCCTCCGGCCCGCAAGCGGAAGGGAGCGGTCTTTCCGAGTCGCGCCCGTCAGAAAGCGACTCCAACCAGCCCCAAACGACCGCGCCGCGTCTTCACCAAAACGAGTCCGAAACGCGAGCGCCGGGGATTCATCCAGGCGAGCCCGAAGCACCCGCGCCGTGTCTTCATCCCAGCGCGCCCGCGGCGCAGGGTTCTCCCCCCTCCCCGCGGGAGGGGTCAGGGGGAGGGCCGAACGCAGCCAGGCTCATCGCCCGATCCTCGGCCGACTCCATCGCCCGCGCCCGACGCACCGACTCCGTCGCTCTCTGCCGAATGATCCGCGGCGAACTCGACTGGATCGTGATGAAGTGTCTGGAGAAGGACCGGGCGCGGCGCTATGAATCCGCCAGCGCGCTGGCGATGGATATTGCGCGCCACTTGCGAAACGAGCCGGTCGAAGCCGCACGGCCTAGTACGACGTACCGTGTGCGGAAATTCGTCAAGCGACACCGCCCCGCCGTCGTCGTTGGGAGCATCGCCACCGTGACGATTCTCGGCGCGATGCTCGCCCTCTCGGCAATCAGCGCATGGGCGCTTCACGAACGTGCCTTGGCAAGGTCGGCGCTGGAAAGCGAGGACAAGCAACGGCGCCTGGCGCAGACTCGAGAACGTCAGCTCGCGAAAGTCGCCGACTTCCATGCATCGATGTTGGCAGACATAGACACGAAAGCGATGGGGGAACTTGTTGTCGAGGAGATAGGTTCATCGGGACGTCGCGAAGAGGGATCAACTGAACCCTCAGGCGCTGTGGCGGAAGAAACCAATCCCGTTTCATTCAACAGCACCGACATCGCATGCCGCATCCTCGATCGTTCCATTCTCCGTCCCTCGGTACTGGCCATCGACGAGCAATTCGCCAGCGACGCTGTCGTCAGGGCCACGCTCCTCTCCTCCATCGGCGCGAGTTACCAAAACCTGTCGATGTACGACCGCGCCGAGCCCCTGCTTCGGACCGCGCTCCAATTGCGCACCGAATCACTGGGAGAGGCGCACCCGGATACGCTCAGGGCCATGATGAAGCTTGGAACTCTGCTTCACATTGCGAGCCGCCCCCTCGAGGCCGAACCCCTGCTGCGATCAGCACTGGAAGGCCTGACCCGCGCTCAAGGTCTCGACGATCCCACGCGCCTTTCCGCTCTGAACAATCTGGCGTGGAATCTCCATGAACAGGGGCACCTCGAGGAAGCCCTGGTCATGTACCAGGAGGCCTATCAGCGTATGAGCCGAGTCTTCGGCGACGCCGACCCTACGACCCTGGTCGCTTTGCACAATCTTGGATACGTGTCGCATTGTTTGGACAAACTCGACGATTCGGAACGCTACTACCGCAAAGGGCTCGAAATCATCCGTCGTCAACCTGACGACAAGACCCGTCTCAGTGCTTTTCTCAATAGCCTGGGTTTTGTCCTGACGAGCAAGCGGCAATTCCAGGAGGCCGACGTTCTTCTGCATGAAGCCATCGATGAAGCTGAGCGTACGTTGGGGTCTGATAACCGGGAGACTTTGCTTGCGCGAAACTCCCTGGCGGGATCGCTCAAGGAGCAGGGCAGGCTCGATGAGGCTCGGGATATCTGGGAAGATGTTTCGCGTCGCGCGAAGGACCGGTTGGGAGATCACTGGTTGACCGCCGTTTTTCTTTGGGAATATGCGGGAATGGCGAGGCGCACAGGCAAGTTCAGGGAGGCCGAGGCGGCACTGCTCGACAACATTGGAGTCAACCAACGATTGGGCTCCGACAGGCGCGGAAACCCCGATCCTTCGATTCGCGAATTGGTGATCCTCTACGAGGAGTGGAATCGGGCCGAACCCGGCAAGGGTATGGACCTGAAAGCTGCAGAGTGGACGAAGCAGCAGGCAGAGCCGAAGCCATGACGTGCGCCCGGAATGCACACGATGGCCGACAGGGCCTCGAATCCGCAAGCATGCTAGCGAGAGTGAGCACCGGTCCGCGTGGCGGACGGCGGTGGTGCGGACGGGCGTGGGAAACATGCTCCGGCTAAATAGGCGTTTCGCCGAGGCCGCGCCTCTGCTGCACTCCGCGTGGGAGGTTCTTTCTTTGCATCCTGCAGTGCAGGGCGCCTACCGGCTCAAGCTGGCTGAATCCATGCACTCGCTGTATGAGGATTGGGACATGGCGGAGCCTGATCACGGGTATGCCGTACGGGCGGAGGAGTGGCGCCTGAAGCTCACGGATTTGCGGAGCGGCGGCGCGCCCGCCGGAGCACCTTGAGGGTTTTCTAGCCCGGCGTGGCGTCGACGCTTCGCCACTTGGCGTAACTGGGATGCCGAGTTCCGCCCTCGCGGACGATAGTGATCGAAAGGCGCGGCTGAAGCGCCATTCCCTGAACCTGAGCCGGCATTCGCCGGCGAGACACGGTGCCGCGTCGGCCGAGGCGGCATCTAGAGGCGCAAAGAACATGTCCAAGTCCAGATCCAGTCAACCGTTCAATTCCGAGGCAAGCCCGCCGTCACAAGCCACGTCCGACTGGTCGATCGGGGCCGGAGCGGAGGATGCGCGCGCGCTGTCCACCGCAGGCTTGCAGGGCGAATCAGGCGGACTCGACGTGACGGTGCCATGTGCGCCTCAAACCCATGAACGTCTTCCGTTTGAGCGGCTGGGGCATTACCGGCTTTTGCGCAAGATCGGCGAAGGCGGGATGGGGGTGGTGTATGAGGCGGTTCAGGAAGCGCTGAACCGGCGGGTGGCGCTGAAAGTGATCCGGGCGGGAGGGCACCCGCTGGAGCGGCAGAAGCGTTTTGTGCAGGAGGCCCAGGTCCTGGGGCGCCTGCAGCATGAGGGCATCGCGCGGATCTACGAGGCCGGCGTGGCGGACCTGCCGTCTGGCAGCCAGCCGTTTTTTGCGATGGAGTTTGTCGAAGGCGCGCCGCTGTCGGGGTATGCGGCGGGCCGGGGGCTTTCGGTGCAGGATCGTCTGTCGCTGCTGGCGCGGATCGCCGACGCCGTGCAGCACGCACACACGCGCGGCGTGATTCACCGCGATCTGAAGCCGGCGAACATCCTGATCACGCCGGAAGGTCAGCCAAAGGTGCTGGATTTCGGCGTGGCGCGTGCGCTGGACCCCGAAGATGCCGACGCCACCCGCTTCACGATCGCGGGTCAGCTTGTGGGAACCCTGCCCTACATGTCGCCCGAGCAGGCCGGCGGCGATGCGGCGCAGGTCGACGCGCGCAGCGACGTGTATGCGCTGGGTGTGATCGGCTACGAACTGCTGACCGGCCGGCTGCCTTATGTGCTGCCGCCCACCACCCTCGAAGCCTTGCGCGTCATCCGTGAGGAAGAACCGACGCGCATCACCGGCGCCTCCCGCGAGCGAAGCGCCGCCGGGCGTGAGGTCGAGTCGATTCTGCTCAAGTCGCTCGAGAAGGATCCGGCGAGGCGATATGCGACGGTTTCGGAGCTGGCCGCGGACATCCGCCGGCTGCTCTCCCATGAGCCGATCCACGCCCACCCGCCGAGCGCCTGGTATCAGCTCCGGAAGCTGGCGCGCCGGCACCGCGTCCTCGTCTCAGGCGTGGCGGCCACGTCAATCACGCTCGTGGGCGCGGTCATCGGAACCGGCTACGGCATGATTCAGGCGCGGCGAGCCGAAGCGCTGGCTCGAACGCGTGAAGGTCAACTCAGCCGAGTCGCGGAATACCAAGCGGGCATGTTGCGCGGGCTGGATGCCGTGAAGCTCGGCGAAGTCATGGGCGAGGCATGGCGTCGCCAGGTCGAGCGGGGCCTGCGTGACGGCTGGATCGTCGGCGTCGACGGCGTGCTGCGCCAGCGCACGAGCGAGGAGATCGACATGGAGCTGGCGACGTTTGATCGCGCCGTCGCACCGGGGCATCGCGGCGACGTGGCGCGTGAGGTCCTGTCGAGGTTTCTGCTGGAGCCCGGCGCGCAGGCGGTGGAGGAGCACCTGATCGACGAGCCGCTGGTGGCGTCGCACCTGTTCGACACGCTCGGATCGGTCGCGGGATCGTTGTCGCTGCTGGAGTCGAAGGTGCGGTTTCAACAACGCGTGCTCGAACTTCGGCGAGGCCTGCTCCCAGCAGATCACCCCCTGGTGGCGGCAGCGTTGAATAACTTCGCGGCGGCGCTGAGCCTTTCGGGGCAGTTGAGCGAATCCGAAGCGATGTACCGGGAGATTCTGGCTCTGATGCGCGCCAGCCCGGGCGCTAATGAGATCGACCTTGCGGATGTGCTCAACAATCTCGGACATATGGTGGACGTCCAAGGGCGCAGCAGCGAGGCGGAACCGCTGTTGCGCGAGGCGCTGACGATCCTCGAGCGAAACGGGCGGCTTGAGGATCCCATGGTCGGCGCGATCCGCACGAACCTGGCGCTGATGTGGATGAACCGGGGCAACCTGAACGCGGCTTCACATGAGCTGCGGATCGTGCTCGATTTTCGACGCCGGATCTTCGGCGATCGGCACGCGGAGACGGCCCGCACGCTGAACAACATGGCAGAAGTCGCCCGAGTCCGAGGTTCGCTGGCCGAAGCGGAGTCGCTGGCGCGCCAAGCCGCCGAGGTGTTCGAAGCCACCCTGGGCAGCGACGATCTCCAGGCGGTGGCGAACCTGAACACGCTGGGGGTGGTGCTGCTGCAGCAGGGCAAGCCGGAGTGCGAGCCGGTGCTCGCCCGCGCGCTGGAGGTTCGGCGCCGGATCCTGCCGCCGCGCCATCCTGATGTCGCGGAGACGCTGGGGAACTACGCCGCAGTGCTGAAGGGGAAGGGCGATCTTGTCGGCGCGGAGGCCGCGCTGCGCGAGGCGTTGGGGATCTATGAGGAGAAGCTCGGTCCGGATGCGTGGCGGACGGCGGTGGTGCGGACGGGCGTGGGAAACATGCTCCGGCTGAAGGGGCGTTTCGCCGAGGCCGCGCCTCTGCTGCACTCCGCGTGGGAGGTTCTTTCTTTGCATCCTGCAGGGCAGGGCCCCTACCGGCTCCAGCTGGCCAAATCCCTGCAATCGCTGTATGAGGCTTGGGAAACGGCGGAGCCCGATCACGGGTACGCCGCACGCGCGGAGGAGTGGCGCGTCAAGCTCACGGATTTGCGAAACGGCGGCGCGCCCGCCGGAACACCTTGAGGGTTTTCCAGCCCGGCGTGGCGTCGACGCTTTGCCACTTGAGTAACTGGGATGCCGAGTTCCGCCCTCGCGCACGATGGTGATCGAAAGGCGCGGCTGAAGCGCCATTCCCTGAACCTGAGCCGGCATTCGCCGGCGAGACACGGTGCCGCGGCGGCAGGCGCGGCGTCGAGAGGCGCAAAGAACATGTCCAAGTCCAGATCCCGTCAGTTGTTCAATTCCGAGGAAAGCCCGCCGTCACAAGCCACATCCGACTGGTCGGTCGGGGCCGGAGCGGAAGTTGCGCGCGTGCTGTCCACCGCAGGCGCGCAGGGCGAACCCGGCGGACCCGGCCTGACCGTGGCGTCTGCGCCGCGGGCCGATGAACAGCTGCCGTTCGAACGGCTGGGGCATTACCGCCTGCTGCGCAAGATCGGCGAAGGCGGGATGGGGGTGGTGTATGAAGCGGAGCACGAGCGAACCCGGCAGGCGGTGGCGCTTAAGCTCATTCATCCTGGGTTGGCCACGCAGGCGTCGCTGCGGCGCTTCGAGTTTGAGCTTCAGGTCATGGCCCGGCTCGACCACCCCGGCATCGCCCGCATCTACCACGCCGACACGGCCGACATCGGCGGCAGGGCGCAGCCCTATTTCGCGATGGAGCTGGTTCGCGGGCACAACCTGCTCGATTACGCCCGCGAGCACAAGTTGACCGTCCGACAACGCCTGGAGATGGCCGTGCGGATCGCCGACGCCGTTCAGCACGCCCATCAACAGAGCGTGATCCACCGCGACCTCAAGCCCGGCAACATCATCGTCGCCGCCGACGGGCAACCGAAGATTCTGGACTTCGGCGTGGCCCGAGCGATCGACGGCAACGTTCCGATAACGACGCTGCACACCAAGGTCGGCCAACTCGTCGGCACGCCGGCGTACATGTCGCCCGAGCAGGCCGGCGGCGATCCTGCACAGATCGACACGCGCAGCGACGTGTATGCATTGGGCGTAGTGATCTACGAACTTCTGACCGGACGGCTGCCTTACGCGCTCAACGGCCGGATGATCCAGGAGGCCGTGCGGATCATCCGCGAAGAGGAGCCGGCGCGGCTGAGCCATGCTTCCACCGGTGACACGAACGTCCTCGCCCGTGAACTGCGCGGCGATGTGGAGACGATCGTCGGCAAGGCGTTGGAGAAGGACAAGGATCGCCGGTATGCGACGGCCAACGGGCTGGCGAATGACATCCGCCGCTACCTGAACGACGAGCCGATCACCGCCCGGCCGCCGAGCGCGGCATACCAGATCCGTAAGTTCGCGCGGCGGAACCGGGTGCTGGTTGGGGGGGCTGCCGCCACGTTGGCGGCGCTGGTGCTGGCGGTCGGCGGCACCAGCTACGGTCTGGTCAAAGCCAATCAGCAGCGCGAGCGGGTCGAGGCGGCCCTGGAGGAGTCGCAGATCACATCCATCGACCTGTTGCGTCAGCGCGGCGAGTGGGACGGGTTGCTGGAGCTGCTGCGGACAGCGTTGGACCGGGGTTACGGCAATCCCGTCGCGCTTCGGCTCTTGCGCATCGAGGCGCTTGACGGCCTGAACCGCTGGGACGAAGCCGTTGCCGAGGCGGAGCAACTCGCGGCGGAGTCGAACTTGGGGGAACTGACCGGCTCCGTCCTGCTGTGGCAGGGAGAGCTGTACCTGATTGATCAAACCCGTTACGAACGTGGGATCAGCCTGATCAGGGAGGCTCTCCAGGATCTTGATCCCGCCCATCCTCGCCAGGAAGTCGAGATTGCCTATGCTGAAGCGCTCCTGGCCGACACCATACCGGCCGCCACGGAAGCGCTCGAGCGGCTCGTTGCGTCCGACGCCAATCACCTGCGCGGCCGTCAAATGCTCGGCATTCTATACCTGCTTGGCGGGCGGCGAGATGAGAGCGTCATGGAGTTTCACACGCTCGAAGCCATGTACCCCAAGGATCCGAACAGCAGTTTGGGGCTGGCGGTGGCCTGCGCCTTCAACAACGACCCTGCCGGCGCACGGGGAGCCATTGACCGGGCCGCGCAGGGTCTCGATCCGCACAGCGCCGCGCAGGCGCGAGGCGTTGTCGATGTGCTGATCGAGGTGCTGGAGTTCGGACACAAACAGAGCTGGGACACGATTGCCCAGGAAGACGAGATGACCATCCTGACGAAGATGGCGCTTCCTGTGATTCAGATGTCCATGGCCAGTCAAGGATCGGAGGAAGTGGTTCGTTTCGGGCGTGGATTGCGCCGTCGTCTTGTGCCGGCGGTTTCCCTCAGTTGGGGACGGCTGGTCGGCTCCTCTGTCGCCGCGGTCATTCGAGGCCGCGGCGGTCCAAGCCTCGAGGATTTGCGCAAGGCCGCCGCGGCGAATCCTGAGCAGGTCACGATGGGTTTGCTCGCCGGTGCGCTCTGCCGGGAGGGGCTCGATGCCGAGAGCCACCGGTTGGCACGCGAGGCGCTCTCCCGGCCCGGAGTGTACGAAATGCGGCCACCCCTGCTGTCGCTCCTCGTTGCGGTGTCCACGCAACGGTTGGTGTTGGATTCATCGTCGCTGTCTTCGGAGGAACGCGAGTTCACGGTCAACTGCCTGATCGAGCTGTGCGAAGACTCCGGACCCCGGACGGACTTCGGCACCGAGGGGCTCGCCATAAGCGCGTCGGCGCTTGGAGAGCCGGAACTGGCGCGATGGATCGTTCAGCGTCGCATCCGGCAGGCGGGTCCATCGCCGCCCATGGTCCGGCTGCTCGATCGAATCACTCGATCGCATCCGGGTGCTTCTGACCGTGCAGCGCAGGTCGAGCCGTAGTCAGCCGCTGAAAGTCGATCGCAAACCGGCGGCTGAATTGCGCGGAACGCCGCATCTCGGCGGCGGATCGTCTTCCTTGCATCTCGTCGCGAGGGCTCGTTTCCCTGGCGTCCGGCGAACGTACCCGGCGCAAGCATGGACGCGAGACTTACGCCATCACCGGCATCGCACTCACGCAGGATCGCAGCCTCTCGAGCGAGCGGGCGTGCAGCCGGCTGATCCAGGACTTGTGCTTGCCGAGGCGCCGGGCGCATTCGGTGAACGTCAGCCCTTCAAAGTAGTGCAGGCGGATCAGCTCCGCCTCTTCGTTCGGAAGGCGCCCCAGCGCCGCGCGCAACTCCTCCCGAAGTTCCTCAAGCTCCAGCCGCTCCCGCGGATCCTGCTCCGCGCCGTCGTCCGCGGGATCCTCGCCGCCGCCATTGAGCAGGAACACCTGGCCCAGATCGCGGATCGCGCCGCGCAGGTGCGAGAGCAACCCCTCCGCCGTCGAGCCGCCCTGCGCGGCCAGGCCGAACTGCTCGCAGACCTCGTCCGCGGATTCCTCCAGGGCGAGCTGCCGCCGCAGCTTGCGCGCCTCGGCATGAAGGTGTCGCGACGTGCCGAGCGTCTGGGCGATGCCGTCGAAGATCGCGCCGCGAATGCGCGCGTAGGCAAACGTCTTGAACTGCGCGCCGCGGGAGGCGTCGAACAGCGCGGCCGCCTGCGCCAGGCCCAGCACGGCGAAGCCGATGAGGTCTTCCACCTCGACGTGCGCAGGCAGCGTCGCATGGATCTTCCGCGCCAGCGCCTCCGCGAAGTCGCGATGCTCCAGGATCAGCGCCGAGGCGCCGTGACTTGATTCGCCGTGCATGAGTAGGCTCCTTCTCTTCGTTGCCGTTTCAAAACTCGCACCGGTTGAAAACCTGTGCTCCATGCGCCGATTGGCTACCGGTGCCGCAAGCAGATTCGCAACGACCGTCTATTTGGGATGGGCGGCGACGACCGTCGCCCAGAACAGCGCAAACGCTGCGACAAAGACCAGCATGACCACGGGCCACAGCCAGAGTCCGCGCGGGCGGCGATCTGACCGGGCTTCTGCTTCGTGCTTCTCACGGCTCATGTCTGACGTTTCCTCGGGGTTGTCTGAAGCGCCCGACGAGGCGGACGAACTCGATGCATGCTCGCTTGCCGGAGTCGCGGACCGAGGAGGTAGGCTCGCCGCGGCTTCGTCTTCGTTCGTACTTGACCGTTGGACTCGACTTGCCTCTGACGACACCCGTTGAGCGTGGGCTTCGCAGACGCCGGCCTGATGACCCTGATCTTCGTCGGTCACAGGCATCCGTTCAGGTTCAAAGAGCCGCGCGAGACGATCCTCGTAACTGACGAACCGGGCGGAGGAACCGCCGAACCTCAGTTCGTCGCCGTCGGCCAGGCTCAGGCGCTGCCCGGACCGGACGGGCTGACCATTGAGTTGCGTGCCGTGACGGCTGTCGCAGTCCTCGACGAACACGCCCTCCGCCGTCCAGACGAGCTTGAGGTGGCGTGCCGAAACCTGCGGGTCGGGCACGACGATTTCATTGATCCGGCTGCGACCGAGGTGCGCCTCGTACGGCGGCGGATCCAGTCGGTGGACGAAGGATTCTCCGTCGCCTCGGGTTACCAGCAGTTCAGGACGTTGGAAGCTCGGAACCGAGGCGCCTTCGATGCAGGATGACTGCTGCTCCGCCATGATCCATTGCCTCAAGAGGTCGCTCTTTTGCCGCCTACCCGACTTCAAACAAGACCAGATCAAAGTCGGGGGTTCCAGTGTTTCCGTCGCCGCGTTCCACCACGACGCTGCCCTCGCCGCTTCGCCCCGGGATCACTTCGACGACCGGGCACAGCCCTTCCTCCTGCGCCGTCCCGTCGGGTCCGGCGTTGAGGCGCAGCCGCAGCGTCGAAAAATCCTTGGCCATCGCCACGGCGAGGTACCTGGCCCCGCCCCCGCGCGCAGTGAAGCTGAAGACCCATCGATTCCCGTTGGAGCGCAGATTGCCGACGCGGGTCACTTGCGTGTACCGTGTTCCTTCAGCGACTTCTCCGCTTGCAATCCACTGGTTCTTGCGCCGTTCGATCGCGGCGAGCGCCACGTTCTCGGAAACCGCGCCCACCTTGCGGAAGCCGTCCACGAGGTAGCGCTCATGCCGCGAGAGGCTCTGATCCGCGCGGTCTTCCAGCATCTCGATGAGCGGGTCCGCGCGCTGGGCAATATTAAGCCCCACGCTGACCCTCCGACCCGGTTGAAAGACGATCCCTTGTATCGCACTGACCAGTCCCACGACCCGCCCGTCCGCGTTCAAGACGGGGCTGCCGCTGGCGCCGCCCGAGACGACGAGATCGTGCTGAAGGATGATCTGGTGCTCCGGGTCGGCCGACTGTCCGAGAGCGTCGCGCATGGCGGTGATGGAACCGATGGCCACGGTGGCGGACTGATTGCCGGCCACGCCGTCCAATTGCTCCATGGGGAAGCCGACGTAGCCGATGGGCACGCTGCTGATGAGGGCTTCCAGCGTGGCGGCATTCGCCAGCCGCAGAGGCTTGCCCGCGTCGCCCTCTACCTCCAGGAGTCCAACATCGAAACATCCCAACATGCTCGCGGATTGACCCGACGGTGCCGTGAACACGGTGTCCATCAGCGAGCGGAACCGTTTCCACCCCGGGTGCGTTCGCAGGCCCGTGATTCGCAAATCCTTCGGCGCCAATCCCGGCAGCCGCGCGATGAGTTGCAATCCCTTGTCTTTGTATTGCGCCAGACCGTCCACCACATGCGCGTTCGTCGCCAGCCGCCCCTTCTCGACGACCCAGGCGGTGCCCAGCGGATCGAACTGACCTTGCGGACCCATCGCACCCACGAGATAGACGGATCGCTCCGCCGCCTTCAGGCTTTCCTGAAGACGCTCCTCAGCGGATCCTCCGCTCAAGCCCCATACCAGCAGCACCGGCAACAGACACGCCGCGCCGGCGCCGACGGCGTACGGCATCATCCTTCGTCGCAGGCGGGTCGCATTCCGGTCAAGCAGATCATCCGCGGCGACGCCGGCAATGACCGGACCGGCTGACTGCGCCGCGGCGCCGGTCACGGTCACCGGAAGATCATCGCAGCCCTGCTGCGGCGGGGTGATGCGCAGGAGCGGGCCATTCCGCGCGAGCGCGACATCCGTCTCGACGGTGAGCGGTACGCGCCGCCCGGACGTCACGAACACTCCCGCGCCACCGCCGCGTCGCACCTCCACGCCGTTGGCATGTTCCACCTGGAGCGTCCACGCTTCACCCTGCCGCACCAGCCGCGCGTGAACGCCGCTGGCGACGCAGGTGTCGCGCTGCGGATGCAGTCGGACATCCACACCGGGGCCTCGCCCGATCGTGATTTCATCCTTGTCAAACTCGCCGGACCAGGGACTGTTGAAGCCCGAGAGAATGCGGACGGCGAGCTTCGGCGATGGCTTTTCCGGCGGGAGCGGACGGTCGCCGCAGCGCAGCATCGGACCGCTGCGGCCCAAGACAAGGTCGCACAGGTCATCCATTGGCGCGCTTTGACCCCCGGTCAGGAACCGCTTGACGCCGGGTGCGCCCAGCAGGGTGAGGCCGTTGCGATGCAGCGCATGCACCGTCCACCGACCCGCTTGGCGCGTGAAGCGGGCATGGATCCCGCTGGCGCAGGCGGTTTCACTGGCGGGGACGCGAATGTCGGCTTCCGCCGCGCGGCCGACGGTGACTTCCTCCTTGTCGAACGAACCCGTCCACACGGGGAACGACCGTCCACTGAGTTTAACGTACAGCATGGCCTGGACTCCTTGAAGAACTGCCTCGTCCGGGACCGGGGACGCGTCTTCAGGAGTCAGGTAGCCCAGCAGCCGCGTGATCTTCACTTGAATGTCCTGACGGCTTTGGAGAGCCCGATTGCGCGTTGGCCGACGACCGGCGGCGACACGCGACCTCCAGCGCGATCCTGCCGATGCGGTTCACAAATCCCGGGCGCCGCGGCGAAGACGGCCGGGGTGAGCCGCTACCTTCCAACAGGGGAGAGAGACGGGTTGGGAGAACTCAGGCTTTTTCGGGAGGTTCGTCTGATGAACATGTGCCAAGGAAACAGCAGGGTTGCGATGGCCGCGTGCGGGATGGTTGCGCTGAGCCTGGTCGGCGCCGGCGCCGGCTGCGCGATGCGGCAGGCCCAGGTCAATGTCGCGTACACCGTTCGCCCGGAGCACCCGCTGCCGGAGGAGGTGAAGACGGTTGCGGTCGAGTGGCCCAACTACGCGGCACGAGCCGGGGACAACGGCATTATTCCTGACAAGGATCGTGCCTTCTACCGAACGGCCGTGCGCCGGCTTGAGGAGCATCTGCGAGGTGCGAACATCACGCTCGTGGATCGGGAAGACATGGTCAATCGGCAGACCGAGCGCGACTACGCCGGCGCGGAGCGAGAGGAGATCGTGCCGCAGGGGTTCACGGCGGACGCGGTGATCGTCGCGCGTTCGCACGTTGAATTCGACACGAGCCAATACGTTGAGAAAGTGCCCTGGCCCGAGCGAGGCATCAAGGGCTTCGCCAATGTATTCAATCCCTATGTTCCTGTTCCGGACGACCCCTATCGTTCGCGGTGGATTGTGATCGCCAACGCGGACATTGATCTGCAATTCAGCGCGGCGGCCACCGGCGCACAGTTTGCTTCGTATGCCGATGTCTTGATCGACCGTCGGGTCAGCGATGACGGGTTTTTTGGCATTGGCGAGAAGCAGCTTTGGGAAATGCCGACGCCGTTGGAGTTGGGCAACGACCTGATCAACCAGGGCGTGGACAACTTCTGTGCCCAGTTCTTGCCGGTTCGTCGCGAGTTCCACCTGGACCTCGGCGCCGTTCCCGAGCATCTTGCGGACGCGGCCGACGCGCTCAATGCGCACGACTTGGCGGGCGCCCGCCGTGCGGCGGAAGCGTGTTATCAGAAGGGCTGCCGAGATCATCGCCTCCTGTTTGTCCTCGGGCTGATCAACGAGATCGAAGGCGACATGCAGGAAGCGGGGCGCTTCTACCAGCTTGCGTCCGGCAAGCAGCGGCCGGACGACTCGTTCTACGGCGAATACATGCGTGCCCTGCACCGCGCGCAGCGCGGCGTCCGCGCTCCGGCCATGGCGCAGGGCGACGGCCGCCTGGCGCGGAAGGTTGAGCCGCAATCGGACACCGGCGCCGTCCATATTGCGGGTGCGACTGAAGCCACGAACGTGGTTTCGAGCGAGGAGTAACCCGACGCGTGGATTCCGGTCACCGCCGGGAAATCCCTGAAAAAGCCTTCACGACCGTTCGGACTCGGAACCCAAGCCCGAATCGATCGTGGAAGACCTTTTCCGAATGGGCGCGGCTCCGATGAACCGAGCACGGGTTGCGAATCCTCTGAATCCCCTGAACAGGAGCATTTCCATGAGAAGAGAATCTCGCCTGCTTCCGGTCGCCGCGTTGACCGTGTTGGCGACCGGTCTGACGACGCACGCTTGCGCCGCTCAAACACCGCCAGGTAGCGCATCCTCGCCGACGGCAACGCCGGCGAGCCAGGCGGGCGCGTCCGACGGCTTGGCTCCCCTGACGGCGACGGGACGCGGCGAAGGGAAGACCGAAGACGAAGCCCTCAGGGCCGCGGTGGGCGAGGCGCTCAAGACCCTGATGGCGGGCGATGAGGCCGACTCCAAAGGCCAGGAGACGCGGTGGATCCGGGAGTTGGTGAAGGCCCATCCCCGGCACATCATCCCGGATTCCTGCCGCACGATCCTGAGTCGAAAGACGCCTCAGCAAAACAAAGCCACTGGAACCTGGTCGATGGAGGTCCGGGTGCAGGTGCCGCCGGCGCGTTTCGCGGAGGCTCGCGCGGAAGCTGCGGACTTCTACCGCAACACGCTCAGCGGCATGTCGCCCACCGTTTCAATCTTCTTCGTTGACCGGATCGAGGAGAACGGCTCGGTCTGGCCATACTCGCGGGTGACGGAACACAACAAGGAATCGCACGCCGCGCATCAGATCGACGAAGCGCTGAACAACGATCTGGGCTTCCGCGTCATCGTGGCGTCGCAATCGGAGGTGCTCCGCAAAATCCATGAGGAGTTCGCCTCGCTGAACAGCCTGGACACGAAGGAAGTCCAGGCCATCGCCAGGGAGCAGGGGGCGCAGATCTTCGTCGTCGGCGGCGCGCACGTGATCGGTCCGGAAGCCGACACGCGCCACGTGCCGGGCACGACTTCATGGCGCTGGAAGGCCACCGCGTACGCCCGGATCTTCTGGACGGACACGGGCGAGCAGATTGCCACGCTGGACGCATCCGATTTTGCCTTCGAGAGCAATCAGGACGCCGGACGCCTTGACGGCCTGCGCAAGGTCGGGAGCAAGCTGGCGCCGAAACTCATGGCCGAACTGTTCAAGAAATGGAGCGTCTGCGCCTTTGAAGGCCGCGTGGTGACCCTCACGGTCGAGCATGCCGACGCGCGTCAGCTTCAGGAAATCCTGCAAATCCTGAAACAGCGCCTGGGCAAGCCGGTCCGCCCGACCTTCACGAACGGCGTCGCAGCGCTGGAGCTGGGCAACATCAAGGGCACCACGGACCAACTGGCCTTCGACCTCGCCTCCCAGAAGTTCAGCACTTTCGACAAACTCGAAATCGAGCGCGTCGAGTTCCATACAGCAAGGTTCATCGTGAAGAACTGAACCCCCTCGGGAGTCATCGCATGAGCGGGACATCCAGCCAGAACAGCACGCGACCGGACGAAACGGCGAATCGATTGGGCGAGGAGGTCGCGCCGCCGGCGCAGCGCGCCGTTTCTCGAATCACGGCGGGGCGCTGCCCGGAACTGCCGCCGTCGCAGTCGCAGTGCCCCACGTCGAGTCGGATGACGGACGAAGCGCTGTGGATGGACAAGGATGCGGCGGTCCGCCCCTCGCCTGCGGCGGGTCCGGCGCATGAGACGCCGGCGCAACCCGGCGATGCGCGCGTGCCCCGCACGCCGACATCTGACACAACCAGGCCCACACAGCGTTGGACTGACGAAGAGCCCGATCGAACGGTTACCACGGCGCCGCGTCCGAGCGGTTCGCAGCCGGCCTCGACGCCTGAGCCTCCCCTGCCCGTGATCGAAGGCTACGAGATCCTTCATCCGCTCGGACAGGGCGGCATGGGAACGGTGTACGCCGCACGGGACCTCACGCTCGGCGTAACCGTTGCCCTGAAGGTTCCCACCGAGCAGACGACCGCGTACCAGGAGCGGTTCCTCAGCGAGGCGCAGTGCCTCGCCAAGGTCCAGCACCGCAACGTGGTCGGCATCCGAAACTTCGGGCGCAGCGGTCGCCATGTGTTTTTCTCCATGCCGCTCATCGACGGCCCGAGCGCCGCGTCCATGATCAAGGCGTTTCGGCAGCACCGTGCCCACCGCTGCCGGGGGCGCGATGTGCTGGCGCTGGCTTCGGTGAACGAGGAAGTCCTGCTGCCGGAGCTTCGGGAAGCGGCGAACCGCGACCGCGCGTATTACCGGATGGTCGCGCTGTGGATCGCCGGCGCGGCTGAAGGGCTTCATGCGGCGCACGCCAGCGGCATCCTCCACCGCGACGTCAAGCCCGCCAACATGCTCCTGGCGAGCGACGGACGTCTGACGGTCGCCGACTTCGGGCTTGCGATCACCAACGATGATCTGACGGGCCGCGCCTACGGCATCTCGGGCACGCGTCCCTATGTCGCGCCGGAGCGCGTCAGCGGCGACCAGGCGCGCATCGACCACCGCGCTGACCAGTGGGCGCTGGGGGCCACGCTCTACGAGTTTCTCGCGTTCCGCCGCGCCTATGTTCATGACGGCACGGAAGTGCTCCAGGACATCGCCACCAAGGATCCCGTGCCGCCGCGGCGGTTCCATGCGCGCGTACCGAGGCGGCTGGAGGACATCTGCCTGAAAGCGATGCGCCGGGATCCCGCCGCGCGCTATGCCCACTGCGCGGAGATGGCCGCGGAGCTCCGCGCATTCGCCAACTCGGCGACGGCCTGGAAGCGCCGGGTGGGGTTGGCGGCGGTCGTTCTCGTCGCCGTCCTGCTGACCACGGGGGCGATGGCCTATGTGCTGTCGAAGATGGATCGGGACGACGACTCACGACCTTCCGCCCACCGCAGCCTCGCGGAGGATCTCAAGACCCCGCCTCTGACGGACGTCCCGAAAGACGCGCCCGGGCCGAAGGAAGAACAGGAGTCGCCGGGTGCGGATCCACTGCGTCCGAATCCATCCCCCGGAGAGGAACCGAATTCGCGTCCCGAGGGTGATTCGGAACCGGCCCCGGCGGTTCAACCGGACTCCACGCCTTCGGTGCAACCGGCGCCGGAAGGACAACCTCCCGTCGGCGAACCGCAATCGATTCCGCCCGGAGAGCGGCCTGACGGCGATGTGCGGGATGGGGTAGTCGACAAGCCCGGGGAGGCAGAGCCCGCGGCGGCTTCACCCCCCTTGCTCTTCCTGGATTCGCAAGTGTTGATCGCCTGCGTGGTGGACAAGAACACTGCGGACAGCAAGCCGCCGCAGCGTTGGATCGATGGCGAAACCATATTGAAAGAGAAGTCCTTTCCGGATTGGGCGAAATTCGAGGTTCATCCGGCACGGATGTCGAGCGATTCCCTCGATCTTGACACTCTAAGCGAGCAGGCCCGCGCGCTCCGCGCGCGCTTCGTCGTACTCTGTACGTCCCGTGCGACTTATGATCCGATCGCGGGAAAGTGGACTGAAACCGTTCTGATCAGCGCGCGAGATCTCACCTCCGCGCTGCCGGATTTCGCGGCACACTCGGAGGACGTCATTCATCGCCCGCCGGAGTCGGAACTTCTTACGGATATGCGCAACAAGCTGCTTCGTAACGAGCTGGCGGACAACCTGCGAAAGTGGATCGAAGGGTCGTATTCGCTGCCCGGTGGCCATTAGGGTCGGCTTCGCCGGTAAACCAAGGCGTTACGTCATCCTACTTGTGGAGGGTACCCATGCATCGCTGTTGCCTGATGCCAAGACATGTCATGTTGTTCGCCGTGGCCGCTGTATTCATCCCGGCCTGCAACCGACCCGACCCGGATCCTCCCTCGCCCGTGCGTCTCGTCGGCGACAACGCATGGGATTACTACAATCGTGCACGGCAGGATCTCGAGCGCTGGGAACTGCAAGCCCGATCGACGAAGGACCGCAGGGAGGCCGGTCGCCGATGCATCAGGATCCTCGAAAGCGCCGTGAGCGTTTCAGCGGCGCATGGGACCCTTGAACCGCCGTACGCCTGTCCGCTCTTCAGGAGCCGCCTCGGCTGGATGATGCTCGCGAATTTGGCAGGAGATCTGACTCCTGCCGAGGAGGCGTTCAACTTGTCCGTCGATCCTCGGACTGGTGCGATCGAGTGGGTCCCGGGGTGGATCGGGCTGGCGGCGTGGGCGCGCATGACGGCGCCTCAGGACGCGAACCGTTTCAACGATGCCGAGGGTTATCTAACGACTGCGGAAGAGCAGCTTAACACACTCATGAAGCGATGCCGCTCGCTTCCCGATCCGGCCGCACTGGGCGTTTTCGACACGCTTGACCCCGCCGGATGGTCTGGGCGTGAAGAGCCTGATCCGTCGGACCCGACCCTGCCCGAAGCCGACCGGCTGCACCTGATCCTCGCATGGCTGCTGACCGACATGATGTGGTCGGAGCCGACTCCGGCCAGTGTCGGCGAGAACCCACCGCCGCCGCTGCCGGGCATCCAAGCGGTGGTCAACGTCGAGCGCCGCATGCGCGCGTGGATTCTCAGCGAGCGGGCGGCCATTGTGCTCGCGCGAGGCGAGCACCCCGGCGCCGCAGTGGGACTGCTGACGGATGCGCTGGAGTTCGATCCGAATTTCGCGCCGGTGCAGATCGAACTCGCCGCACAGTTGATGCGATTGGGAAAGCACAGGGATTCAGAAGCCATTCTGCATCCGTTCCTCACCGAGGAGCGCCACCGTCGCTGGGCGGTGCAGCCGAGGATCCAACTGCTCGCCGGTTGCTTGTATGCCAACTGGTTCGACGCGGAGCACTGGACGGATGCCGTGGACAAAGCCGACGAGCACTTCAGGGCCACGCTCGAGCTTGAAAGCGACTGCGTCGCGGCTTATCTGGAGCACGGCCGGCTCTTCGTATCGGCGGCGAAGCACGATCCGCGGCTGGAAGGGAACGCCGACGCGGCGTTGGAGCAGGCTTCCGAGTGTGCGAAGCAGGCAGCCAACCTCAAGGCGCCGCAGGCCGAGGTCGACGCCCTGCGCGAGCTGATTGCCGAGGCTCGTTCATCCCGTTCATCAAGATGACTCCGCACGTGCCGACGACCCTGTTTGGTGCTTCCGTGACTGAGGCGAGCGCGGCGCCGTCCAGCCTTGGCAGCCTCGACGGATTCCCGCTCCTGCAGGAACTCGTTCTCGCGGCGACCGGGGAAGCGGGAGCGAACGTGGCGCTCGTGTGGGCGCGCGACGGCCGGCGACGGCTGGAACGCTGGCTGGTCAGACGCGGAACCGTGAGAAACCGGAAGGAAGCCGGCGTGATCTGCTCTGCACTCGACCTCACGGCGACGCTGATCAGCGATCTGGCTCGCCTGTCGTCGGGGGAGTGCGCCAACCCGCATCCGCCCCGCATCAACTCTCTCGCTCGCCCGACACACAACACTCTGGGCGGCTATTCGGCCCTGCCCCTACGCAACTTCCATCGCTGAGCCGCGATTAGTATTCCAGAACGCCGGGAGATCCGAACGAAGACCGGCCGCTGCAGCTCCCAAAGCGGTCGAAGGAGAAAACCCATGCCGCAAGTAAACCATGCCAACCCTGCCTACCTCCGTCCCCTGCCAGCGGCGAACCTCGCCAAAGCGGAAGCCGAACGGCCCGTCGCCTTCGACCTGGCCGTCAACGTGGGCAAGTTCGGCGCCGCGTTGGGAGCGGTCGTCGGTCCGGTCGCCGGTCAGTTTCTCGGCGGCGGCATGGGCGCGGGAGGGCTGGGTGGACCGCTCGGCGGAATCCTCCAGTCGGCCATGGGAGGCGCGATGGGCGGGAACTCCACGCTCTCCCAGATGCAGCTCCTTCAACTCCAGGAGCAGATGAACCTCCGAGCCCAGGTGTTCCAGACCCTCTCCAACATCATGAAGGCGGAACACGAGTCCAAAATGAACAGCGTGCGGAACATTAAGCCGTAGGGCGGTTTTCCGGCCGCGCCCGCGAGGGGCGGACCCGTGCGGCCTTTCAGCGAGCGAAGTTCCAGGAACTGCGAACATGCGGCCGCCCAACATGCGATTCGTGAAGCTGCTCGGTCTGACGGCCCCCGACGACCGCAGGCTCAAGGTGCTCGCGGAGGCGGCGCAGTACCTTCAGGTGTCCGGCCGACTCGACGAAGCGGGCCGCTTGTACGAGGCCTTGACGCTGCTGGCGCCGCGACATCCGCTGGGTCCGCTGGGACTGGCGGAGATCGCGCTGGTTCGCGGAGAGGCGGCACTGGCGGAGCGATGGGCGCGGCAGGCGATCCGGGCGCTGGAGTGCGACTGCAAGACGATGGCGTTGGCGTATTACCGGCTCGCGCAAGCCTGTGCCGCCCGCGAGCACGTGGACGCCGCCGCAGAGGCGCTGGGGCACGTCCTGACGCTCGATCCGGACGGTTTGGGCGCGGCGATTGCGGAGCGATGGTCCGCCCGTCGGTCGAAGCCGAGGGTGAATTCACCCAGCGCGGCGCGGCAATTGGGGTATGAACGCGCTTGCGTCGCGCAGCCGGGCGCGACGGTTGACCCACAGCTTAAGGCGATTGAAGGAGGTTTGAAGCGATGAGCATCGTGAATCGAGCCGTGACGACGCCGTACCAGCCGATCTCGCAGGCGTCGGGGACATCCGCGCCATCGACCGTGCCCTTCGAGCCGGAGCCTGCGGAAGCTGCTCGCGCGGGGCAGGCGAGCCATCCGACTGTTGAACACGCACGGTCCACTGAAGCGCTGGCCGCGCCGTCGGAGGTGAACCCGCAAATTCGAATCCGTGCCCTCGTCCAGGCGGAGTTGTCGTCCGCGTTCGGACCGGCGGTGCCCGCGCGCCTCGTAAACCAGGTGACCGGGCAGATGCTCTCGCATCCCGCCACCGCCGACGGGCTGCGTCGCTGGATTCAGGGTGTGGATCATGGGGGAGCGTGACCCGTGTCGACCTTTGAAAAGCGGGACGGCGACCGCTGAAGTTCGCAGGCCACGGGTCACAGAGCAGTGGCACACACGGATGACCCACTGCGCGTTTGAGTTGGACAACGGTTCTAACAGATTCAGGGAACGCATCAGATGCCAACGCAGCATCCGATGGCGATGGCGGAAGAGCGACTTTCCGTGGAGAGAATTCCATGAACGTGAGTATGGCCCATCCCGCGATTGCCCCGATCAGCCTGCCGGGCGTGCAAGCCCATATCCCCGAAGCGTTTCGTCAGTCTCCGTTGTCACCTTTCGGGCGTGAGCCGAGCGCCGGGCCGTCTCCAGCCGCGACCTCGCAGGCAAGCCCGTGCAAGGAGATCGGCGAGGCGGCGCAAGCGAATGTGCGCTCGGTTCTTGAAACGCTGAAATCCGGGCGGATCGAGGAGCTGATTTCACCCAAGGAGATGGCGGAACTGCTGGGGCTGCAGATACGCGCGCAGGATCTCGCGATGAAGACGGAGATCATTTCGAAAACCCTGGAGACCGTCACCAACACCGCGAATACCCTTTCGAGAACTCAGACATGATTCCAACAGCGATCCTGACAAGCTTGAGGCCGAGTACGGTTCTCGGCCCATCGCACAAAACAGTCGTGCAGCCGAATCGAGTCCTGCGCTCGATGGGTCTTGCCGTGTTGGTGCTGACCTTCATGGTTGGCTCCGGAGGCTGCTCCCGTGAGCCTGAAACGGTCGCCCTCATCGAAGTTGCATCCCCGGGAGATGCCAACTCCGTGTTCGTTTGCCTCAATCGCGAAGGCATCTCGCCCATCACCATCCAAACCGAGGTCGAGGGACGCAAGCGGGTTTGGGTGGTCCGCGTGCGCGGCGAGGACGAGGTCCGGGCGCGGCGGTACCTCGAGAAATACAAACTGGCGGCCAAGGAACCCGGCGACTCGGCGGCTGCCGGCGCCTTGGGCCTGCTCAGCCCCTCCCCGGAACGCGCGCTGTTCGTCAATCAGAGCATTGAGAAAGACCTCGCCGCAACGCTGTGCATGATGACGGATGTCCGTTACGCGGCGGTGCACATCGTCCGCCCGGCGCAGGCGACCAACCCCTCGAAGCCGTCACCCACCAAGCCGACGGCCTCGGTCCTCCTCGGGATCCTGGCGCCACCGGGTTACGCATCGGCCGGCCGCGCCGGACCCCAATCGGCTACCGACGGCGGCGATGAAGGCTCATCGTCCGCTCAATCGTCCGTCCCGCCCGAAGCACATGACCCGCTCAGAATGCCTGAAAGCCCAAGCTCACCGAGCCGCTCTGCGACCCCTGATGCTCCCGATTGGTGCCCGCCTGACCAGCGGACGATCCAAACGGTGGTCGCCAACAGTGTGGAGGGTTTGGCTGAGGAGGACGTGGTCGTTGCGTTCGTCTTCCTCAGCCCGGATGAAGTCGAGGTCGTGGAGTCAAACGAGCCGACTCCGGTCGAGCCGCCTGGTGAAGGCAAGTTCCTCGCGCGTATGGGCATCAGCGGCGATACGCGAAACCATCTCTTGATTGCCGGCATCGCCGTGCTGGGGATTGCGACCCTCGCGCTGATGGCCCTGCTCTGGCGGTCCAGCCTCCGAATGCGCCGCATGAACCCTCAGCGCGTCGCCGCGTGACATTGCTGCCCGATTCAGACCGGATCGCCGACCGATGGCCACGGGCATGCGCCACCGGCTGCCCGGTGGCGGGGCGTACACTGCGGATTCCGAGGTGTTGCTCTAACGCGGCTCGCCGCCCGGTGTCCAGCTTGCAACCTCTCGCGCGGCGCCTGCTGGAGGTCGCCGCAGCGTGCGGGAAACCGGCTCTGCGTTCAAACGACGAACGCCGCCGGTCTGGGCAACTCCGCATCCGAGCTTGAGAGGCCGGCGCCGGGCGCGGGTCGGGCCGGCTGAGGATTCGGGACGCTTCGGACGAGGTGACGCGAGCCGAATTCGGCTGTCTTCGCTGCGAGGTATGGCCCAGATCCGTTCTGTTCCGAAGCACGCTCGAAGATTCGCCGCGCTCCCGGCTACTTGTGATCAGACGGGCAACGACGCTGTCGCGAGACGCGCGAATCGGCCCGACGGAGCACCGCCTCCTGAGGGGCGCGGCACTGTCTTGAAACAGCGTTCAGTTTTTCAACACCCTTGAAGGAGATTGCTGTGAGTTACGGAAGGATTGCTTTCGGACGTCTTGGAGTATGGGCTGTTTCGCTTGGGCTTGCGCTGGGCGGCTGCAGCCCTCCCGTTGCCCCGAACAACGGGAATGACAATGGCGGTGTGGATACTGGAACCAACCCGTCGGCTCGCAAGACCATCTCGCTGAAGGCGCCTGAGATCGGCGTGCCTGAAGAGGAAGCACGGTATTCGTGGGTCCAGGTCGCTGGTCCGCCGGTTGAGCTGATCCTCGCGGACCCGCAGGCCCCAACGTTCACGCTTCCCGCCAGCGTTACGGAGGCCACCGAGTTCGGATTCGTCGTCGAGATCACCACGGGCGACGTCACCCGTCCCTACGCCGTCAGTGCAAAGGTCAACCCTTCGCCCACCCGGCTCGGCAATCGCCCCCCTGTGGCGGTGGCCGGGGAGTTCAAGATCGCCCGCATCGGGGAGACCGTCGTGCTCAACGCCGGCAACTCCTACGACCCGGACGATGACGCGTTGACCTTCGACTGGCAGCAGGTCGCCTTTGCGGATGCGGCCTCGGCGCCGCGCCGCCTGGAGCTGCTCGATGCCGACCGCCCGGGCGCTTATTTCACCGCCGATTTCAGCGGCACGCTCCTCTTCATGGTTGAAGTCTCCGACGGACAGTTCACCGTCAGCCACACGATGGCGGTGGCGGTGCTGGGCGAAGGACTCTGCGCCGACACGGCCTGCATCCCGGGGTTTGTGTGCGACCCTGCGACCGGCGAATGCGCGCCCGAGAACGAGGATGACGACGACGGCCGTTGCGCGGGCGCGGACTGCGGCGAAGGCTTCGCATGCGATCCGGCCACGGGCGACTGCGTGCGCATCGACCTGTGCGACGGCGTGGACTGCGGAGAGGGTTTCACCTGCGACCCGGACACGGGCGACTGCGTGACCGAAGACGAGGAGGAGGACGAGGTAATCCCCGTCGCCGACGCGGGCGAGGATCAGGATGTGCTCGTCGGCGACTCCGTTTGGCTGGACGGCGCCGGCTCGTTCGATCCCCAGGGGTTGGACCTTGAATTCCTTTGGACGCAGGTTTCCGGGCCGAGCGTCGAGCTGTCCGACGCCGACACCGCCGCGCCGATGTTCATCGCGCCGGAGGTTGAGGAACCGACGGAGCTGATCTTTGAGCTGATCGTGGCCAACCAGGAGTCGTTCAGCAATCCGGACACGGTGACCATCCACGTGGCCCCGGCGCCGACGGACGCGCAGGTTTTCGCCCAGTGGAGCAATGCCTCCAACGACGTGAACGTGGACGTGTTCTGGTGGCAGCCCTCCGGCGTCGTCGAAGTCGCGCGCATGGGGTATGGCGCTTCCGGCATCGAATCCGTGCGGCTCCCGTTCGAGCTGGTCGAGGAGGGCACGCACTTCCTCTCGCTCGAGTTCGCCGGGCAGGGGCGTTACGCTGATTTGGATTACGAGGTTCGCATCGGCGCGTACGCGTACCACTTCGCCGCGCGCATTCAGGGCAGCTTCCGTCGCGTCATCATGCTTGACGTGCACGACGGCGTCGTCACCCCGCTCTTCAACTCGTGGGTGGACGCCGCGGAGCCGCAGGCTGCCGGCGTCACCGACCGCCACGCCGTGGACATTGTCGCCGGCTGGCGCAGCGCCTCCAACGACGTACACATCGATGTCAACCTGGTCATGCCCGATGGAAGCTGGGCCGAACCTTTCCGGCACGGCTACGCCCGAGAGGGCGTCGAGCGCATCTATCTGCCGGAGGATCTCGCGCTCGCCGACGGGAATTACGAGTTGTCCATCAGCTTGAGCGGCACGTCGCGCTACGCCGATGTCAACGCGATCGTGTCCATCCTGGGTTACCGCTTCGAGCTGACCGAGCGCCTCGTGGGATCGAAGACGTGGGTCATGGGCTTCGACGTCACCGATGGGCAGGCCACGCCGGTGTTTAATGGCTGGATGGACATGGGCGCGGAGGACGCGTGCCAGGTGTCGGGCTTGCACGACCTTGAAATCGTCGGCGGCTGGCGCGAGGCGTCCGAGGAGATGCACATGGACATTCACGTGCAGCGTCCGGACGGGACGTGGATGGAGGCTTGGCGCAGCGGTTTCGCGTATCAGGGGTATGAGCGCATCTTCCAGCCTGCGGAGACGGCCGTCGAAGATGGGTTGTACACCATCGTCGTGGGACTGATCGGCACCAACCGCTACGCGGACGTGGACTTCCACGCGACGCTGCTGGACTGGTCATTCGACGACCAGCGCCGGCTCGCCGGGACGAACACGTACCAGTTCCAGGTTGAAGTCGTCGACGGTGTGGCCACGGAAATCGGAAACACCTGGCCGGAGTGAGCCCATGCCCGCCTTGCTGAACGGTCCATGTTGAACGATTGACGCGCCGCGTGCCACATCCCCTGGCACGCGGTCGTCGTTCAGCGGTCCGCTGTGAATTCCAATCCCACGATTGCCTCCCAAAACCATGTTCTCAAGAATTGAGCGTGACCTGCGCTGCCTTACAGACGCGGCGCGCGGCAATGAAGGACGCGGGGCGATCCATGGGTCACGCAGCGAGCTACGGCTCCTGCGGCGCATCCACATGTCGAGGCCAGTCCTCGCGCAGCAGCCGCGACAGGGATCGATCCGCCAGGCGTCGCCCGCCCGTCTGGCAGGTGGGGCAGTAATTCGTCTCATTCTCCGCGTAGCGGATGCGCTCCACCTTGGCGCCGCACGCCGGACACGGCATCCCGAAACGCCCGTGCACGGCGAAGTCCGGGCGGAACGCGGTGATCTCGCCGGGACCGGGAAACCGTCCGGCAAAGTCCTTCCGCAGCCGCGCCGTCCACGCGAGCAACGTCTCTCTCGCGGCAGCGCCGAGGCGCCCGGCCTCCTCGTCGTTGAGTCGCTGCGTGAGCTGAACCGGAGAGAGCCGCGCGGCGTGGAGGATCTCGTCGGAGTAAGCGTTGCCGATGCCGTCGAAGAACCGCGGATCGGTCAGCGCCCGCTTGAGCGTGTGGTTCTCCGCGCGCAACGCCTGCGCGAAGGCCGAGGCGTCCGCCGTCAAGACGTCCAGCCCTCCGCGATCGAACGGCGCCAGCGCGGACGCGCCGCGCACGACGTGCAGCGACGCCCGCTTCCGCTTGGCCGCCTCGGTGATCACGAGCCGTCCGCCGGGAAACTCGAACCAGCCAGGGCTGATCTTGCCCGGCGGACGCCCGCCGCGCTTCATCCAGCGCAGCCGACCGGCGATCATCAGATGCAGGACGACGTACAGGTCCGCGTCCAGTTCGAGAACGATCCGCTTGCCGAGGCGCCGCACGTCCGTCACGCGCTGTCGCACGATCGCGTCGAGCGGCGGATCATGCGTCCGTAGCAGAAAGGGGCTGACGACCTGCGCGTCCTGTATCGGCTCTCCCCGAATGCGCTCGCGCAGGGCCTCGCAGTACACCACGATGTCCGGCAACTCCGGCATTACGGACATCTTAGCTTTGTCGCTTTGCGTGCCACCCATCCGTGAATCGGGTTCGCCACATGACCACCCACCTGTGAATCGGTTGAGTGGCATGGCTTCACGCGCAGCGGGTAGCCATGCCCCTGCGCACCGGGGAAATCACATGCTCACGCCGAGTACGGCGAGAGCATGCCACCCAAGGCGAGAGCATGTCACCCATCCGTCATGGTCAGGCGAGTACGCCAGACCATGCCACCCTGCCGCACCCGGCGCGGTTGGGTGGCATGGCTTCACGCGCAGCGGGTAGCCATGCTCCGCCCGGACGAGGGCGAGATGTTTGGAACTCGCGCGCGATCCCGGTACGCTGTCCCTATGGACGAATGCGGCGACATCCGTGTGGTCCCGTGGGTCGCGCGCGTGCCGGCGCTGCGACCCGCGCGGGCGCGGCTGATCGCGGCGGGCGTGGCCGGGGCAGGCGTTCTGCTCTTGGGTCTGGCCGCGTGGCTGACGCCCGATCCGTCAGGCATGGGCACGCACCGCCAGCTCGGGCTGCCCCCGTGCAACATGGTGATCCTCACCGGCTACCCGTGCCCGTCGTGCGGCATGACCACGGCGTTCGCCCACACCGTCCGCGCCCGCTTCCTCTCCGCGGTCCGCGCCCAGCCCGCCGGCTTCCTCCTGGCGCTCTCCACGATGGCCGTCACCGCCGCCGCGCTGTCCACGCTCGCCACGGGAAAAACATGGTACGTCAACTCCTTCGTCTTCACCCCAGGCCGCGTGGCCGCGACGGCGGTGGCGATCGTGCTGGGGGCGTGGGTGTACAAGCTTCTGGTTTCGTAGGTGGCCCATGCCCCCGGGTTCTCAACTCGAAACGCGCGAAACCGCTCCAGAGCCGGGCGCTGGCCGCGATGGCCTGCGGGAGAGCATCCACTTCGTGCGTTCGCTGCCGTTTGAGTGGAAGGAAGCCGAGGCCTCGCAGCGCATACTCTGGGCGGGTGCGGGGTCCATGATTTTCGTCCTCATTCTGGTGATGAATTTGATTGGGGCCAGAACAGGATCGTCCCGGGCAGTCTTGATTTCGCCGTTCATAGCGCTTGCGTTGGCTTTTTTTATCATCAGGACATGGCGCCTCCGCAAGGCTCGTCAGGCCATGAGCGGCTTGGAAGCGCTCTGTGGTCCGTCCCCCTGTCGGCTCGTATGTCTCGGCTCGCCTGCCTGGCTCGAAGAATTCGGCCCGCTGGCCAACGTGCCCTTCCAACCGGCGATATTCTTCACGCTGGATCCGGTGTCGACTCGAAGAGGCAAGACGGGCTTGACGTGGGCTCTGGCCATCCTGTTGATCGCTTGCTTTTGGTGTTTGTCCGCTCTGCGGGGCGGTTCATTTATCCAAGGCGGCGTCTTCAAGCTGTGGACGGGTTTCTTTGTCGCATACGCGACGACACACTGGATCCTCTGGCCGACGTACTACAGAATTGTCCCGGGTCGTTTGGACATTGTTGAGTTTAGCAACGTCCCATGGATTGGCACGACAAGGTGTACTTCGATTTCTCTGCGCGATGCCTGCGTCCTGATCGATCTGCAGAAGTCCATTGCCTTGCTCAACGCCATGGGAACGCAGCACCAGATTCCATTTCTCCTTGTTCGCGAGCCGCGTCGATTTGCCCATACGCTGCTGATGGGTACGGTTTCCACATATGAGCCGGCTCCCTTGCCGCACGGCGAGTTGGTTGGATGAGCGTGGTCCGAGACAATCGCAATTGCGATGCAATGCAGAGACAATGGCTGACGGACATTTCGCAAGAACTCCGCAGCACCGTGGCGCCCTTGCGATTCGGCAGCGCCGTCGCATTCGTTTACAACCCCCTCGACTACGCATGGCACGCGCACGCGGCTTATCTGGATCGCTACGGACAAGGTCGCCGCGAGGTGCTGCTGCTCGGCATGAACCCCGGTCCGTGGGGCATGGCGCAGACGGGCGTGCCGTTTGGCGAGGTGGCGGCGGTGCGCGACTGGATGGGGATCGAGGCGGCGGTGGGTCGGCCCCGGCGCGAGCATCCGAAGAAGCCCGTGCTGGGCTTTGCGTGCCGGCGCAGCGAGGTCAGCGGCGCGCGGCTCTGGGGCTGGGCGCGGCAGCGTTTTGGCACGCCCCGGCGGTTCTTCAAGACGTTCTTCGTCGCCAACTACTGCCCGCTGATGTTCCTCGACGCCGGCGGGCGGAACCTCACGCCGGACAAGCTGCGCGGACCGGCCATCGACCGGCTGCACCGCGCGTGCGACGCGGCGCTGGTCGAGCTGGTGCGCCTCCTGCGCCCGCGCATCGTCGTGGGAGTCGGCGCGTTCGCGGAAGCGCGCGCGCGGATCGCCCTGCAAGGGCTTGACCTGAAGATCGGCCGCATGCCGCACCCCAGCCCCGCAAGCCCCGCGGCGAATCGCGGCTGGGCGCGGCAAGCGGAGCAGGCGCTGGCTCACCTCGGCATTCATCTCCCCTGATCCTGTCTTCTCTGCGCTCTCTGCGCCTCTGCGCGAGACCTGCATTTTCAACCAGAAAAGGGCGGAAGGCTCGCGCAGAGGCGCAGAGACCGCAGAGAGCAGAATGCGATGAGTGGCTTTCATCCAGACGCGATCGCGGGTTAGATGGAGGCATGAATGCGGCGAGATTGGATGGAGCGATGGGTGCAGCGAGGCCCAGTGGGAACCTGACCGCCGCGCGGGACGGGCAAGCCGGCGGGGCCGGGCATCCGCCGCGCCGGTGGGATCGCGCGGCCGAGCTGCTCGTCGTCTTCCTCATCGGCGTGGCGCTCATGCAGTATCTCTACAGCGCCACGCCCGACGCGGCGCGGGGCCTGCCCGCGGCGCTGCCCGGCAACGACGACTTCTACCACCTCAAGATGGCGCTGCTCCTGCCGCAGATCGGCCTGCCCGACCGGCTGGACTGGCTGCAGCAGACGATCTTCGCCGACCGCTTCGTCAGCCATCACTACGGGTTCCACGTTTACCTTCAGCCGTTCGTCCACCTGTTCAGCGATCCGGTGATCGGCGCGCGGTGGGCGATGTCGGTGTCGTTCGGGCTGGTGCTGGCGTGCGCGGTGCTGCTGCTGATGATGGAGGGCGTGGGGCATCGGTGGTTGTGGCTGACGCTGATGCTGCTGCTGCCGGACGACTTCTACGTGCGGCACACGTACGTCCGCGCGATCGACCTGTCCCTGCTGTGCCTGCTGCTGGGGATGATGTGCCTGTTTCGCCGGCGATTCGTGCTGCTGGGCGTCGTGCTGATCCTCTATACGCACATCTACCTCGGGTCGTTTTTCCTGATCGTGATTGCCGGCATTCACTGGATCGGGCAGCGGCTCGGCGCACGCGAGTCCTGCGTTGCAAGTCGCGGAGCTGCGCCGTCCGAATCAGGCCGCAGACCGGCTGCACGGCTTACGGAGGTCTTCCGCCTGCCGGTCATCGTGCTCATCGGCGCGGGCGTCGGCCTGCTGACGCATCCGTACGGTCGCGGCGCGATCGGCTTTCTGCGCACCCAGATTTTCGGCAGCGGGCTGACGCCGCAGGTGTCCGTCGGGCGCGAGTGGAACCCCTACGAGAACGTCTGGGATTTCGCCATGCGCATGGGCGTGCCGATGACGGCGCTGGCGACGGGCATCGCACTGCGCCTTTTGCGCGGCAGGCGACTGCGGACGAGCGAATGGACGACGCTCGTGGCGGCGCTGTTTTTCTTCGCGCTCACGCTGAAGGCGCGGCGCTTCGTCGAGTACTTCCCGGTGTTCGCCATTCTCGCCACGGCCATGCTGGCGTCGCCGGCGCTGGGCATGGGGAGATCCACGGTCGCACGGCGCAGCATCTCCGCGGATCCCGTCATCAGCGGCGTGAAGCTCATGCTGGGCGGCTGGGGCCTGTACGCAAGCTGGCAGTACCTTCACGCCGGCCAGGACAAAGCCTGGTTCATCGGCGCGGCCATGCTGGTCGGGCTGTACGCTTTCGTCGTCATCGAGCTTCCGATCCTCCTTTCCCTGCGGCAACCCGTGCGCGTCGCGCGCTCGGCCACGACGGGAGTCCATGCCGTCGCGCCCTCGACAGAGGATGTTTCATCCCCCCCCCCTCTGCGAACGCCGTTGACCGCGGCCGCCGATGCCGGTGTGGCGGTCGCGATCCTGGGCGTGCTGGCGCTATCGGCCTATCCCGTGCAGCACCGCGTGCAAAGCTGGTGCGAGGGCAACTACGACCTGCCCGCCATTCAGCGCGTCATGGAGTTCGTCAAGGAGCGCTCGCAGCCCGGCGACATCGTCTTCACCGACGACTGGGACATTTTTCCCGTGTACTTCTATTTCAACGACAAGAACCGCTACGTCGCGGGCCTGGACCCGATGTTCAGCTACGAGCGCGATCCGGAGCTTTGGGAGCGTTACAAGCTGCTGACGCGCGGACAGGCCCCGCTGACGACGAACGTGAAGCTGCCGCGCCGCGACGAGCAAGGCCGCGTCGAGATGCTCGAGCAGAAGATCACCGTCCCATTGGAGGACATCCGCGATCGCTACCACGCGCGGTTTATTGTCGTGGACAGCGACCACCAGCCGTTCGCCCACAAGCTCAACGCCGCCCGCGGATTCGTCCGCAGAATCTACCCGCCGGACTCCGATCGCGCGAAGAAACCGCCGTACAGCGTGTACGAAGTCCTCGCGGAGAAGGCGCCGTTGAGCGGGCAGGACGCGGTCGTGACCGAACCCTGACGCCGCCGCGTTGGGCAGCAGGAAGAACCGCATGAGTCGCCGGTTTGCCAACCGGCGATTGCAGCACAGGTTTCCAACCTGTGCCGGCATGGAAACAGCCGGAATCTGGGAAACCCCAGAACAGCCGCATTCTGAGAATCGCCCGACCGCCGACCGGCGACGGCCCGCAGCGGCGCAATCGTGAAGAGCACGACCGCGCCCCGCTGTCCCAGGCGCCAGGGCCTGTCGCGGGACGCCAGACCTTGCCGCCCGCCCGCTTGGAAATCGTGGCGGGAAAGGGCAGATGTGGCCCTTTGGCTCGAAGCGGCGAGTTGAGAACCGCGCGGCTTGTTGTGGACGAAAACGCCGATAGGATACCGGCTGCCTGCACGGCAGGGCGTGTGCCCGAGTGGCCAAAGGGGACGGGCTGTAAACCCGTTGGCGTTAGCCTACGAAGGTTCAAATCCTTCCGCGCCCATTTCATGCGGCGAAGGAGCGGCTGATGCGCATCCGCGATCAGATCGATCAGCATTCGCCGACCCTCTCGTTCGAGTTCTTCCCCCCCAAGGACGAGATGGGCTTCTGGGATCTTTATCGGACGGTGGAGGCGCTCCGCCCGCTCCATCCCGACTACGTTTCCGTGACTTACGGCGCCGGCGGCGGCACCCGGCGCAAGACGGTCGAGCTGGTCGCGCGGATCAAGTCCGACATCGGCATCGAGCCGCTGGCGCACATCACCTGCGTCGGCGCCTCGAAGGATGAGATTGCAGGCGTGCTCGACGACCTGAAGGCGCGCGGCGTCGAGAACGTGCTCGCCCTGCGCGGCGATCCGCCGGAGGGCACCGGACTCTTCGCGCCCGTCGAAGGCGGATTCGCCCATGCCAACGAGCTGGTAGCCTTCGTCCGGGAGCGCTATCGCTTCTGCCTCGGAGCCGCCTGCTACCCGGAGGGCCACCCGGAATCGCCGAGCCTGGATGCCGACCTCGACCACCTGAAGCGCAAGGTGGACGCCGGCGTGGACTTTCTGATCACGCAACTGTTTTTCGACAACGCGGACTTTCTCCGCTTCCGCGAGCGGGCGCAGCGCGGCGGCATCGGCGTGCCGATCATCGCCGGGATCATGCCCATCCTCTCCGTCAAGCAGATCAAGCGGTTCACAAAAATGTGCGGCGCGAAAATTCCCGCCGACCTGCTCAACCGGATTGAGTCCGTCGAGGACGACGCCGAGGCGGTGCGGCACGTGGGCACGTTCCACGCCACGCAGCAGTGCCTCGGGCTGATCGCCGAAGGCGTGGCGGGGATTCACTTCTACACGCTCAACCGCTCGACGGCCACGCGGGCGACGTTCCAGTACATCAAGACGGAGCTGCCGAGGTACCGCCGGGGAATCGCGCCGGCGTAGGCATCGGCGGCCCGGCTGGTTGCCTGAAGCACCGTCTGGTGGCCCGGGCGGGTGGCACGGTCTGGCGTACTCGCCAGGCCGTGGTGTCAGGGTGGCATGGCCTGGCGTACTCGCCAGGCCGTGGCGTCCGGGTGGCATGGCTTGGCGTACTCGCCTAGCCATGCTTCGGGATAAGCGCGCCCTTTGCCGCCGAACACGGGTCCGTTGCTGCGGACCTCTGCCACCTGCAGCAGGCACACATGATCCTGCCGGCGGCGCTTCCTTATCCACCGGACCCTCCCCCGGCCCCTCCCTGGAAGGGAGGGGAGTTACGCAAGACCAAGCGTGAAGGGAGGGGGGGCGGAGCGGTGCTACCGCGCTGCCACGAAAGCCGTTCGACGCGCGCCCGCTGCTTCCCTAAAATGCACCCCATGCCGCGAGAACCATTTGACGTGGGGTTGGTTGTTGAGTCGCTGTCGATCTTGGATGAGCAGGGTCGCGCGGACGAGGCGCTGGATCCGAAGCTGCCGACGGACGTGCTGCGCAAGATGCACCGCTTCATGGTGCTGACGCGCAAGCTCGACGAGCGGATGATCATGATGCAGCGTCAGGGCCAGATGGGCACGTTCGCGCCCAACCGCGGGCAGGAGGCCATTCAGATCGGCTCGGTCCTGCCGCTGCGAAAGGACGACTGGTACTCGCCGTCGTACCGTTCGTTCGGCGCGCAACTCTGGCGCGGATGGGCGATCGACCAGCTCCTGCTGCTGTGGGCGGGGTACTTCGAGGGGTTCGCGCTGCCCGAAGGCGTCAACGAGATGCCCATGTCGATCGTGATCGGCTCGCACGTGCCGGTGGCCGTCGGACTGGGGATGGCGATCAACTACCGCGGCGGCGACCAGGTGGTGCTGGTCAACTTCGGCGACGGGGCGTCCTCCGAGGGCGACGTGAGCGAGTCGCTCAACTTCGCGGCCGTGTACAAGGCGCCGGTCGTGTTCCTGTGTGAGAACAATCAATACGCGATTTCCACGCCGTTCGAGCGGCAGACGGGGGTCAAGACGCTCGCCCAGCGCGGCGTAGGCTTCGGCATCCCCAGCCTGCGCGTGGACGGCAACGACGTGCTGGGGATGGCGGCGGCGTCGCGCGAGGCCGTGGATCGCGCCCGGGCGCACAAGGGTCCGACGTTCATCGAGGCGGTGACTTACCGCATGGAGATGCACACCACGGCGGACGACCCGAAGGTGTACCGCAGCGACGACGAGGTGCGGCGATGGGAGAGCAAGGATCCCATCGCGCGGTTCGAGACGTACCTCAAGGCCCGAAAGGTTCTCGACGACCGGGATATCGCCGCCGTGGCCGACGAGATTGAGGAGGAGCTTCGCCTCGCCCGCGACCGCTTCAGCGCCCGCGCCGTGCAGCGCCCGCGCGAGGTGTTCGACTTCCACTACGAGACGCTGCCGCCGGACCTCGCCGAGCAGAAGGCCGAGTACCTCGCCAAGCTCGATCGCTGCGGGGCGTAGCGATCCAGTCCAGAAGGACGGAGAGGGTTGCTCGCCCAACCGCGCCCATAAGGCAGCGGGCTTTGTGTGCAAGCCTCTCACGAGAACGCCAATCGTCCGCCCCCTGACCAGGCTGTGCGGGCGCATAGAGGAGGGCTTGCGCACTGTCGCCCTCGCTTATGCTTCGGGTTCTGAAAAGGAGTCCAAGCCGGCAATTCGAACCCGAGGCGCAAGCGAGGGCGCCGTTCCGCAGGACGGCAGGCGTGTGCCAGTGCGTCCCAGTCCACATGCAAACGGCCCGACATCGACTCTGCGCGGCACACGCTGTACGATCCTCGATCCGCAGTGAGAATGGCCGAATTCACGATGGAGGGACACCCATGCCGAACGCCACGATCGCCGACGGTTCGCTGCACTATGAGATTCACGGGTCTGGCCCGCCCGTGGTGCTGGTTCACGGCTTTCCGCTCTCCGCCAAGCTGTGGGAATCGACGGTCGCCGCACTTCGCGGTCAGTGGAAGCTCATCGTGCCGGAGACGCGCGGGCTGGCGCGCAGCACGGGGGCGCGCAACGCCACGATGGCCCGGTATGCGGACGACCTCGCGGACCTGCTGGATCACGTCGGCGAGAGCAGGCCGGTTGTGCTCGTCGGGATGTCCATGGGCGGATACACCGCGTTCGAGTTCTTCCGGCGGCATCGCGATCGGCTCCGCGCCCTGGTTCTGGTGGACACGAATCCCAAGCCCGACGCGCCGCAGAAAGCCGAGGAGCGTCGGGCGATGGCGCAGCGCGTGCTGAAGGAAGGCAGCGGCGTCGTGGCCGAGGCGATGATGCCGAACCTGTTCGGACCTCACGCGGCGCCGGAGCTTCGGGACGAGTGGCGGGGGATCATCAGCGGGTCCGCGCCGGAGGGCGTCGCGGCCGCGCTGCGCGCGATGGCGGATCGCGCGGATTCGGTCCCGACCCTGTCAAAGATCGACGTGCCGACGCAGGTGCTCGTCGGGGAGCACGACGCGATCACCCCGCCGGACACGGCCCGCGCGATGCACGGCGCGATTCGCGGCGCGCGGCTCGACATCATCCCCGGCAGCGGGCACATGCTCCCCGTCGAGCAGCCGCGAGCGTTCGAGATCGCCGTGTCGGACTTTCTCGGCGGACTTCACAAGCCCTGACGCTCCGCGGTCACCCCCGCGCAGGCGGGGGCCCAGACGCACCGCCAAGTCGCTGGATTCCCGCCTGCGCGGGAATGACGGAGGTAGTTCGTCGCTCCGCGACGAGAGGGGTAGTTCGTCGCTCCGCAACGAGAAGGGTAGTTCGTCGCTCCGCGACGACACCGGATTCCCGTATTCGCGGCCGTGCGGATTGATATCGCGGCCCGCGCGGCAATGACGGACCTGGCCCTCCGCCACGCGCGGCGAAGCCATTTCGCACGAGGGCCGTCCTGCTCTTAACCCAACCTTTGCGCTCCCCTCGCGCTTCCCTCGCCTGTTCTTCGCGCTGTCGCCCTACCGTGCCCTCATGTTGTGTGTGTCGATCGACGATCCGCGATCCGTTGCTAGCCGCTTCGAGCGGGCTTGGACGGGTGACGCATGGCGGCTTCGGAATTAGCCGCCTGCTCACATTGCCTTCAACACGGCATCACACAGCGCGCTTATGTTCCGTCTTCGGAAAGACGGTTGGTTTCTTCCCCTGTTTCGCAGGAGTACACGAGATGATCGAATGCCGGGAGTTCGTGAAGCGATCCGGACGAGCGAAGAGTACGAGTGTCGCGGCGGGGCGGCGTCGGGGATTCACGCTGATTGAGCTGTTGGTGGTCATTGCCATCATTGCCCTGCTGATTTCCATTCTGCTTCCAAGTTTGCAAAGCGCAAGAAAGCAGGCCAAGAGCGTCAAATGCGCCACACATATGCGGCAGGTCGGACAAGCTATGGCGGTGTTCCTTGGCGAGAACCAGGGTAAGTACCCGCCCGCCTATGTGTATCCCTATGATGCCGCCGGCAATTATGATTACCTTCGCCAGGATGAAGCCCACCCGTTCGGATACCTGCACTGGTCGTGGTTCCTGTACGACTCCGGCAAGGCGGACGCTGAGGCTTTCACGTGCCCTGAGTTGGGCAACGGCGGAACTCCGCGCACCAATCCGGGCCCCGACATGCGGGACTGGGAGCTGGAAGGCTCGCAGGTGGACCAGAACGGCAGCCCGCCGACCAGCACCCTGATGGACAAGCAGGCGCCGCGGCTCGCTTTTGCCGGCAATGCGGCGATCTTTCCCCGCAACAAATTCACGCAGTCGCTGTCCGGCGGCCCTCGCGTCAACCAGCTCGTCAGCGACGGCTGGGTCAAGGCAACTTCCGGCACGATTCTCCTGGCGGAGTATTTTCAGAATTGGATCGGCTCAGCCATTCAGGAGAGCGGGGGCATGGTGAGCAAGAGCCACCGTTCCATCAACCCATTCTATCATATTGGTTACGGCACGGACGAGTACAAGGCGCCGCTTAATACCCCCGGCTTCGTGTACGGCGACGACGCGGACCAGAAGGATTTCTACGGCATTCGCAAGCTGAGCGTCGTCAAGAACAAAAGCGGACTTGTCGAAGGCAGCGCCGGGCCGGAGACCAATGCCATTGGAAGGCACCACCCGGGCGGCGGAGAGTGGGCTCGCGAATACGGCGGAACGTCCAATTTTCTGTACTGCGACAGTCATGTTGAGAAAAAGCACGTGATGGAGACGGTGCGCGGCAAGGAATGGGGCGACCGCTATTACGCCATCACGGGTGACAACCGCGTCCTGAACGGCCACAAGTATTGATTCTCACGGCTGAAAGGTGTCAGAGTCCGCCGAATTCGAATTCGGAGGAAGCATAGGGCGGGCGAGGATGGCGCGTGCGCATGTCCGCGGTGGGTAGTTGAAACGCAACGGGAGGTGCGGGTCCGTTTCCACGGTGGAGGCGGCGCCTGCGGGGCACAACAACGAGGAGGATCGAGATGAGAGGGCGAAGCACGGCAGGGACGATTGCAGCCGCGTTGGCGATGATCATGGTGGTCGCCGGCGGCGAGGCCGACGTCATCGTCGACGGCGGTCAGGTGAATGGAGCAGGCGCGACATTGTTCGTGGATTTTTTCAAAGTGCCGGCGTCCACCAATGACGACTACGGCTGTGACGGGCACGACGGAGTGGACGGAGACGAGGACTGCAACGGCAATCCGTACTGGGGGTTTGATCTGAGCCGCTCGAACTGCGGCCAAAGTCCGGTGGATCAGCTCGCGCCCTTTTTCGACCCGGGACAAAACTGGAGGGGACACTGGCTTTTCCAATACCGCAGCGTCGGCTCGGTCGAAGGCTTCGGTGAGTTTATTTCATTCCAGTTGTGTGGGAAGATTCCGCAGGCGATTCCCGCTGAGGCGGGGCTGATCAATCGCTTTGAGTTCGCCCGCCAGGGCAACTGGACTTGGGGAGGTCCATTTGCGGATTGCGACGGCGACGGCGACACCAATGATGAGAGCGGTACGCCCGTCTGCCCCGGCTCGATCGACTTCGGCTTTACCGACGTGGTCGGCTCGTGGGCCGTTCGCGCCGGACAGGAGGAGAATGGCGGCTGGAACAGGGAGCCGACGGCCGACGGCTACGGTTGGAACGACATCCCCTCCAGCAGTGGTTTCATCAGCCGTCTTCAGTCGCTGGGGCGCGACTGCGACGGCAATGGGGAGGAAGAGGTGTTCCTGAATACGAACACAGGCAATCCCGATGACCAGACGATGTACGGGCTTTCGGTTGCATGGGTGCCCATTGTGCCCATCGCGAACCGAGGCGCGGCGCTGCGCGATCTGCGGATGACGGAGTTTCAGCACGTCATGGTCGCCGGGCGCATGCCCAGCGGCGAGAACCTCGTGGGCGTGACGCGCGACGTCGGATCAGGCACGCGCAATGGCGAGATGAACACGGCCGGGATCGACCCCGCCTGGGGGCGCGGGGACAACATCGGACCGCGCTTTGACGACGGCAACCTTGCCAACCTCGGGCCTTTCCACCAACCGACCAACGGCGGCGGTTCCAGCAATGTCGAGGACGTGGCGAAGAACCGGCGACTGGCGCTGGGATACACGGGCCTGGCCGGCGGAAGCCGCGCGGGGAAAGACGCGCTCGACGGCAAGTATGAAATCCTCAACATGATGAACGATCACGTCGGCGGAACGCGGTATGTCCGCCCAGAAGTTCGCGACGACAACGATCCCAACTTCAGCCCGATCCTCAACAACGGCGATCCCGACACCGGTTGGAGGCTGGGCGGCACGGGCACCTTCTCCATGGTCGGAGATTTCCGCGCGACGGATGACCAACTTCCTGAATACATGGAAAACCAGGCCGCGGCGGACTACTTCCGCAACCTGGAGTGCAGCGTGCTGAATTTCGAGGCGGGCTTCGACCGTGACGAAGTCAACAACATGCCCGGGCAGTACCTGGCTCTGACGTTCTTCCTGCTGGCCGGCATGGACTACCTGCCTCTGGACGAAAGCCCCACCACTTTTGTGCCCAACGCGGACCTCAATCAGGATCTCCAGGACTACATGCGCTTGAACAACAATTTGGAAATCGGGCAGGACACGCCCGCCTACGGCAGCCGCAACATCGCGGGCTTCGTGCCCAAGCGCGTGGCCAACCCGGATTTCAACGGCGACGGCGCGCCGGACGGCTACAGCGACGGCAGCATGAACGGCAACTATTACAATCCGCAGACGGGTGTGTACGACGTGTCGAGCAGCTTCCGCCTCAATGAGCGCAATCAGATCAGCGGCGACTTCAACAATGACAAGTCGCGCAACGTCAACGACGTTGCCGGGCTGATGCAGGCGATCAACAACCCGCGAGCCTATCAGGCGGGCGTGGACTTCGGCGGCAACCGCGAGAACATGCCGTTCTCCGGCGACTATGTCAGCGTCGAGATCATCGGCGACTTCAACGGCGATGGAAACTTCGACGGCAAGGACGTGCGCTACTTCGCCGACGGTCTGGCCATGCAGAATGGCAGCCTCAACCGCAAGGAAGGCTTCACCCGCGTGGACCATGAGTGGAACACGCTCAACGGCGACAACAACTACTTCGACACCACGCTGGCGACGGGCGTGGACTACGTGCCGGGCGCTTCACGGGCCGACATCGCGGGCGGCAGCGATCCCATCCCCGGTGCGTATCCCAACGGCTCCGACGGCGCCGTGGATTGCCTGGACATTGATTATGTGTATGCCAATTTCGGCGACTGGTCGAATCTTGACCAGGCCGTACTCATGGACCTCAGCGCGGACGTGACCGGCGATCTGATCGTCGATCAGCTCGACGCGGACGATATCGTGCAGACGATCCTCTGCTCCGAGTACGGCGACGCCGACCTCGACGGGGACGTGGACGCCGATGATCTGGCGACGGTCAACGCCAACTTGGGACAGTCGGGTCTGGGCTGGTGCGGCGGCGACTTCGACGGCGACGGCGCCGTGGATGCCGACGACGTGGCGATCGTCAACGCCAATCTCGGCTTCCTCTCGTCGTGCCTGTCGGGCTGCAATGGCAATGAGTCGTTCAGCGTCAAGTGCAAAGACGGGACGTTCAAGGTTGTCGGCAAGCTCAAGAACGGCACGGAAGGCGTGACCTACGTATTCACGCTGGACGGCGTAACGACGAAGGAAGACGTGGCCAGCCGCAGAGGCGTCGCCAAGGGCGTGTTCAAGAACGTCGCGCCGGGCGCGCATGCGGTGACCGTGTGCGGTCTGAGCGACAACACGACCTGCAACTGACGCGTAGAAGTACGGCGATGGCGAACATCGCCGGTTCAAGACGGTGTTTCACAACCGCATGTGGGACCGGTTTGCGACCGGTGAATGTGGCGCCGGTTTCCAACCGGCGGATGTAGCACGAGTTTTCAACCTGTGCCGGTTGTGAAACAGTTACCAACACATGCGTTGTCCGGTTTCGGATGACGCAACATGGGACGGAGGTTCGTGACCGTGCGGTCGGTTTGATTCCCGGCCGCACGGCGCGAACCCACAGGCATCGCCGACGCGGTTCGCCCGCACCGCCCGGCGAGCGAAGCATCACATGAACAGAGGGGGAAGAAGCCGGACCCGGTCCGGCGAGGCCGCGACGCCGCAAGCGCCGCGGCCTTTTTGCTTTCGGGCCGCAGGGTGAGAACAGGCGTCCTGCCAAAACCACCGGTGCGCCGGACGGCTGTCGGCGATCGGGGCGTCGGTCTGCGGGCCGTTTCAACGGCCCTTCCCGCCGCAGGCGGGAAACCCCGTGAACGGGGTCAAAAACCGGGTTCCAGCGGCTCGGTCACCGGTTTGACTCGAAACTCTATCTCATACTCCATGAGCCGCACGGCGGGGTCGCGAGACGCGGCGTAGCGCAGGTTTTCGGTGATATTGTTGGCGACGATGAAACCGCGAACGCGGTTTCCCTTGGCCAAGTGTCTTTCAACCCAAGCCATGTACCGCGCGATCTGCCCGAAGACCACGTCGCTCCCGCGGCTGACCTTGAATTCCACAACCACGAATCCGCCTGCCGTATCGACGGCGAGCAAGTCGATTCGCCCCAGCGGCGTAACAAACTCAACTCCAGCCGCGTCGGTTTCCTCGTCCACATAGAGCTCAAGCCCGTCCTCGATCAATCGCAAGTTCTGGGCGAGGTAGTCGCGCAAGTGTGATTCCATGGCAAACTGGCCGCACGAGTCGTCCCGCTGCGGTTGCTCCAAGGACTCGATCTCCGTCATCTGCGCGTGCCGCTCAACCGCAGGGTGCCCGGGGTCGCCTGATTCCATAGTCACCTGGGTCACGCGCAGACGACCATCAGCAGCTTTCTCAATCGCCCACCGCCCATGCCGGGCCGGATCATAGCGCTCAAGTTCGCCACGTCCGATTCGAAACAGAAAATCGTATTCCGAGTGGGAAAGTCTGGGGATCCTGTTGTAGGCGTAATGCACTCGAGACTCGTGGTTGACGGTGCAGACGATGATATGACAGCTGATGCTGCTCACATTCGTGCCCGGATACTTCTTTAGAATCCAATCTCTCACCGCCAGGTTCGTCGTGCGTTGCCCGAGCGCGTCGATCGCCTCGCAACCATCCGCCAAATCTGCGGACGGTGTTCTTGCTCATTTGCCGAACGAATCGTCATGCGTGGTTTCTCCCGTCTACAGAGCCTGTAAAGACATGGTCAACGCCGCGATTCCGGCTCCCCGGCACTGCGGACGCGGACCCGCCCCGGCTCGACCGTGATGACGGCGCGCTGCGCCAGTTCCTCGGGCAATCGCTTGAGCACTTCCAGGACGGCACCGCCTTGAAGTCGGGCGGAGATACCGACGAGGCGGACGATTCCGCAATGCGCCTCCCCGTGGAAGACCGCCAATTCTCCAAAGTCCTTGTCCAGCGTGACGAGGATTCGGCGCTGCTCGGCTGCCGTGCGGAGGATCTCCGTGTCGCCCGGATCATTCGGCCAGTCGCCTACCCAGACGACGTCATGCCCCTCGTTTCGCAGCAGCTCGCCTGCTTTCCCCCACACGCACGTGTCGAGCAGGATTCTCATGCGCCATTCCCGGCGGCGACGGCGAAGGGAGCCTCGATCCGCTCATGGGCAACGACCCTCCGGGCGTAAACAAGGCACGCCCGGACGTCCTCCACCTCAAGCCAGGGGTAGCCGGAAACGATGAGTTCCGGCGTGTCGCCGGCGGCAAGCATGCCTAACACGTGCTCCACCGCGAGGCGGCGTCCTCGGATGATCGGCTTGCCGCCGAAGATGGCGGGATTGTATGTAATCCGCGACAGCAGCTCGTTCTCGCTCATGGCTGATTCTCCCAATGTCGAGGCGACCGATCTCAGCGAATCGCCGATCTTGACTCCCCCCGCCCCACCTATTATACCCCCGACCGCCGTTCATCCGAAAAGCTGCGGATACAACCCCTTCAGCGTCTCATTTTCGCGCGCGTTGCGTTTCAGCACGTCCACCATCTCATCCAGCCGCGTGTATAGCCGACGGGGTTTGCGGGGTTTGCAGCGTGCGAGAACGTACTGGGCAATCAGCGGGAACGTGATCGACGCGCAGGAGTACACCACGACGTTGTTCTTCCGCGCGTCCTTCACCTTGCCCCAGCTTTTCGACTCCGCGGCCGTCGCGCCGGACAGGCCTCCCCAGTGCGGCGCATCGACCGTCAGTTGAATGAAATAATCGTGCCCGCCCTTGGTGGTGTCGTAGAGAATCTGGTGCAGCGTGGGCTGGGTCTGCATGTAGAAGTTCTTCGGCGAGCCGCCGCCGATTTCGATCACGCCGTTGGCGTCGGCGTCGCGCACCAGCGCGGCCGTCTCGATCACGTCGAGCATCGGGTTGAGGTTGACCGGGCGTCCGAAAAGCTGCGGGACGATGAGGTTCATGCCGATGGACGAATCGCCCGGCGAGGAGGTGTACAGCGGCACGTCGAACTTCGCGGCCGTGGCGACCATCGACCATTCCGGGTGCGGGGCGCGCTGCAGAACTTCGCGGCCCAGCGCGTGATGCAGTCGAGCGGTGGAGAAGGGGCTGGACAGGTCCATGCGCGAGGCCACGTCCACGATGATCTGGTCGGTGGCGAGCAGCGTGTCCTCTCCGGCGATGAACACGTCGTAGATGCGGACGACGTCCTTGGCGTTGAGGTCGTTGTCGTCCACCTCCGCGCTGCCCTGGACGACGGGCATGTCGAAGGGGCGGTGCAGATCGTGATAGAGGTTCGCGCCGGTGGAGATGAAGAAATCGACGAAGCCCCGCTCCATCAGCGCGTTGAAGATGCCGGAGAAGCCGATGGGCGTCATCGCGCCGCTGACGGTGATGGCGATGGTCGCGCCGTCGTCGATCATCTGCCGGTAGAGCTGCGCCGCCTCGGCCAGCCGCCGCCCGTTGAAGCCGCTGCCGGCATAGACATGGTCGATCATGTCCGCCACGGCCTCGTTGCCGGGCAGCTTGAGCGGGTCAATGCTGCGCCCGGCCATGTAGGATTCGTGCGAAGGGGCCTCGCGCCCCGCGTCGTGCGCCTGCTGTTCACCGGAGCGTTTGCCCGGACACTCTCTGCCGCCTTTGTGACCTTGATTCATGTTGTGGTGACTCCGACTCAATCCCCCGGACCGAACCTCATGGCAACCCCCGCCGGCGCCATCAAGGCCGTCGGGCGGAGGGGATTCTAGGACGCTTGCGAGTTTGAGCCACATGGCCGCCCTCGCGAGCCGGGCAAAATCACGGTGCCGGATCGCAGTGGCCGCGTCGTTTCGTCCTGACGCATCTTCCGGCTATCATGGAAGACCGCCTTGTGGAGATGGGGTGAGGTTCAGCGGCTGCCCTCTGCGATCAGGAGGAGGGGTTTCATGATCCGTATCAAGATCCGGGCGCTCTGCGTCGCGCTAGGCGTCACGGGCACCGCCGCGCTGGCTCAAGGCGGGCACACGCGCAACATCATGCTGACGGGGTATTGGCCCCCGACCAACGACATGCTCCGCCCGTTCAGCACCAACCCGGACCAGAACCCCGGCGGGTGGATCGGCGAGAACTGGGAGGGACGCGGGTACAACATCTACTCGTTCTTCCCGGAATGCGGCTTCCCCGTGTGCGAGGGCGACTTCGAGGTCGATTACCAGGACACCTCCGCGGACTGGTGGCGCATCACGGCCGACGTGAACCCCGTCGGCCTCATCACCTTCAGCCGCGGCAATCGCACGCGGTCGTGGGAGATCGAGTTCAACCAGTACAACCGCGCCGTGTGGGTCAACGATTACATCGAGCCGCTCCAGCCCACGCCCGCGCCGCCCGACGACAGCGTGCCGGCGGAGACGGTTCGGCACTCGACCCTGCCCGTCGAGGAGATCAAGCAGGCCGTCATCGACGCGAACCTCGGCCTGACCGTCTTCGTGTGCTACAAGCATGACGGCGGCGGGTTCCTTTCGGAGTTCATCGCGTATCACGGCGTCTGGTACCAGTCGATCCACGATTCGCCGAAAGATTCGGCGCGATGCGTGGCTGGGGGGCACATCCACGTGGGGCAGACCGTGCCGGTGGAGACGGGGACGGCGGCGGCGATGGTCTCGCTGCGCGTGCTGCTGGATACGATCGACGCGACGCTGGGACGGGTGGGCGATGCAGACTTCGACGGGGACCTCGACCTCGACGATCACTTTGCGTTCGTCGGGTGCATGACCGCGCCCGGCGGGACGGTCTCGCAAGGCTGCGAGGTGTTCGACTTCAACTCCGACGGGGACGCGGACCTGCGCGACTGGGCTTCGCTGCAAAATGCGTTCACCGGCGCGCCGTAGTAGTGTGGTGACTCGAGAGAGTTGAAGCTTGTCAGAGCCGCGACCGTAAGGGAGCGATCGCGCCGGAGAGCGGCTTGGAATCGGTCGCCTCGCGAGCGTCGAGCGGCTCTGCCCGCCGGTAGGCCAAGCCGATCGCGTAGGGCGCGCTATGCCCGCCGATGAATCAAGCCGAGCAGAAGGCGGTGGATGAGGTTGGAACCGTCCCCTTGCCTCCCGCCGAAGAAGCCCTCCCCCTGCCCCTCCCGGGGGGAGGGGGGAACGGATTGCCGAGCCTGAGCCAAATGCACCGGTTGGGAACCCGGTGCCACACACACCGGTTGGGAAACCGGTGCCACACGAATTGGCAACATCCTACGCGCGGTCCGAAGCGTCTCGCGTGGTCAGAAGCCCTTCGGCGGCGTCCAGTCGGCGATGAAGAGCTGCGCTTCCGTCAGGCCGTTGCGCTTGGACGTCCACATGAGCTTCTTGCCGTCGGGCGAGAAGACCGGCAGGCCGTCGAACTCGGGGTCGCCGGTGACGCGCGTGCGGTTCTTCCCGTCGAGGTTCATGAGAAACAGATCGTAGTTGGGCCGCTCGCCGCGGGCATAGGCGGCGTGATCCACTTCGACATAGATGAAGTACTTGCCGGAGGCGTGGTAGTACGGCGCCCAGTTGAAGATGGTGTTGTCGGTGAGCGCGCGGTCGTTCTTTCCGTCCGCGTCGATCATGCGGATTTGCAGGAGCATCTCCGGCGTGTTCTTGCGGTCGGCGCGATAGAGGATCGTCTTGCCGTCGAGGGAGAAAAACGGTCCGCCGTCGTAGCCCACCCCGTAGGTGAGGCGGCGCGGGTTCTTGCCGTCGGCGTCCATCATGTACAGCTCCAGGTCGCCGTCGCGCTGCGAGCAGAACACGATCGACTTGCCGTCGGGCGAGTAGCTGCACTCCGCGTCGTAGCCTTCCGCGTCCGTGAGGCGCTTGAGGTTGCCGCCGTCCGGGTCGGCCTCGAAGACGTCCATACCGGGGTGGAAGGGCCAGGCGTACTTTTCGCCGGTCTTAACCGGGGCGGGGTTGGGCTGGTCGGGGTTGAGGTGCGTGGAGGCGAAGATGATCTTCTTGCCGTCAGGGCGGAAGAACGCGCACGTGCATGCGCCCTTGCCCGTGCTGACCATCTTCGGCTTCGTGGCGGCCACGGCCTCGATCGGCAGCGTGTAAATCTGGTAATCGCTGACGCCCACCGGGTAGGCCTGGAAGATGATCGTCTTCATGTCCGGCGAGAAGTAGCCCTCGCCGGCGCGATCAAGCCCCTGCTCCTTAAAGGTGAGCTGGCGGATGTTGGAGAGGAAGGCGGCCTCGTTGACCGGCTCCGCGCCCGCGGGTTTTGGAGGTTGTGCAGCGCCGCCAATGGCGGGCGCGCCCGTCTGTGCCTGCAAGGACAGGCTGAATCCGCCCAACAAAACCCCCGTCGCCGCAACGATCAACGTGCGAATCATGGATGAAAGCCCTTTCGTATTCAGGCCGGAGTCGGTGCAAGAACGGTGCCAGAGGGCGGAGGTTACCTCGCCGACAGCGACGATGCCAGAAGATTCCGCAACGGGCGAGAGCGTCTTCGTCGTATGGCACGGGTTCGCAGCCCCGGACCCGTGGAGCGCAGGATCAAGCGTCGGCTCTCCATTCGCCACGGCCTGGCGAGTACGCCAGACCGTGCCACCCGCAGGCGTTGACGGGGGTGGCCGGCGCATTTACAAGCGCGACCGCGGATGTGCATCCGTTCGGTCGAAGCGGACGGCATCGTTTCGATCGAAGCACGACGGCCCCCCTTCGGCGGGCGATTAGCTCAGTTGGTTAGAGCACCTCCCTTACAAGGAGGGGGTCGCAGGTTCGAATCCTGCATCGCCCACTCGCGGAACCGGTCGCAAGCTCGGACCCTTCCCGCGTCGCGCATTGTCGGACCCATGCGGTCACCCCGCGCGGCGGATGACGCGATGTTTCGGCGGATCTTCCCGGACGTGGAGCCGTTCGACTCCACAGCGACCATAACCCCGCCAAGTCGTTCGATCCGGTCGCTTCGAGCGACGATCTAATCCGCATGGTCTCTCCGCGCATCTTCCACCGCCAGGTCGTGTGGGTGGCGATTCTGGCGTTCATCGGGTTGCTGTTCTGGCGGCTGCCCCGGTCGGTGCTGCGCGATCAGGTGGTGTACGAGACCTACGGCGCGCTCGTCGAGACGGACGCGCTCGTTCGGCGCGAGTATGTCCAGCCCGTGGCCGATGACCGCCTCGTCGAAGGGGCGATTCAAGGGTTGCTGCGCCGGCTCGATCCTTACTCCTCTTACATTGCTCCGGGAGAGGAAGAGGGTCTTCGCCGCCGCACGCTCGGCGAGTACGTGGGCATCGGCATCGAGCTGGGATTCGGACCGCGCGGCTGGACGGTCATCGCGCCGTTTCATGACGGACCCGCGGATCGCGCGGGCGTGCTGCCCGATGACGCGGTCATCGCCATCGCGGATCACGAGGTTGAGCGGCTCAGCCTCGAAGCGATCGAAGACCTGCTCAGCGGAGAGCCGGGCACGTCGCTGTCGATGAAAGTTCAAGGGCCTGGCGATGCGGAGCCTCGTCGCGTGGAAGTGGTCCGCTCGCGGATCGCCATTGCCAGCGTGGTCGGCGCGGATGAGGGGCTGTCCGCACGGACCGCCGCCCTGCTCGCCGGGCACGAAGACGTGGGATACCTGCGCATCACGCACTTTCACAAGGACACGGGCCGGGAGTTCTCCCGCGCGCTGGCGCCGCTGCTGCGGCGAGGAATCCGCGGGCTGGTGCTGGACGTGCGCAGCAATCCCGGCGGGCTGATGGACCAGGCGCTGGCGATTCTCGATCACTTCGTTCGCCAGGGCACGCTGCTGTCCACCGTGAACCGGCGGCGCGTCGTGGAGCGATTCGAGGCTTCCGGGCAGGCTGACGCAGCGGAGCTGCCGCTGGCGGTGTTGATTGATCGGCACTCGGCCAGCTCGTCGGAGATCGTGGCGGGCGTGCTTCAGGCGCTGAGCCGGGCGGTGATCGTGGGCGAGCGGAGCTTCGGGAAGGGGAGCGTGCAGAACCTCATCGCGCTGGAAGAGGGGCGCGGAAGCGTCAAGCTCACGGTGGCGTATTACCGCCTGCCCAACGGCCGCATCATTCATCGCACGCGCGGCAATGAGCAGACGGACGCCTGGGGCGTGCTGCCGGATCGCACGATCCGACGCGCGCCCCGCGTCGGCCTCTCCGCGGAGGAGGACGACGCGGCCTTGGAGGCGGCGATCGAGGTTCTGGAGCAAGGCGCCGGCAAGGTCAGCGTGCGTCAAACTCCCATGCCGAGCGCCGATCCCGCCGCGCCTCCCTCGCCGGCGCCGGTCGAGGCGCACGCGCCCGCTTCCAGCCCGGGTTCCAGCCCTGGTGCTTGAAGGAACGTGCATCTCCCGCGGGTCTCGTCGAGTCATCGCCGCCCGGTGGCGGAGGATCACCAACGAGGCTCTCGCTGGGTAATCGTATTCCGGCCTCAGACGAGTCCGCTACATTGCGGCCCCGCATGAGTCACTTGCAATCCGGCCCCAAATGAGTCACTTGCAATCCGGCCCCACATGAGTCACTCGCATTCCGGCTCCCCATGAGGGTGGCACGGTCTGGCGTACTCGCCAGGCCGTGGAGGATGAAGGAAGGCCGTGGAGACGAAGGAACCTCGGACTATCCCCCAGTGCCCCACGGGTCCGCTGTCCCGGACCTGTGCCACCCGGCGGACCCTTGCCGTGCCACGGACACTGCCGCCCGGCTTGGCTCCTTCTAGTGAACTCTCGAAGGGGCGCGGCCAGATCCGTAGGCGCGCCGGAATCCTACCACGACAGCGCAAAAGCGGATATATTCCCCGCAAGCGAGGGCATGCACCATGAACAAAAAGGACTTTGCCTGGCTGATCGAGCACAGCGACGAGGTCGCCGAGAAGTACGCAGGAAAGTGGATTGCCGTGCGCCAAGGCGAAATCGTGGGCGTGGGCGACACGGCCACCCAGGCTTCCGAGCAGGCGCGAAAGAGCGGCGACGGACCTTTCGTGCTTGAGGGCATCGATCGCAACGCGGACGTGATCTATGGTGCTTCAGAAGTGAGGACATCGCACCGAAATCAGCCGTGCGGGAAAGCAACCCTGCCGCTCACCGGCTTCGCGCTTCGTATGCCTTCACCCATTCCCCGACGAGCGCGGGTATCCGCTCCAAAACCTCGGTGCCGACCAGCACTTCGTCCACGTAACCCATGTGCAGCATGTCCACTATCCGACACAAGTATGACCGCCCGCAATCCCACCACGAGCTGCGCGGCAAGGTACCTGGGCCGATCGGTCTATTCTAGATAGAATGAGCCTCGTCGTCGAAAGCAGAGACTTGCCATGACCGGGCCGAAACGCTGGCCGACGATCACGATCAAGATCGACGCTGCCCTGGCCGCGGATTACCGAACCGCCTGCATCCGCGCATTCGGCGCCTCGGCTGCCGGCAAGAAGCCGCTCGACGAATTCATCACTGGATTCGTCGAGGACCGTTTGGCTGAGGAGATCGCATTCGCCGAGGATGAGGCAGCGACTGAACATGGCGATGCCGATCCGGTCAATGGCTAGCGATGGCTTTCGCAACTGATTGCCCGAGGTGCCCGGCGCGATGTGTAGAGGGATGAGCGGCTGCAGCCCTGTTTACGGGGCCTTTCGGCGAAGCCGATTGCAGGCCGGCCCTTGCAGGGCTGGTCGAGCATGGCCACCCGCCTCCTCCTCCGCGACAGCCCGTTTCAACGGGCTTCCAGTCGCTCGCAAGAATGGGTCCCTTCCTCCTGACGCAACCCAAGCCCGTTGAAACGGGCTGACGGAGGCTCAAGAGAACAAGGTCGCCCGCCTCGCAACTCCGCCGTCAAGCGGCCGGCCTGAAACCCGCCGCGCCGGAAAGCCCTGTGAACAGGGATGGGAGCTTGGTGACTTCGCCGCGCGCTCACGGACACGAGTACGGTTTCTCCGCCATCGCGCTGCAACCCCACTCGGTCCGGACGGCTGCCGTCATTTCGGGAAGGGTCGCGGACGATACTTTAGCCGTCGCCCGTTCCATTGTGGAGGATCAGGTGCCGGGTGGTATTTCCACCGCCGCTCGCGTACAATGCCCGACATGCTGACCCGTCTGTACTGTGACAACTTCAAGTGTTTGGTGAACTTCGAGTTTCGGCCTGGATCGACTCAGCTGCTCATGGGTCATAACGGAGCCGGAAAGTCCACGGTCTTCGAGGTGCTCGAACTGATCCGCGACTTTGCGGCACGTGGCGAGACATGCGAAGATCGGCTGGTCGGTCACACCCGCACGCGCTGGCAAGACCTGCCGGACCAGCGGTTTGAGCTGGATGTCGAGGGGAAGTCGGGCATCTACAACTACGAACTGGTCGTGGACGAATCGGGCAGGCCGTTGCGGCCTCGGGTCAAAAAGGAACGATTGTCGCTCGACGGCAAGCCGCTTTATCTCTTCGAGAGCGGGGTCGTCCATTTGCATAATGACCACTTCCAGGACCGAACTCAGTTCGAGTTCTTCCCGAGACGGTCATTCCTCGCGGAGATTGAATCCCGCGTCGACAACACGAAGTTGATGTGGTTCAAGTCGTGGCTGGAGAAGGTGCTTTGCGTGCAGGTCGATCCGAAGCGGATGCGATCCGAGGCTGAGAAGGAAGCGATCTACCCCACGCCCGATCTCTCGAATTTCGCTGAGTGGTACCGCCATCTACGTCAGGACAACAGCGTGGCGACGGACGAACTGCGATCATCTCTTCAAGAAGTGATCGATGGATTCGAGGGCTTGGACTTGAAGGGGCCACCGAGCGGAACCCGCGTTCTCCAAGTTGCCATTGGGACGGGCGGCCAACGGAGCGGTTCGTCCAGCAGTATCCCCAGCGAAAAGCGCAAGCCACCGAATTACGGGTTTGACGAGTTGTCGGACGGGCAGCGCGCGCTGGTCGGGCTGTACACGCTGCTGCATTGTGCGCTGACCGACCATTCGACGCTATGTCTCGACGAGCCGGACAACTTCATCGCCCTGCATGAGATCCAGCCGTGGCTATCCCGCCTCGCCGATCGCGCGCAGGAAACAGGCTCCCAAGTGTTGATCGCTTCGCATCATCCGGAGCTGCTGAATCAGCTCGCCACGCGCAACGGAGTTATCATCGAGCGAGACGAAGCTGGGCCGACACGGGTTCGACCGTTCGCTCCCCCCAACGACTCGACGCTTACCCCCGCCGAGATCATCGCCCGGGGGTGGGAACATGCCTGACCATCCGAGCACGGTTGTGATCTTGGCTGAGGATCAAGAGCACCAGAACCTTGTGTGGCATTACCTCAAAAATTGCACGCCGTACAAGAAGAAGATGGGTCGCGTGCGGAAGGTCGCGTTGCCGGGAAGTCGAAGATGCGGCTCGCAGTACGTCCGGGAGCAGTTTCCTGTGCAGGTGGCAGCATGCCGCGGGCAGCAAGCGAACAACCTCCTTATTGTCATCACAGATGCGGATAATCTCAGCACTTCAGAACGTGAACGGACTTTGAGCAATGAACTGACTCAAAAAAACTGCGACGCGGTCACGGTCGAGGAGCCGATCATCATCCTCATTCCCAAGTGGCAGGTTGAAACTTGGGTCAAGTGTCTGCTTGGGGATTCGGTGCTGGAGGATGACCCGAGTACCGACATGCCTGCGGTCACGGCCGAGCAGATCAAATCCGCATCCAGCACGCTGCATAGCTGGGCGCGACCCAATGCGCAGATCGGTGCGACATGTGTAGACTCGTTGAGATCTGCATTGCAGCGCTGGCTGAGAATCGGATAGCGAGAATCACAGGAAGTATAGGAGTCGGACCATTTCAGCCGAAGCCGGCGAATCACTGATTCTCGATCGCCTTAACGACAAGCAAGGACAAGCCTGCATACAACCATGAACTCCAAAGTCGCCATCGTCCGTACCTCGCCGCAAACCGTCCTTGACGATTACGCCCGCGTGATGCGCCTCGCCGGGTATCAGGCCGTGCTGGACCCGGCCGTCGATACCGCGCTCAAAGTCAACATCTCCTGGCACTTCTTCTACCCGGCCACCTCCACCACGCCGTGGCAGCTTGAAGGCGTCATCCGCGCGATGCTTGCCGACGGGTACAAGAAGGAGCTCATCCACGCCTGCCACAACCGCACCGTCGTCATCGACGCACGCCTCGGCGAGCGCGAGAACAAGCAGGTCAACGTCATCGACGCGCACGGCCTGCGCAACGTGCACCTGTACGAGCCGGACAACGAGTGGGTCAACGTGCGCGACGCGGTGGGCGATTTGACGAAGCACTTCCTCTGCCTCAACGAGGTGTATCCCAAGGGCTTTTCCATCCCGCGGCGCTTCATCGGCGAGAACATCGTCCACCTGCCCACGGTCAAGACGCACATCTTCACCACCATGACCGGCGCGATGAAGAACGCCTTCGGAGGCCTGCTCAACGAGCATCGCCACTGGACGCACCCGGTCATCCATGAAACGCTCGTCGATCTGCTGATGATCCAGAAGAGGATTCATCGCGGCCTGTTCGCGGTCATGGACGGCACCTTCGCCGGCGACGGACCGGGGCCGCGGTGCATGGTTCCGTATGTTAAGAACGTGCTGCTGGCGTCGAGCGATCAGGTGGCGATCGACGCGGCCGCCGCGAAGTTGATGGGCTTCGACCCGCTGCGCGACGTGAAGTTCATCCGGCTGGCGCACGAGCGCGGGCTGGGCTGCGGCGACGTGAAGCAGATCGAGTTCGTCGGCGACCTCGACGCGGCCGCGGAGAACTGGCAGTTCGTCGGCCCGTTCCGCAAGATGACCTTCGCCTCGCGGATGCAGCACCGGATCTACTGGGGCAGCCTGAAGAGACCGCTGGAATGGTCGCTGAAAACGTGGCTCGCGCCGTGGTCGTACATCGCCAGCGTGATCTACCACGACTGGTTCTGGTACCCGGTGCTGGGTCGCGCGCGAGTGAAAGCGGCCGTGCAGAGCGCCTGGGGCCGGCTGTTCCACAATTGGGAGAAAGTGACGCCCACCGAGCACGGCTACCCCGACCTGGGCCCCGTGCCGCAGGGCGGAGTCGTGCGCAGCTTCTTCGGCTCGCTCGGGTTGGGGCTGAAGATCCTCTGGACGTGCGTAAAGGAAGCGCCGGAGTTTGCGATGAAGAAGATCAGGAAGCAGACGACGAGCGTTTCAGCAACTGAGCCGCGCGCGTAAGCAAGCGGGTTTTCCGGGCCGCGGGCTTCAGCCCGCGCGAGCTTCCGGATAGAATGCAGGGTCGATGATGGAGTGAAATGATGAGACCCGCGTACCTGCTGGACCGACTCGAAGGAAAGCCCTTCATAACTCTTCAGTCGCTTGCCGACTGCAGGCGGCTGGAGGATTTCTGTGATTCAAATCGGGTATGATAGCTGCCGCGCAGATTGAACTCGCGATTAAGGAGGTTCCAAACATGGCTGCCGAATTAGAGCCACCCCGAATTCGATCGCTGCTCCCGAGCAGGGGCGTGCTGCTTCTTTCAGTGATAGGCGTCACAGTCGGTTCCGCACTGCCAACCGCTGTTGCCGAAGATCTCGCGCAAGCTTACTGGTTCGCGGGAGGTTTTGAGCGGGGCGTCGGCAACGTGACCTATTCCCCAGATGGGGCGCTGCTCGCTGGCAACGGAGGCTCGATTGTAAAGGTTTGGAGGGTAGCCGACGGCGTGCTTCTCCACAACTTTCACGCATTCAATGACGATGCTCTGAGAATCGCGTTTTCTCCCAATGGAAAGTATCTCGGGAGTGTAGGTTACGGTGACATGATGATTTGGCGGCTCCGCGACGAGCGGCTTGTCCTTCACCTCACGGGCCTGAACCTGCGCGGCATTGCCTTCTCCTCAAACGGCAAGTTATTCGCCGCAGGAACGGGTGATCGTCTGACTGGCGTCTGGCGGACGCGCAACGGCGAGCTGGTTCGAATTCTCGATACTTCGAGCACCGGCGCCGACATGGTTGCTTTCTCAAGGGATGGAAGGTGGTTGGCCGTCGGCGGACACACAAGGCATCAAGCTACATACACTGCGCATATCAGTCTGTGGCGGAAGGGAAGCTGGGAGCAGCAAAGCACTTGGGTGGCGCACCCGGATGCGCCGATGACGTCGATCGCGTTCTCGCCGGATTCGACTTTGATTGCTTCCTGCGGTCGCGACGACATCGCCGTCTGCTGGAGCATTCCCGATGGGCAGCATCGGCAGACCTTCCGCGGTCATTTCGACGATGTTGCCAGCCTGGTATTCACGCCGGACGGTCAGCGACTTATCACTGGCGGTGAATTCGACGGCGACATCCGAATTTGGAACGTCAGGGATGGCACGACGCTGATGACAATTCACGAAGGGCGGACGGTTCGGTCCGTGGCGGTCTCGCCCATCGACGCGTCATTCGCCGTCGGCGCGGATTACTACGAAGGTCAAAGAAGGAGCATCTTGCGGATCCGTGCCCTTTCAGACGGGCACGAAGAGTCGTTGATCGGCCCTGTTCGGTCAACCCTCACCTGTGTAAAGGTTTCGCCGCGCGGCAGGATCGTCGCGGCGGGGAGCATCGACCATCGAGTGTTGCTTTGCGACGCGGTTTCGGGCCAGGTGCTTAAGGTGCTCGAGTGCGCGGGATCGGTCTTCGACATCGGATTCACGCCGGATGGCCGGTACTTGGTCGCGGGGGAGGGAGCTCATCTGGGGGTATGGGACATGGACACCTTTGAGCTCGTCAACCGCTGGGAGGTGTACGGTTCATACGGCTACGTATCCCACCTGGTTGTTCTCAGCGACGGAGAACACGTGGTTAATTCGCTCAATGTGGGTGGTGTTCAGTTGTGGAAGCTCCCCGATGGGGGCCTGATCCGCGCGTGGTACGATGCCCGAGCTGGCGGCCTTGATGCGTCGCTGGAGCGGGATCTCCTGGTGACGCTGGACACCAGCCCCAACCATCGTTATGTAACGCTTTGGTCGCTATCCACCGGAGACTTCAAACGGGAATTCTATTTTCATGATGTAGGTCCGCGACTTGTCAGATTGACGCCGGATGGCAGCGCCATGGCCATTGCCGCGAGTCGTCAGGTTCTTGTCCTTTGGGATGCGACCGATGGACATCAGATTCAAAGGTATCGCGGCTTCGACGCAGATGTGGCGGCCGTTGCCTTTTCTGAGGACGGGAAGGTGCTGACGGCCTCCACCAGCCGCGCGTACGGAGTACCTCCGCGACTTTACGCATGGAACCTTGAGGGCGAGCGCCTTGACCGAAGTGACGCCGACTGGGGAGACGTCCCGATTGGACTCGAATACATGTCCGATGGCTGCGATTTGCTTGTGGGGTTCGCAACTGCAACGATGGCTCGAGTTAAGGGACGTACGGGAAGACCCTAGCCCGCTCCGCTGAGAGTGTGCGCCGCAGTGCGTGTTGAAACCCCAACGGCGGGTGCACTTGCGGACGGAGGGCAACGGCAGCCGGGTCGCGTGCCTGGCGGTGGTGTTCGAGCTGTGTGAGTCGGCGGCAAGGATCTGGAGGCTACTCAACGGAGCAACCCTGCTGCCCGAGGTCATCGCCGGCGCGAAGTTCGTCAACGGAGAAAAACCGGAGAGGAACGCCGCCTCATCACGGCGCCATCCGTGACGTTTGAGAATAACTCCGCGGAATATGCGCGAACCCCGCTCGTTTCGGTTGGTGCATGCACAAACTCTCGCCCACAAATACGTGTCAGCTTCCTTGTGCGTAGCGCGCCCCCTATCATGCTCCCCTGCGAAGCTATGGCATCCTGATCTTGAAGGAGAATTCAACATGTCCTCCAGCGCGGCAACGAAGTCGAAACCCAAACCGCGAATACGCCCACGTCTCTCGGGCGAAGCGGGCGTCAGTTTGGAGGCCATCGAGAAGGCCACCGGTCGGCCTTGGGCGCACTGGACGCGCGTGCTCGACCGGTTCGACGTGCGGGGGAACGGGCACAAGGCCGCGGCGAAGCATCTGCTTGCCGAGCACGGAGCAAGCCCCTGGTGGTCGCAGATGCTGACCGTGCGCTACGAATTGGAGCATGGATTGCGCCAGCCCCTGCAGCGCGGCGACAAGACCTTCGCCGTGACCGTGCAGCGGACGATGAGCACGACGCTCGAGGCCGCGTGGAAGGCGTGGACGAACCGCGGCGCGGCGGCGAAATGGCTGCCCGGCTTGGAGACGCTAGACGCCCGCCCGGGCGGTCGGATCGCCCCGCTGCTGGGCGGCGAAGGCGAGTTCACCCGCGTTGAACGGCACGACCGGCTTCGCATCGCGTGGCGCCCAAAGAAGGGCGGACCGCGCGGCACGATCGAAGTGCGCTTCACACCGAAAACCGGCGGCCGCGAGTCGGTGCGGCGCCGACTGCACGATGAGGCGCTGGCGTGGCGTCGTCCGCGGCCGGTGGTGAGGCTCGTGGATCCGCGGCGTGGCGCGATCCTGCGCGATCTGCGGCAATTGCTGCGGGATTTGCCGGAGGACGAGATCGCCGTGTTCCAAGATGAGGTGGATGTGAACACGAATCCGAAGATCGGGTCCATGTGGATGCGCCGCGGCGAGCAGGCCGAAGTGGAAACGCCGGGCGACAATGAGAAGCGGTATCTCGCCGGTTCGCTCAACTGGCGGACGGGCGACCTGA
>CAZGJA010000138.1:0-42286 GCA_964526695.1 uncultured Phycisphaeraceae bacterium
CGGCGGATCCGCGGCCTGCGATGGGCGGAATGTCCCGGCTCATCCACCACGGCCTGGCGAGTACGCCAGACCGTGCCACCCGCCAGCCCGCGTGATCCGCAGCGTGCGCCGCAAGCGTCGTGCGGCCTGGCGAGTACGCCAAGCCATGCCCCCCGAGGCGCAGCTACCCGTCGCCCAGCATGGCTAGGCGAGTACGCCAGACCGTGCCACCCGAGGCGCAGCTACCCGACGCCCAGCATGGCTAGGCGAGTACGCCAAGCCATGCCACCCGAGGTGCAGCCACCCGTCGCCTCGCAACGGAGCACGGTGGCGCGATAACGTACTGCCTGCCCGATAAGAGCGCCCGGCATTGTGGATCGCTGCTCGTCCAGCAGCTCGCGCTGACGCCGCGCGTACGCGAGGCGGATACGAGGCGCGCGGCTTCCGATGATTCTGCTGTAGGGAGTTCCCCCCCCTTCCGCAGCAGGTTGATTGGGTGGCCTGAACGTGAGCGTTCAAGCAGCTTTTGCCGAACCTGCGCCCCCTGGAAGGCTGTCGGTCCGCGCCTTGAGAGTTCCGAAGGAACAGCAACTTTCGCTTGCGCGCTGGATGGTGCCCGCGGCGCTTGCGGCGCTGGCGCTGCCGACCGTCGCGCGCGCGCAGGCCGGCGTGAGCCTGACCCAATCCGGCGGTACGACGGTCGTATCCGAAACGGGTCCGACGTCTGACACTTACACCGTCGTGCTCAACAGCGCGCCGTCCGCCGACGTGCAGATCACCGTGGACCCCGACTCGCAGACAAACGTCGGCGCCGGCGCAGGCGTGGCAATCCTGCTGACGTTCACGACGAGCAACTGGGGCACGGCCCAGACGGTCACGGTCACGGCGGTGGACGATGCCGTGGTCGAAGGCACGCACACGTCCACGATCACGCACGCCGCGTCGAGCAGCGACGGCGGCTACAACGGCATCTCCATCTCCAGCGTCACCGCCACGATCACGGACAACGATGCCTTCGGCGTCACGATCTCGCAGACGGGCGGCTCGACGGACGTGGCCGAAACCGGCTCGACCGCGGACAGCTACACCATCGTTCTCAACTCCCAGCCGACGGGCAGCGTCACGTTGACCGTCGATCCCGACGTGGACACGGACCTTGGCGCGGGCGCGGGGGTGGCGACCACGATCATCATCTCCTCGGCGAGCTGGAACATCGCGCGAACGGTGATCGTCACGGCCGTGGACGACGCCGACGTGGAAGGCCCGCACGTTTCCACGATCACGCACACCTCGTCCAGCTCGGACTCGAACTACAACGGGCTGTCCATCCCCAACGTCAGCGCCAACGTGACGGACAACGACTCGCCCGGCGTCACCATCGGGCAGACGGGAGGATCGACCGCCGTCGCGGAGCAGGGACCGACGTCGGATTCGTACACGCTCTCGCTCGACAAAGCGCCGACCGCCGACGTGACCATCACCGTGGACCCCGACACGCAGACGGACCTCGGCAGCGGCGCGGGCACGGCCATCACGGTGACGTTTCAGGTCGCCAACTGGGACGTGGCGCGAAACGTGACGGTGACGGCGGTCAACGACCTCGTTCAGGAGGGCAATCATACCTCGACCATCACGCACTCGGCCTCCAGCAGCGACGGCAACTACAACGGCATTGCCATTGCCAACCTCGTCGTCAGCATCACGGACAACGACACCGCGTCCGTCGCCATCACGGAGTCCGGCGGCTCGACGGCGGTCAGCGAGGTCGGTCCGACCAGCGACACGTACACGATCGTGCTCGGCTCCGCGCCGACCGCCAACGTGACGATCACGGTCGATCCCGACACCCAGACCGACCTCGGCAGCGGAAGCGGCGGGGCGGTGACCAAGACGTTCACGACCGCGAACTGGAGCACGCCCCAGACGGTCACCGTGACCGCCGTCAATGACAGCTACGCGGAAGGCGCCCACACCTCCACGATCACGCACGCCGCATCCAGCAGCGACGGCAACTACAACGGCATCAGCATCAGCAATGTCGTCGCCAGCGTCACCGACAACGACACCGCCGGCGTCAGCGTGACCCAGACGGCGGACTCCACCAACGTCAGCGAAACCGGACCCACGTCCGACACGTACACGCTCGTGCTGACCTCGCAGCCGACGGCCAGTGTGACGATCACTGTCGATCCCGACGTGCAAACCGATCTCGGCGCCGGGGCCGGCGCGGCGGTCACCAAGACCTTCACGACCGCCAACTGGAGCACGACGCAGACGATCACCGTCACTGCGGTCAACGACGCGCTGATCGAAGGCAGCCATACGTCCACCATCACCCATGCCGCCTCCAGCAGCGACGGCAATTACAACGGCATCTCCATCAGCAACGTGGTCGCCAACGTGACCGACAACGACACCGCGGGCGTGACGATCACTCAGTCCGGCGGGTCCACGGCCGTCAATGAAACCGGTCCGACCTCCGACACCTACACCGTCGTGCTCACGGCGCAGCCGACGGCCGACGTGACCCTCACCGTCGATCCCGACACCCAGACCGATCTGAGCGGCGGCGCGGGTGTGGCCGTGCAGTTCACGTTCACGTCGGCGAACTGGAACTCGACGCAGACGGTGGTGGTCACGGTTGTGGACGACGCGGTCTCGGAAGGCGCGCACACCTCGACGATCACTCATGCCACGGCCAGCGGCGACTCGAACTTCAACGGGTTGACGATCTCCAACGTCACGGTGAGCGTGACCGACAACGACCTGCCCGGCGTGACGTTGACGCAGTCCGGCGGCTCGACCGCGGTGAGCGAAGCCGGCACGACCTCCGACACGTACAACCTCGTGCTCAACTCGCCGCCGACGGCCGACGTGGTGTTCACCATCGACCCCGACACGCAGACGGACCTCGGCTCGGGATCGGGCACGGCGATCACGCTGACGTTCACGTCGGGCAACTGGAACGTGGCGCAGACGGTCATCGTCACGGCCGTGGATGACGCCGTGGCCGAGGGCGCGCACACGTCCACGATCACCCACGCGGTCGCCAGCGGCGACGGCAATTACAACAACTTCTCGGTGTCCAACGTCTCCGCCGCCGTCACGGACAACGACACCGCCGGCGTGACGGTGACGCAGTCGGGCGGGTCGACGGCGGTCAATGAGCAAGGCCCGACCTCCGACACGTACACCGTCGTCCTGACCAGCCAGCCGACCGCGAACGTCACCATCACCGTCGATCCCGACACGCAGACGGATCTCGGCGGCGGCGGCGGCGCGGCGATCACGCTCACCTTCACGTCCGGCAACTGGAGCTCGGCGCAAACCGTGACCGTGACCGCGGTCGATGACGCTGTCCAGGAGGGCACGCACTCCTCGACGATCACCCACAGCGCCGCCAGCGGAGACGGGAATTACAACGGCATCTCCATCGGCAACGTCACGGCCACCATCAGCGACAACGACACGCCCGGCGTCACCATCGCGCAGTCCGGCGGGTCCACGGCGGTCAGCGAGACCGGTCCGACCTCCGACACGTACACGCTGGTGCTCAACAGCCAGCCGACCGCCAACGTCACCCTCACCGTGGACCCGGATACCCAGACCGATCTCGGCAGCGGCACCGGCACGGCCATCACCCTGACCTTCACGGCCGGCACGTGGAACGTGCCGCAGACGGTGACGGTCACGGCTGTGGACGACCTCGTCGCGGAAGGCGCCCACACCTCGACGATCACGCACTCCGCCTCCAGCGGCGACGGCGGTTACAACGGGTTGTCCATCAGCAACGTTTCCGCGGCTGTCACCGACAACGACACCGCAGGAGTGACCATCAGCCAGTCCGGCGGGTCCACCGCGGTCAGCGAAACGGGGCCCACGTCGGACACCTACACTGCTGTGCTCACGTCGCAGCCAACCGCCAACGTCACGATCACCGTGGACCCCGACACCCAGACCAACCTCGGCTCCGGCTCCGGCGCGCCGATCACGCTGACGTTCACGTCGCTGAACTGGAGCACCGCGCAGACCGTCACCGTCACCGCCGTCGATGACGCGGTGGCCGAGGGCGCGCACACGTCCGCGATCACCCACGCCTCCTCCAGCGGCGACAGCTTCTACAACGGGCTGTCGATCTCCGGCGTCACCGCGAACGTGACCGACAACGACACGGCGGGCGTCACCATCACGCAATCCGGCGGCTCGACGTCCGTCAGCGAGGCCGGTCCGACTTCCGACACGTACACCATCGTGCTGACCAGCCAGCCGACCGCCAACGTGACCATCACCGTGGACCCCGATACGCAGACGAACCTCGGCTCCGGCTCCGGCGCGCCGATCACCAAGACGTTCACCTCCGCCAACTGGAACACCGCGCAGACCGTCACCGTCACGGCCGTCGATGATTCGGTGGCGGAAGGGGCGCACACGTCAACGATCACGCACGCCGCCTCCAGCAGCGACGGCAATTACAACGCCATCGCCGTCGGCAACGTGGTCGCCGCCGTGACCGACAACGACACCGCCGGCGTGACCGTGGCCGAGTCCGCGGGGTCCACGTTCGTCAGCGAAATCGGTCCGACCTCGGACACGTACACGCTTGTGCTCACCAGCCAGCCGGCGGCCAACGTAACGATCACGGTGGACCCCGACGTGCAGACCACCGTCGGCAACGGCGCGGGCGGAGCGATCACCAAGACGTTCACCACCGCCAACTGGAACGTGGCGCAGACTGTCACGGTGACCGCCGTCAGCGACGGCATCACCGAGGGCATGCACACCTCCACGATCACCCACGCGGCATCGAGCGGAGATGCGAACTACAACGGCGTGGCGATCAGCAGCGTCATCGCCAGCGTCTCCGACCAGGCGGGCGTGACGCTGGCCGAATCCGGCGGCGTCACGGTCATCGATGAGACCGGCCCGACCTCCGACACGTACACGCTTGTGCTGAACAGCCCGCCGACCGCCAGCGTCTCGATCGTCGTCGAGCCGGACGTGCAGAGCAGCGTCGGCGCGGGCGCGGGCGGCTCGATCATCCTGACGTTCACCACCGGCAATTGGAACGTCGCCCAAACCGTCACGGTGACCGCGATCGACGACGCCGTGGTCGAAGGCTCACACACGTCGGTGATTCGGCACACCACCATCAGCAGCGACAACAACTACAACGCGCTGTCCATCTCCAACGTGACCGCCACCGTCGGCGACAACGACTCCTCTGGAGGAGGCGGGGGTGGGGGTGGGGGAGGCGGAGGCGGCGGTGGGGGATCGCAAAGCCGGCCCATCGCGTTCGATCAGGACGTCGAGATGCTGGAGGACGAGGCGACATCCATCACGCTGACCGCCGGCGGAGACCTCGGCAACACGCCGGAGTACTTCATCGTCGAAGCCCCGCTGCACGGCGCGGTGACCGGGGCGCCGCCAGACGTCACGTACGCTCCGTCGCCGGATTACTACGGCGAGGACGTGTTCTCATTTATCGTCACCAACGGCGAAACCAGCAGCGACCTTGCGCAAGTGTCCATCACCATCACGCCGGTCAATGATGCTCCCTCCGCCGTCTCACAGGAAATCTCGCTTCTGGCCGGAACCTCGGCGGACGTGCGGCTCGACGCGTATGACCCCGATGAGGGCGACGCCGTGACGATCGAGTTCATCACGCTGCCCGAGCATGGCGCGTTCGAGGGCGAGAGCGAAAGCTGGACATACACCCCCGACGAGGGCTTTGTCGGAATGGACGCGCTGACCTACGTCCTCGACGACGGTCTGGAGCAAAGCGAACCTATCGCAGTCGCTTTCATCGTGGCGGCGACCGATGATCCGGATGATGATCCGGATGACGACCCGGATGATCCGCCCGATGACGATCCGCCCCCCGACGACGGACAAGACGAGCAGACTGAACTTGTGGCGGATGCCGGCGCAGACCGGAGCGTGGAGGTTGGAGAGCCGCTGCGCCTGGACGGAACGGGCAGTCGGGTCGTGGACCTCGCCACGGGTGGCGACGCGGAGTCGCCGCGGATTACGTTCTGGGCCTGGGATACCGACGCGGAGGACGACGTCGAGTTCGAGCTGGGGGGCGCGGTCGCCGAGCACGTGTTCAACTCGCCCGGCACCTACACGATCACGCTGCGCGTCTTTGACGACAGCGGGCGCACGGCGGACGACACGCTGACCTGCACGGTGACTTCGCCCGCGCGCAGCGCTCCGCCCGCGGGCCTGTGCGGCTCGATGCCGCTGGGGTTCATCCCGCTGATGACGTTGACGCTGGGCATCTGGCGGCGGAAGGGACGTTCATCCCGACGAGTGCCCCGCATAGAGCAACCCTCAGGCCCGCGCAGCGACGCGGAGCACCGGTGTTGAACCACAAGCGCTGGGGGGGGAAGACAAGCGCCGGGTGGCACGGTCCGGCGTACTCGCCAGCCCGTGGAGTGTGCAGGCAGACACACTCCAGCAAGGTCCGCGGGTCCGCTGCTGCGGACCCGTGCCACCCAGTCTTACAGACGCCGGTCGTACAAACTCCAGTTGCATGAACCCCCGAGGCGCGGAGCCCGGTCGTGCGAACTCAGGCCATACAGGCTCGGATCGCCAACAGGTTGAAAGAAAGAGGCGGCCGGCGGAATGTCTCCGCCGGCCGCCCTGCGTATCCACCTGAATGCGAAACGCCCCCGACAACGGGCAGCTCACCTGCTGCGGCGCGAAGCAGCCGGGATCGTCCAGACTGACCGTGTGCGCGCCGGCAAAGCAGCAGGAAAACAGCTTGGCCTTGCCGTCGAAGACGACCGCGCTGTACGGCACGCCGTCAATGGAGATTGTCAGGATGTCGCCGTCATGGCTGGTGTCGCGGTACACGACCTTCACCACGATTTCACCGCTGTCCTTGCAGCGGGCTTTGAACTTGCGGATCGCGTCGCACGGACAGGCGTTATTGCAGCTGACGCCCTCGCCGCGGAAATCGCCGCCCAGTCCCAGGCACTCGCTCTCGAGGTGCTGCTCGCAGGTTTCATCCGTGATGCAGCAGGCGCCGCGCTGCGGGCAGTTGTACGTGCCGCAGTCGGTGCGGAAGTGCCACAGCCCGCCCTGCGCCGCGCAATCCTCGCGAAACAGGTCCGAGCAGCTTCCGTCATTGAAGCAGCAAGCGCCGAGCTGCGGCTCGCCGCCGACTTCAATGACGTTCGTGAAGATGTCCGAATCCCCGTTCTGGTCTGACAGGTAGCACGGGTAAACGAAGTTGCCCGCCACGGCCAGCCCGCTGTAGTCGCCGATGAACTGGCTTCCGCGGTTCAGGCCTTCGTTCTCGCTGTCCCAACTGTTGGGCGTGAGGCGGAACTCCAGCCACGTGTCGCCGCCGTCTTCGCTGTAGGCGTAGTAGTTGTCGAACATGCCATGCTGCGTGTCGTCGTTCTGCACGGTGTGGCGCGAGTCAAAGAACTCCATGTGCAGTCGGCCTTCGCTGTCCACCTCGAGCCAGGGGAAGAACTGATCGCCCGGAGGATTGGCGTCGGTGTTGATGACCCGCGGCGTGGTCCAGTTGTCGCCGCGATCCGTGGATTTCGTGAAATACAGGTCCACGTTGTAGTTATTGCCGCTGCGGCTGGTGGTGTCGAAGTACACGCAGTACAGCGTGCCGTCATTCGGATCGACGGCGATGTAATTCATCGGCGGAACGCGGAAGGTGCCCGGGAACCGCGAGCCGTCCTGCGTGCCCCAGATGTCCATGCGCGTCGCGATGCGGATCGCGCCGCTGAACGAGTTGCCGCCGTCCAGGCTGCGCTTCATCAGCACGCCGTTGCCGAAGTCCCAGTACGCCACGTACAGCTCGCCGTTCGGACCGACACGCGGCAGGAAGCCGATGCCGCTGCCCAGCGACCTGGGCGAGGTCCACGTCTGTCCCATGTCGGAAGACGCGATCGAGCCCTCGTTGTACGCGATGTACACTTTCGTGGCGTTCGGGTTGTCATGCGCCCGACCCGCCGCCATCCAGCACTTGTCCGTGCCGCCCGAGTTGCGTGCCATGACGGACGCCTCGAAGTTCTGGGCGCCCGGCGCCTTCCGCGCGACGTAGATGCCGCCATTGCCTGCGAAGGAGATCGCCCCAACCCACAGGGTGCCCGTGCGCGGATCCGCCGCGGTCATCGGATCGCCCTCGACGCCCGACTGATTGGCGACCGGCGGGCGGACCAGAAAGTCCGACCACGTCGTCCCGCCGTCGAGCGTCAGCGCCACGCCCATGTTGATCACCTCGCCGCCGCCGCTGCGACGCCAGTCGTTCCACGCGCCGGTGATTTCCAGCGGGTTCGCGTCCGAGGCCGCCATGGTGGTTTCGTTGGCCGCGAACGTCCCGCCGCCCACGTCGATCCGCACTTGCGGACCGACTTCGACCTGCGCGGACGCCATCGCCGCGCAAAGCCCGATCGCCCAGGCGCCAAGCCACGCGCCGCGGGTATGGTGTTTTCCGTCTCGTAGCATTCGTATGTCCCTCCCGGTTCCGGCTTCGCCGATGCTTCAAGCAGTCCGGCAAGCCCAAGCCGTTGTCATCACGCGTCGCTGCGACGCGTTGGAAAAGTCAATCCTGAATCCCGATCGCCCGTAAGCCTCGCGTGATTGCGATTCACTTCTGCGCGAGCAGCGCCTTGAATTGCGGCGGCACCGCAGCGCCAAGCCGCTCCGCATCCGCCAGATGCGCCTTCGCCGACTCGAAATCCTCTTCGTAGTAGTACGCGATGGCGAGGCGCGCGTGCGTCTCCGCGTGCGCCGCGTCAAGATCGAGCACCGCGTTCAACGCGGCGATCTGAGCATCCAGATTCCCCTGTCGCTGAAAGTTCTCGGCGACCTTCAGCCGCAGCGCGACCGAGGTGTCGTCGATCGCGCGCGCGGAGGCGAACGCCGCCTGCGACTCGTTGATCCGGCCTTTCGTGACCAGCGCGTCCCCAAGCGCCTCGTAGCCCTCGGCTCGCGTCGAGTCCAGAATCACCGCGCGGGTGAACGAGCTGATCGCCTCCACGTGCAGGCTGCTGCCCATCTGCTCCCACCCGGAGGCGAGCAGGCCTTCGAACGTCTGCCCGGACAGCTCCGCGGCGACCTTCGGGGCTTCCTGCCCGTCGAGCGTCACCACGCCCGTGTCATACTGCAGCCCGCGCAGGGCGTCGGCCATCCGCTGCTGCTTGTAATTCTCGATCGGGTTCAACCCACCCGCCGCCGACGACGCGACCGTCTTGTCCGGCGGAGAGTTGTTTGCGGGCTGGTTCCGCTCGCAGCCGGCGATCCACGCCAGGCTCAGCGGCACGCCCAATAGTGCAATACGGCGTTTCGACATGTTCCTAACTCCTTCTCGTCGCGAAGCGACAAAGCTCCCTTGACTCCACTTGCCCTTGCCTCCAATTGCCCCTGACAGACCCACCCATCCGTGGAGGCGCACCGCGCCCGTGGACGGAACGGACTTTCCCCTCGTGCGGGCGCACGCTGCGCCCGGGTCTGACGATTGACAAGGCAGGCACACCCCCTTGTGCATATTACCCAAAGAGCCCCCCGCCATGCAAAGGTCTTTTGCTTTGTCGCTTGTTGTAAAACGCCACAGGTCCGCGAAATAACCGCCCGGGGCGCCACCGTTGCCGGGGCTCCGCCGTTGCCGGGTGGCATGGTCTGGCGTACTCGCCAGCCCGTGGTGGATGAAGAATGACAGCGTTTTCGCACACGCCCCGGGTCGGCTGTTGCGGATCCGCGCCACCCAACGAAATCACGTCGCCTCATAGAACCAGGGCGCCCAACGAAAGCACCCCACCCAACCATGCGCCTCTCCGCGCACTCCATCCGCCAAAGCGACCCTCGCCTCTGGCATGAATCTTGAAGCCCATTTGCCCATGCAGGCGCCCGACCGGAGACGGTTTAGCCTGCAGGAGGCAATGACCATGCACACCAGCGCCACCCACCCCGCCGTCATGCGACTGATCGAACGCCAGATGCGCAACTGGGAGATCGCCAAGTCCCAGCAGGGAACTTCGCCCCGGCCGCCGGAAGCGCCCGTCGCTGACTTCATCTGCCTGTCCTACGCCGTGGGCACGCCCGGACCGCTCGTGGGCGAGCAGCTCGCGGCGAAGCTGGGCTGGCCGTTCTTCGATCGCGAGGTGCTCGCCGAGATGGCCGAGGACGACGACATCCGCCAGCGCCTCTACGAGGAACTGGACGAACACGACCTGACGTGGTTCGAGGAGACCATGCGCGCCATGGACTTCGACGGACTCAGCCGCAACGACTACTTCCCGAGGCTGACCGCGACGATCCTCAAGCTGGCGCGCAAGGGACCGGCCATCTTCCTCGGACGCGCCAGCGATCTGATTCTCCCGCGCGAGTGCGGACTTCGCGCGCGCCTGTCCGCGCCGCGAGAGTGGCGCCTCGCGCAACTGGCCGACGAGCACCGCGTCAACCCGCACGAGGCCGAGCGACTGATGACGGAGCTGGAGGCTGATCGGCGCAACTTTGTTCGCCACCACTTCCACATCGACCCCGCGGACGCTTCGCGGTTCGACATCGTACTCAACGCCGCCGTGTTCAATATGGAGCAGGCGATCGAGATGCTGCTGGCCGCGAAAACGCTGAAGGAGGCGCGGCGCGTGCAGGAACAGCGCGGGTAGAGACGGCGCGCGTGAGGACGGCGCGGAGAATCCCGCACGCGCGACGGGGAAAGCGCGCGCCGTCCGATTCCGAAAACACACCCCGCGTTGCGAATGCCTTGGCGAGTCGCTCTTGCGGCTTCGCCTTGCGCATGGCCCGTTGCGTTCGAGGTCATTCGCCGAGTCGCCTGACGCGGCGTACAATCCTCCCGCTGATTGGCGGTGATCGTGTGGCGTACACGGCTCCGACTGGATTCGATGAATGCAATTGGGTCACTTGGCAGATGCTCACATTTCAAGAATGACCCCATGCTCCAATTCGGCCGCAGCGATGCCCGCCTGGCTGCCCATCCTCCTGCTGGCGGGGGTGGTCTTCGTCCCGCTCTGGGGAGGCCCGGCGTTGGGGGACCACGAGGCCATCGTCGCCCAGTGCGCCCGGGACATGCGTCGAACCGGCGACTGGCTGGTGCCGCGCTTTCTGGACACGGACTTCCTGCGCAAGGCTCCGCTGCCGGTCTGGCTGGTCGCGGCCACGTCGTATGGGTGGTCGAACGACGCCGTCACCGGGCTGCCCGTCACGGCCTCGAGCGCGCGGCTGCCGTCCGCGCTGGCGGCGCTGGGCACGGGGCTGCTGCTGTGGCGCCTGGGCGGCGCCATGTTCGGACGGGCGCGCGGTCGCACCGCGGCCGTGCTCGCGGCGTCGAGCGTCGGCATCATGCTCTACGCCCCGAATGCCACGGCGGAAATGCTGCTCGTGTTCACCTGCACATGGGCGTACACGCACTTCTGGTTCGCGCTGACGGCGCGGCGTCCGGGCCGCCGCTTCATTCACGTGATGCTGTTCTACCTGGCGCTTGGCGCGGCCATGATGGCGAAGGGTCCGGCGCCCATCGCTTTGGTCGCGATTCCGCTGGGCGCGTACTGGTTCATTCATCAGCCACTGCGCGTCTGGATGCGCGCCGGCCTGCGGGGCTGGCGGCGCGCGTGGGTCTGTTTCCTTCGGTCTTTCGTCGAGCGCCTCCAGCAGGTCGTGACGCAATGGTGGATCGTGCCGGGAGTTCTGGTTTTTGCCGCGGTGTTTGTGCCGTGGATGCTGGCGGTGGCGCGGCGGGATCCGTCCGCGTGGAACCTGTGGAACTGGCAGTTCCTGCAGCGAGCGGCCGGCGACTTTGAGGACACGCGTGTCCGGGGTCCGCTGTACTATGTGCCGTTGGCGGCGGGGTTTCTCGGCGTCTGGGTGGTTTTCCTTCCGGAGGCGCTCGCGGCCGGTTGGCTTGCGGGATACCGGAGATTCACGCGAGCCATGCTCTACTGCGGAATCTGGGGGGTCGTCGGCGTCGCGGTCATGTCCGCGATGGAGTTCAAGAAGCCCTATTACATCCTGCCGGCACTGCCGGGTTTGCTCCTGCTCGTGGCGCCCGTGGTTCAGCGGCACCTGGAGGGCGAGAGGCTGGCGCGGCACTTGCGATGGACGCTGGTTCTCGCGTCGGTGGCGGTGTGCATCGTGCTTTATCCGTTCGCAAGCCAGTGGCTCGCCGCGCATGCGCCGCAAGCGGCGGGAGGGCTGAAGTGGCTGGTGCTCGCGGGCGCCGCCGGTGGGGTCGCGAGCGTGGCCCTCTACGCGTGGCATCATCGGCGGGCAGCGTTGGTTGTGGTCGCTGGGTTTTCGGTCGGATGCTTCTGTACGACCTGGCTGAGTTTTGCATCGCTCATGGGTGACATGAGCCGGGTCACGCGGCTGGAGGCGACGCTCCGCGCTGCCGACGTGCCGCGCGACGCGCGCATTCTGTGGGCGGACCAGCGCGCGGACGCGCGCCTGAGCTTCTACTTCGATCGACGCACGGAGCACATGCTCCGCCCATCCGAGATCGTGGATCGCATGGTCGATCGAACGGGCATGAAGGACATGCTCGTGCAACTCGCTTCACAGCGCGCTGCGGAGTTGCTGCAATCGACCCGGCCGGTGTACCTCATCATGGATCGGGATCGGTTTGAGGCCGGGATCGCGGATCTGCCGCCGTCTCGCGTGCTGCCGGACGTGGCGGATCGCCCGTCGCAAGAGCCGCCGCAGTGGATCGTGCTGACGAATGTTGGGTTGGGGCAAGTGCGAGAGGATCACGGCCCGGCTGCGGAGTCGCCGCGGCTGAACCGTCCTTGACGAGGCGGCGCAGCGCTGCAGGCAGTTTTCCTTCCCTTCCGGCGAGACACGGTTCGGCAGAGCCTCACCTGAGGACTCCCGTTCATCAGGGGAATGAACCCGCATCCGCAGATCGCTGCAAGCCGGTTGCTTCGCTCAACGTGACCCGCCCTTCCGCAAGCAGCGCCTGCAGGTCTTCGCCGATGCGGCGCGACAGCACGACAGCGCCCGCTTCGTTGAGGTGCAACAGGTCGTAGAACAACAGCGCCACCGCTGACGGGCACGGACCCTCACGGCTCTCGGAGCTTGAGCCGTCCCCGTCCAGGGTAGGCGTCATAAGAGAGACCCCGGCCTGGGCGCTGTCCCGTTCCAAGTCGGCGCTCGTGTACCTCAGGACTGGGATCCCGAGGGTGGCGGCGAGCGCGTCGAGGTTTTCCTGAAACTCGCGCAAGAGCTGACCGTTCGGCGTGCCCGCCAGTCTCTGCTCCAGGACGGGGTGAAACGGTGCGTCAATCAGCACGATCTGCGCGCCCAGTTCGTGGAGCGTCGTGATGTCCTTCACCGTCTGCCGCCAGCGAACGCCGTCAATGACCGGATCCGCGAACCATGTCCGTTGAATGCGAAGCCATTCCTTCTCGATTCTCGCGGGCGCGGTGCCGCCGTCGAACGCGGCGTCGAGTCGCCGGAAACCCCGTTCACCCACGACATCTCGCGGGGCGCTGGCAAAGACCGACGCACAGCCGTCCACCCACGATCGCTCGGGGGTGAACAAGGAGGCGCACGCCGCCTTCCCGCCGAACAGCCGCCACCGATCGTCGAACGACAGCGAAGCCAGTAGCTCGCTGCCGCCTTCAAATGGATGGCCGTCGTTGATGCTCCAGAAGGAAACGCACAGCAGCACGAGCGGACGCGGCGCGAAGCGATGGGCAAAGGCCCGGTACACCGCCAGCGCCGCGGACGAGTCGCCATTCTCCATGGAGAGATTGACCAGATCGAGCTTGCTCTCCGGCATCGCCGCTTCGACCGCTTTCGGGCAGATTTGGTAGGTCGCGCGTGAATCCCCCAGCGCGACCACGCAGGGTTGGCGCTGCTGCAACACGGTCGCGGCTTTTTGACGCAACATGCGGTGCGGCTCGGGATGCGGTCCTACGAGCAGGACGATGATCAGGTGAATCGCCCCGGCCAGGGGCACGCTCAGCAGCGCCGCTTTCGGCGCCCGCGCGAAGAACCGCTGCAACTTCGCCGTCCTCCTGCCGCCGCACGAGGCGGGGGCGGACACCGGACCCGCTTTAAGGCGCACGATGTCGGGGTGCTCTGGCGAACCCGGATCCTCAACTCGTGACGCGGCAACATCAGGCTTGATGCTCACGCCCCCCAGCGCAGAATTAGAACTGGAAATAGACAAAAGGCCTCTCAATCATCATCCCAAATGTCGCCATGCCCAGCAGCAGAAAGGCGTACAAGGTTGCTCGCACGACAACCGGCATGGCGCGAATCGCCCCGTCCTCTCCCTCTCCCCGTTGCAGCGACTGGATGCAGAAGAGGATGCCGGCAGAGACAAGCACCACCAGCGAGCCGCGCGGAGCGCTTACCGCCCCGTGCAACCACCACCAAGGCCAGGGCTGGCAGATTCGCGTCAACATGAACCCGATTTGCTCCAGCGATTCCGCTCTGAAGATCAGCCAGCCGAAGCACACGAACTGGAAGAAGACAAGGACGCACGCGGCCCGCCACAACCTGCCGAACCGCGCCTCGCAGCGCGCCGCGATCGGGCTCCACCACGGCAGCGCCGCCTTGTACGCCACCAGCAGCGCGCCCTGATACACGCCCCACAGCACGAACGTCCACGCGGCGCCGTGCCACAGCCCGCCGAGGATCATGGTGATCATCAGGTTGACGCACGCGCGGCGCGGACCGCGGCGGCTCCCGCCCAGCGGGATGTACAGATAGTCGCGCAGCCACTGCGACAGGCTGATGTGCCAGCGCCGCCAGAAGTCCACGGGATTGCTCGCCAGGTACGGCAGGTTGAAGTTGAGCATCAGCTCAAACCCCAGCAGCTTCGAGCAGCCCCGCGCGATGTCCGTGTACCCGGAGAAATCGCAGTAAATCTGCAGCGCGAACGCGTACACGCCCAGCAGCACCCCGCCCCCGTTGTGCGTGGCCTCGGGGCTGAAAACGTTGTCCACGAGCACGGCGAGGTTGTCGGCCAGCGCCAACTTCTTGAACAAGCCCCAGAAAATCAGCAGACCTCCGTCATACGTCTGCCGAAGGTCGAGTCGTCGCGGCACGGCGATCTGCGGCAGCAGGTCCGCGGCGCGGACGATGGGCCCGGCAACGAGCTGCGGAAAGAACGCCACGAACAGCGCGAACTCGACGAGGCTGCGATGCGCCCGCAGGTCGCCGCGGTACACGTCGATGGTGTAGCTGAGCGTCTGGAAGGTGTAGAACGAAATGCCTACCGGGAGGATGACGTCGAGGGTCAGCGGGCTGACGGTCACGCCGAGTTGCTCAAGCCCCGCGGTGAGACTGGCGGCGAAGAAGTCGTAGTACTTGAAAAACCCCAGCAGCCCCAGGTTTGCGGCCAGAGAGATGAGCATCACGGCCCGACGGGCGCGGGGCGACAACCGGTACGCAGGCGAAGCACCCGCCGCCGGTGCATGCGCTGCCGGAACATCCGTTGCGGGAACATCAGCCGCCGCCGCCGTGCCCACCTCTGTCCCGTGACGCGCGTCCAACACCCGCGCCACCCAGTAATCCACCACCGTGGACAGCAAGAGCAGCGACAAAAACCGCCAGTCCCACCAGCCGTAGAACAGATAGCTCGCCGCCAGCAGCATCGCGTTCTGCAAGCGCAGCCGCCGCATCGTGGCCACGTACGCGACGTACACGATCAGCAGGAAGATGCCGAATTCTGCGCTATTGAACAGCAAGCCCGACCTCACCCGCCGGCGCGGACCCTCGCCGCGACGGCTCGGATGTATCGGACCTTTTGCGGCGGGGATGCAGTTGTCCACCAGCGCGGAGGCAGGAACTGCTGGGGATGGATGATACGCCGAACCGGTTCGACCGGCGTTTCACCGCAGGCCGGGCCGGACCCGCCTCGCATCCGCGCGGCACCGATGCGCTGGTGCGTCGAGCCACCCCGAACCCACCCCATAGGGATGACCGGCTGAACGGCTTCCAGAGATGTGGAAACATACAATGAACGACCTTAAGCGGATGGCATGGGGTCGCAGCAGCGGAACCGTGTGGCTTTGACGCCGTGGCTACGGACCGGCAGACACGCTCCGTTCGGACCAAGTCAATCTGCGTTTCCGCCCGGGAGGCTCACGGAGACACTTGCGTCTGAAACAGAGGCGGTTGCATCAGAAAAGCGGCGGGTCACCTTCCGCGGCCAGTGCTTGCTCCACGATGGTCAGTAATGCCGGAACCTGCTCTTCAACCACTTTCCAAACGGTTTCGAGATTGACACCGAAGTACACGTGGATGAGGAAGTCTCTCATGGCGGCAATGCGCTTCCATTCAACGTGGGGCCTTGCCGATTTGAACTCCGACGAGAGCTTCTTGACGGCTTCGCCGATGACCTCAAGATTGCGAATGACAGCATCCTGGGTTTTCGTGTCGGCGAGAAAGACCGTGTGGCCGGCAACCGTGTAATCAAGCACACGGAGCAGACAATCGCGGATATGCTCAAGAAAAGCCCGGTCGTCCTTCACAACGGCTGAGCCTCGGCGAGAATCCTCTCTCTCAGGTGGGGGCTGATCCCTCCCTCGTCCACGACATCGACCGCGCAGCCCAGCAGTTCCTCGAGATCCTGCCACAAGCCGACGTGGTCGAGCAGGGAGCGCCCGGGCTGAAGCTCCACGAGAAAGTCGATGTCACGCGCAGCACCCGCGCGAGGGCCAATGACCGAGCCGAATACCCGCACATTGCCGGCCCCATGTCTGGCAGCCAGGGTGAGGATCTCCTCGCGCAGCTCAGTGAGCCGATCAAACGCGACCATGACGACTCTCAACAAGAATCGAAGCGCCAAAATCCGCCAAGCCACGCGGCGCTGAGCCCCAGCCGAGCCGATGCATGCCGAACTCGCCGCATGAGGAACTGCGCCCGGGAGGACTCGAACCTCCAACCTTCAGATTCGAAGTCTGCGACTCTGTCCAATTGAGCTACGGGCGCGTGTCGAGCCAGCGGTATTCCGCGAAGTGGGCGGGCATCCGTCGGCTCTTTCGCCTAACGCCCGCATCGTACCCGTCACGGAAAAGGCAGTAAAGACTTAAACTTTTGGGGGCTGGCGGCGAACGTCGTTCCGCTCGACGCCTCGCGCCGGAGCGGGCTTGAGCCCGCGCGATGCGTCGCGCAGGCTCAAGCCCGTGGCTCGGGAAAGCCAATCCTCCTGCCGTTCCACTTGGCATCGGTCTTGCCGCGACAGGTTCCTGCAATTGCCCGGTCTCCGCGCGTGCGGTAGGCTTTCTGGCACTACAAAGCCGTTGCGCGCGACGTTGGCGGCGGACCGGTCTGGGACCGCCGCGGGAGCGGGCCAAGCGCAGGCGGGGCATCGTCCGCGCGGCGTGGGCGGGCGACCCGGCGTGTCGCACGTGACGGACAGGGAGCAGAAGGCCATGATCGTCGGCGTTCCGAGTGAAGTGAAGACGCACGAGTACCGGGTCAGCCTCACGCCCGTCGGGGCGGATGAGCTGGTCCGTCGGGGGCATTCCGTGCTGATCGAGCGCGACGCCGGGCTTGGCTCCGGCATCGCCAATGAAGAATACGAGAAGGTCGGCGCGACGATCCTCGCCACGGCGAAGGAGGTCTTCGCTGCGGCTGACATGATCGTCAAGGTGAAAGAGCCGCTGGCGTCCGAATGGCCCATGATGCGCCGCGGGCAGGTCATGTTCACCTACCTGCACTTCGCCGCGGACCGCAAGCTGACCGAAAGCGTGCTCAAGACGGGCACGGTGGCCATCGCGTATGAGACGGTGACCGACCGGCAGGGCCGCCTGCCGCTGCTGACGCCCATGAGCGAAGTCGCCGGAAAGATGAGCATTCAGGAGGGCGCGAAGTTCCTCGAACGCCCCATGAAAGGCCGCGGCATCCTGCTGGGCGGCGTGCCCGGCGTCGAGCCGGCCGAGGTCGTCATCATTGGCGGCGGCGTCGTCGGGACCAACGCGGCGAAAGTCGCGGCCGGGCTGGGCGCCAACGTCACCATCATGGACGTGAGCATCGACCGCCTCCGCTACCTTGACGACGTCATGCCCGCCAACGTGCACACGCTGTACAGCGACCGCCACGCGATCCGCCGCCATCTGCAGACGGCTGATCTCGTCGTGGGCGCCGTGCTGATCCCCGGCGCGCGGTGTCCGATTCTTGTGTCCCGCGCGGACTTGAAGCTGATGAAACCCGCGGCGGTCATCGTGGACGTCGGCGTGGATCAGGGCGGCTGCTGCGAGACGATCCGCCCGACGACGCACGACGACCCGGTGTATGAAGTGGACGGCGTCGTGCATTACGGCGTGGCCAACATGCCCGGCGCGGTGGGGCGCACCTCGACGTTCGCGCTGACCAACGCGACGCTGCCCTACGTGCTCAAGCTGGCGGACCTGGGTTACAAGGCGGCGTGCAAGGCGGATGCGGGACTGGCCGGCGGGGTGAACATGGAGGACGGTCGCCTGACGAACGAGGCGGTGGCGGAAGCGTTCGGCATGGGTTGGGAGAAATCGACGGTGGCGGCGTAGGCTGGAAACGCCGAAACGCCAAAACGCCGAAACGTCGAAATCAGAACCCCTCACGCAAGTGAGGGGCGCTTCGTCAAGGCGCCTCATGCCAACGAACGCCCGAAAGGTCGAAACCTCACAAGATTGTGGTAACGCGTAAACACGCATGGTGAAGAAACTCCTCATCTTCCTGCTCGTCGTGGCCGTGGTTGTCCTCGGCTACTTTCAACTGCGCGACTATCGCATGACCTTCACCTCCGCGGAGGGCAAGCTCGCCGAGATCATCCGCGGCGACCTGACCGTGCCGATCGAGGCCACCGGCGAGATCCTCCCCGCGCGGCGCATCGAGATTAAGGCGGAAGCCAGCGGCGAAGTGCTGGAGATATTAAAGCGCCCCGGCGACCTCGTGAAGAAGGACGAGGTGATCTTCGTGCTGGATGAAGCCGAGGAGCATCGCAATCTCGAACGCGCCCAGAATGAAGTCCATGCGGCGGAGGCGCGGCTTCGTCGGGCGGAGTTGCAGCTTAAGAACACACAGGACATCGAAGTCGTCCGCGCCGACAACAACATCAAGCGGCTTGAGAAGCAGCTCGAACTGGCGAAGTTCCAATCCGAAAAGGCCCAAGGTTTGGCGATCGGCGCCTCGGAAGAAGAAAAGCTCACGAGGGAGGTCACGCTCGCCACCACCGAGGTCGATCTCGCTCAGGCCAAGGTCGCCAGGGACGGCGTCATGCTGACCATCGAAATCGGCAAGCAGGACGTGGCAGCCGCAAGCGCCACCGTCGAATCCGCCCGGCGCACCGAGGCCGACGCGCAGGAAAGGCTTGAAAAAACGCAGATTCGCTCGCCGATCGACGGCATGATTGGCGAAGTCCCCCGGCAGGTCGGCGAGGTGATTCAAGGCGGAAAAACCACCATCACCGGCGGCACGCTGCTCGCCACGGTCATTGACGTGCGCAAGCGGATCGTCCGCGCCGAGGTTGACGAAGCCGACATCGGGCGCGTCTTCAAGATCGCTCCACCGTGGGCGCAGCCGGGGCGCGACGCCTCCATCGTTCCGCCCGCGGACTGGGAGGCGGCCGCGAAGGACGTCGAGATGCTGCCGGTCATTCACGTGGATTCGTTCCGCGAGGAGGACTTCTCCGGCATCATCGAGCGGATCAACCCGGAGCCGAAAAAGGTCCAGGAGGCCATTTACTACTACGTGGACGTCGTGATCGTCAGCGCCAACCGCGAGAAGCTGTTCAACGGCATGAGGGCCGACGTGACGTTCACCTCCGAGCGCGTCAAGGACGCCCTGCTGTGTCCCGAGGAGGCGATCTTCGAGGACGCCAGCGGCGCGCTGGGCGTGCGCGTGCCGGACGACTCTCCGGGCGCGGACCCCGCCGACACCAAGTTCATCCCCTGCAAGTTCAACCGCAGCAACAGTGTGTATTCGGAAGTCATGTCGGGGTTGACCGAGGGCATGAAGGTGTACACCAAGCTGCCCGTGAGCACGTCGTCCAGCCGGGACAAAAAGCGGTAGGAGCCGCCCGCAGGGGGCGGGCGTGGAACCAGGTCGCCCGTGCGTCGCTTATGATCCGAGCCGCTCAACTCCGCAAAGACTACCCCATGGGCGACGACGTCGTGCACGCGCTGGCCGGCGTGGACCTGCTCATCGGCGCCGGCGAGTTCGTCAGCATCACCGGCCCGTCCGGCAGCGGCAAGAGCACGCTGATGCACATCCTCGGCTGCCTCGACCGCCCCACCTCCGGCACGCTGGAGTTCCGCGGCGCAATGGTCAGCGCCATGACGCCGCGCCAGCTCGCCCGCGTGCGCAACGCGCACATCGGTTTCGTGTTCCAGACGTTCAACCTCGTCAACCGCACCAGCGCGCTGGACAACGTCCTCATGCCGCTGGTGTACACGCGGGGCGCGGTGGACCGTTCGCTGGGCATCAAGGCGCTGGAGCAGGTCGGGCTGGCGAAACGCGCGCGGCACCTGCCCAACGAGCTGTCCGGCGGCGAGCGCCAGCGCGTGGCCATCGCCCGCGCCATCGTCAACAACCCGGACTTCATCCTCGCCGACGAGCCGACCGGCAACCTCGACTCGCGCACCGGCGAGCAGATCATGCAGATCTTCCACGAGCTTCGCGCCTCGGGAAAGACCATCGTCGTCGTCACCCACGAGATGGACGTCGCCGCCCAGGCCGACCGGCTCATCGCCATGATGGATGGGCACATTATCGAGGACGCGCGCATCGACGAAGCCCGCCGCATGGACCTGCTGGCCACCGCCCAGCGCGTGAAGCGCCTCCACCGCAAGACGGCATCATGATCCGATGACGTCTCAGTTTCATGGCAGCGCCGCGTCTGTGATGTGGTGTGGCGTAGCAGTCCGTGGTGAAAAGGACTTCTGCTTGGGGGACCGGCTTTCCAGCCGGTCATTTGCCGGGAATCCCGATGTGGTCGGGGGTGAAAAGCCAGACCCGCAGACTTCCACCACGGGCTGGTAGGCGTTTCTTCCTCGACCCCAACGGGGTCGCGCCCGCTAGCCCAGGGTTGGTCGCCGCAGGCGACCTACCCTGGGGAGAAGGGATGGTTCGGTCTTCGACCCCAACGGTGTCGCGGCGTCTGGACGCAACCCTCTCAGGTTTGGTGGAGTCGGGGGATGCCGGGAACCCAAGGTAGGCCGCCTTCGGCGTCCAACCTTGGGCTGGAGGCCGCAATCCCTTCGGGATTGAACTCGGCCGATCGACCTGATTTGAAACGCCGGCGCCCATCGATTCTCCGTCGCCCCTCTTGTGTCCCAAAGGCTCAGCAAGCGCCCCCCTCTTTGAGCCGATAATCCACTCGAAGGTCTGCCGCGGGCGAAGGCGATTCGGCAAGGCCTGCGCCGACGTTCGACGGGCGGGTTTCCATGTCACCGACGCTTGTTCGACATCTCATCTGGCCGATACACGAGCGCCTGCGCCGACGCCCGACGTTCGCCCTGCTGCGCGAGCTGGAGCGCGGGCAGTGGACCAGCCCCGACGAAGTTCGAGAAACGCAGGCGCGGAAACTGCGCGACCTGTGGGACCATGCCCGGCGAAACGTGCGCTATTATCGGGAGACGCTCGCGCCGCGCGGCGACTCGGCTGACGCCGCGGATCCGCTTGCGCTGCTGCGCGGCGCGCCGACGCTGTCGAAGCGCAACATCCGCCTGCGCCTGCCCGACCTGCTCTGGTCGCGCGCGCCCGGCGGGCTTCACCCCTACTGTACCGGCGGATCCACCGGCGAGCCGCTGCGCTTCTACTTCGACCGGCGGCGGCAGGCGTGCGACCAGGCCGCCCGCATCCTGACGCATCGCTGGTTCGGCGCGGACCTCGGCGAGCGTGAGCTGTGGCTGTGGGGATCGCCGATGGAACTGACGCGGACGGATCGCGTGAAGCGCCTGCGCGATCGCCTCATCAACCAGCAGCTCATCGACGCCTTCGACATGTCGCCGCGCACGATGCGCCGCTACGCCGAAATCATGCGGCGGATTCAACCGCAAAGCCTCTTCGGCTATCCCAGCACGCTTTCACGCTGGGCGGAGCATCTGCTCCAGACGCCATCGACCGCGACGATCCCGGCGCTTCGCACGATCTTTGTCACCGGCGAAGTTTGCGACGACCGCCAGCGCGCCCTGCTTCAACAGTGTTTCAACGTCCCTGTGGCCGACGGTTACGGCAGCCGCGAGGCCGGCTTCATCGCGCACGAATGCCCGGAAGGCTCGATGCACGTCGTCGCCGGGCACATCCTTGTCGAGATCTTCGACGGCGACAGGCCTGCGGCGGACGGCGAGTGGGGCGAGATCGTCGTTACGCACCTGGAGGCGCGGGGGATGCCGATGATCCGCTACCGCACGGGCGACTGGGGGCGGCGATTGCCGGGGCGCTGCGCGTGCGGAAGGGGCTGGCCGATGATCGACCGCGTGCGCGGGCGGCGCACCGACGTGATCCATCTGCCGGACGGGACGTTCATGCACGGGCTTTCAGTGATTTACGTGCTGCGCGCAACGCCCGGCGTGATCCGGTTCCGTGTCGAGCAGGCGCGCGACTTCGCACTGAACGTGCAGGTCGTGCTCGACGGCGTGGAAGCCTTGGAAACGTGCGAAGCGGTTCGACACCATCTGCGACGGCTGGTCCACGATCGCGTGAGCGTGGCGGTCGTCAGCGTGCCTGACATTCCGCCCAGTCCGTCCGGCAAGCATCGCCCGGTGATTTCGCACGTGGAATTGGAGAGGAGCGCGACCGGCGAGGTGGACTTGAGCAGGAGCGAGAAACTGATCGGCGAGGTGGGCACGGCGATGCGCGAGGCGAGGAACGAATCCGCGCCGGAACTCCTGGAGACGGGGCAGGCATGACGGCCACGCTGCTGGAACCCAGACCGCCTTCAACTTCCGGCGCGACGCTGCGCGGCGGCGAAGCACGCGACTCGTCCGTGCAGACGGGGGCGGCTGCGCGAGCGGAAGGCCACCACTGCGAGGCGCGAGTCGCCCTTCGCGGCTGCGACGCCGCCGCGTGGGATGCCTGCGTGTCATCTCATGAGACGGGCACACTCTTCCACACGCGCGCCTGGCAGCGCGCGGTGGCACGATGTTTTCCCCACGAAGTGTACGACATTCACGCGATCCGCGGCGACCGGGTGGCCGGAGTGCTTCCGCTGTATCACGTGCGCGCGCCGCTGCTCGGCTCGATGCTGGTGAGCGTGCCCTACGGCGTCGGCGGCGGCGTGCTGGCGGACGATCCGGCGACGGCAGAGGCGATGATCGACGAGGCGCTGCGGCTCGGCGAGATCCTCCGCGTCCGCGCGATCGACCTGCGCTCGCAGGTGGCCGCGTCTTCCCGGCTGCAGCGCGTGAGCCGCTACGTCGGTTTCAGCAAGCCGCTGCCCGATCGCGTCGAGGACGTCCTGGGCGCGGTCCCGCGAAAGGCCCGCGCGGTGGTGCGTCAGGCGCGCGATCGTTACCAACTCGAAGTAGTCAGCGCGGACGAGCACCTGCCGACCGCGTGGCGGCTGTACTGCATGAACATGCGGCGCCTCGGATCGCTCAGCTATCCGCTGCGGTTTCTTGAGGCGCTGCTCGACGAGACGCCGGGGCGTCACCGCGTGTCGCTGGTGAAGTGGGACGGTCGCCCGGTGGCGGGCCTGGTGAGCTTCACCTTTCGGGATCGCGTCATGCCGTATTTCTACGGCGCGACGGACGCCGCCCGGCGATGCGGCGCGGCGCACTACGTGTACTACGAGCTGATGGAGTGGGCCGTGCAGCACGGGCTGCGCGTCTTCGATTTCGGGCGATCGCGGCGCGACAACGTCGGCAGCGCGGACTTCAAGCGGTTCTTCGGGTTTGAGCCGACGCCGCTGGAGTATCAACGCTGGTCGCCCGCCGACGATGACGGGCCGAACCTCACACCCTCCAACCCGCGCATCCGCGTCGTGCGCCGCCTCTGGCCTCACCTGCCGCTGTGGGCGACGACGGCGCTGAGCTCGCGGTTGACGCGGTACTTGCCGGGCTGACCAGCGCGGGTGAGCCGACCCGAGCCGCGCCCGTCAGGAAGCGGACGATCCGTACCGCGCCCGTCAGGAAGCGGGTTCGCCCGGCGCGAGAGGCCCGCTTCCTGACGGGCGCGGCTCCGTGCGCTCTGCCGTGGACTTGATCCCTCCGACCTGCGCGGCACGATGCCGGCATGTCAACCGTTCGGGACACGGCCGTCGTGCTTCGGCGCATCGAGTACTCGGAGACCTCGCAGGTGCTCGCGGTCTTCACGCGCGATCACGGGCGCGTCCGCCTGATCGCCAAGGGCGTGAAACGCTCGACCAAGACGCGCTTCGCCCCGGCCATCGACCTGCTCGAGGAAGGCAGCCTCCTGTTCAGCCCACGCACGGGCACGGCCGACGCGCTCTCCATCCTGACGGAGTGGAAGCAGACGCGGTCGTTCAGCGGTCTGCGCGAGCGCCTCATCCGCATCCGCGCCGCGGAGTACGTCGCCGAGACGACGGCCATGCTCACGCAGGACTTCGATCCTCACGCGGCGCTGTACGACGCGCTGACCGCGACGCTGACGAAGCTGACGGACGCGGGCGACGACGCGGCGCTGGCGGAAGTGGCGGCGTTTCAGCGGAATCTGCTGGTTGCCACCGGGCTTCTGCCGAGGTTTGACGCGTGTGTGTTGTGCGAGAGCGCCGGTTCGCTGCCGTACTTCTCGGCGCTGGAGGGCGGGATGCTCTGCCGCTCGTGCGAGGTGGGTCAGGCCGAGAAGCGGGCTGTCTCGGCGGCGACGCTCAACGTGTTGCGCGGGGACAACGCCGCCAAGGATGTCCTCGGAGCGTTTGACATTCTGGACTACCACCTCGCCCATGCCGCCGGACGTGAACCCGCAACCGCGGCCGCGCTCGTCCCTCCGCAGCGACGCCGCTCGCTGCACTGAACGCAACACCTCCGCGAAATCGAATCCTCCGACCCCGACGTTGATCGCGTACGAAGCGGGGTCACGATCGCTCGATCCGCGGGCTCATCCTTACCGCTGCGAAGCGTGTCATCCACAGATTGCACAGATTGCGCAGATTGCGAATTCGTGAGCAGCGGTGCTCGCTGGAGCGAGCCAACGATGGACATCCACGATGGCCCTTCACAGAGTCCGATCCTTCGCAGCATGAAAGAGCAGTGCGGCTAACACGCTGTCGCAGTCGCTCCTGCCTCTGAATCTGCGAAATCTGCGCAATCTGTGGATCAATCTCCCGGACCCGGTTCAAGAGGCATGAGCGCGCGAGGCGCGGCTGCGATCGTGGCGCGCGATCCGCGCGACCTTGGTTTCGATTCGGCGGATCAGTCGCCGTTCGGCGGGTCCGAGCCTGCGGACGCGGCGGTACAGCTTCAGCCAACGCAGGCGGTCCGTTCGCGTGACGAGGCCTGCCGGGCAGGAATAGTGCAGCGCCGCGAGGTCCTTAACGATCCAGCGTTGCCGCAACCAGCGCGGCTTGAAAACGCGGGCGAGGTCGATGAGGCGGAACGCGGGAAGGACGCCAGGGCAACCGCATTCTGGCCTCACACCAGGGTGGCGCGGTCCAGGGTGGCACGGTGCAGGGTGGCACGGTGCAGGGTCGCACGGTGCAGGGTGGCGCGGTGCAGGGTCGCACGGTGCAGGGTGGCACGGTCTGGCGTACTCGCCAGGCCGTGGCGAGCGTGCCACCCAGGCGCCGTCATGCGCTTCACGGGTCTGCTGCTGCGGATCCGTGCCACCCGCCGACGTGGCGTCCGGATCGAGAATGGCATCCTCGTCGATGAAGACATGGCAGGCGTAAAGGTCGCGATGCACGTAGCCGCAGTCGTGAAATCGCGCGATCAGCGCTGCAAGATCGGGAAGGGCGTGGCGAACGGCGCGGCGATGCGTATCGCCGCCCTCAGTCCGCCGCGCGAACCACTGCTCCAGCGAGATGCCAGGCGCCGCCGCGATCAGCAGGGCGCTGGCCTGCTCGACCTCGTCCGCAAGCTGTTCCGCCAGCGCGGCCGGCTCGGCGCATCCCACGCTGTCCGCCGCCAGCCGCTGCATCCAGCGCCACTCGGCGCCGGCGAGCGTCCGGGCCTCAGGGCACAGGCGCAGGGCGGCGCGGCGCGCGGACCGCGGCGGGGCGACATACTGCTTCAGAAAGAACACCACCTCGCGCCCCGCGTCGTCGGTCAGCGCGATGCTCGCCCGCCGCCTCCACGGCATCAGCCCCGGCTTGCTCATGTCGCCGCCGACCGTCGGGTCGAGCAGTCGCCGCGGCGCGGTCCACCCGGCCCGTTCCAGGATCGCCCTGTAGCACGGATTGACCCAGAGGCCCCCCGCCGCGGCGACCTCGTCGGTTCGATTCGCGTCAATCCTCGCATCGGGATTCGGCATCAACCTGCTCATTCGCGTCCATCGGCGCACGGCGTCCCGCGCAGGTCTCAGCCTGGCAGGCCGAAGCCTGTTGCCCGCTCGCATTCTCGCTGCGGAGTGGGAATCCTCAAGAAAACCGTGATCAGGGGGCTTGATCTCGTAAGGTCGATGATGTATAAAACGTCCTCGAACCTAAGGTGCCTCGTTCCCGGGGGGCCCAGTGCGTTTACGCACTGGCGGGCGAGGCACCTCCTTTCTTTTTACCTCTCCGTATCCGCTGCGGCGGAGTGGCATCGCGGAACGATCCCATCCGAATCGTGTCCGATCGTCCGGTGCTGATCCTGCGCCACGACCCCAGGGTTTCTCCGCGCTGGACCCGAGAAGCGCGCTGCCCCGCTCGGGTTGACCACTCGCCAAGGCAAGGCGAGGACGCCGACCCGAGCCACTCACCAGGGGCGTTGTGGCAACCAACTGGGCATTTCCCACAGCGATCGTGCGAAGTTTCCGGGTTCGGGGGAGCGCCTTGTTTCCGACGCCCCCATCAAACAACAAGGGGACCGGCGGTCAAGCCGGTCCCCCTCCGTTGCTCGATTCGATTTCCGCCTTCTGCAGCGGCGGCGGAATCTACGCGCCGGTCGTCGTTTGCACGCTCGTTGCCAGCGCCAACTCCGCAGCGGCTGACACAATCGCCTTGGCCTTCGCCATCGCGAAGTTGAGCTTGCCGGTGATTTCGCAGCAAGTCTTCTGATCGCCGACGACGTAGGTCACTTCCTTGCCGCTCGCCTTGGCGACCTGACCCGCCTCAACGCAGCAGCCGAACTCCTTGTCACCCACAAACGCAGCCAGCTTCACTTCGCCGGCGGCCTTCTTCGCCGCTTCCAGCGCCTGCATGGCCTTCTCCTTCGAGTCGAAGTCCACGCCCGCCGCGCGATACTTCACCACGGCGCCGGCCTTCTTCGCGGCTTCCTCGGCCGTGACCGGACACTTGAAGCACTCGCTGCCCGCGGAGAACTGCATGGTCAGCAAATCCGTGTTGAACGTCTCCACCGCGGACGCGAGCTTGACCTTGGCGTCGCCCTCGCCGGCAAACACTTCGCCGGCGACGACGTACTGGATCGGCTTGCCGCTGGTCTTGGCCTCTTCGCCGGCGCCGGTCGGGCAGCACAGCTCTTTTTCGCCGACGCGGTACATCAGCTTCGGCATGGAAGCCAGCGTCTTGTCGCACATCGCCGACTTCGGGCATCCGTCCGCCTTCGCGGACGCCATCCCGGCGCAGCCGCCGCCCTTGGCGTCCTGTCCGGCAGTCTTCGACGCGCAGCAGCCTCCGCCCGTAGTCTGCCCGGCGCCGCAACCCGGCTTGCCGTCCTGCGTCGTACCCGTGGTCTGCGCCCCGCCGCAGTGCGGTTTCGTTTCCTGCGCCATCGCCGCGGACACGAAGCACGAGCTTTTGCCCGTCAGGCAGCAGTCATCCGGACAGAAAGCCGCGCCGACGCCGAGCGCCGACCCGATCGCCAACACCGCGAAAACACCCATCGCCTTGGTCATGAAGTCGTTCTCCCTTTGGGGATCATCCCCGAAACGCGAGTGGCCCGAGTCACACGTCCGACGCGGATCCCCCGCCTGTTGTTAATCTAACTTGGCTTTCGATGCTTCCATTCCCATCGCGGATACCGGGCACAAAAGCCTGAATGGCCGCTTGCTTCGGCCGCGCACGGTTTCGCCGGGGCTAGGCCGCGCAGGGCGGGCCAAGCCCGCTCCAGCGAGAACATCGGATTTACACCCCCGCCTACCCGCGATATTCGCATCGCGCGTTGCAGGTCTCCGACACCGTCACCTGCGCCAAAACGGACAGCCGCGGCTTGACCCGCGCCCAGATCCATCGAGCGAGGTTTTCAGACGTCGGATTCTCCAGCCCCGCCACCTCGTTCAGATAATGATGATCCAGCTTCTCCAGCCACGGCTCGAACGCGGCTTTGATCTCGCCGAAGTCGATCAGCCAGCCCGTTTGATCGTCCACTTCCCCTTCGCAGACCAGCTCGACCTGAAAGCTGTGCCCGTGCAGTCGCTGACAGCGATGACCCGCCGGCGCATGCGGCAGGCGATGCGCGGCCTCAAACGTGAACCGCCGCACGAGCCGCACGCGCGACGAAGGTCCGCTGTCGACGGCCTCGCGGCGCTGAGATATCGCGTCCAACGATTCGATCATCGCCCGCCCCAGCTTCAGTGCACTTCGAGCAATTCCACCTCGAACACCAGCGTCGAGTTCGGCGGGATCTTCGCCTGCGGCACACCCCGCGGGCCGTAGCCCAGCGCCGGCGGAATGACGAACCAGCGCTTCCCGCCGATCTTCATCGTCGCCAGACCCTCGTTGAATCCCTTGACGAATCCCTGCGAGGCGTGCGTCATCGGCTCGCCGTCGCGCGAGGTGTCGAACTTGTACCCGTCCTCGAGGTAGCCGGTGTAATGGATCGTCACCTGCCCCGAAGGCTCGGGTGACGCGCCGTCGCCGACCTTTTCATCCCAGGTGATCAGCCCCGAGTCGGACGTCGTGCCCTTTGTGCGGGCCATCTCGAGTTTCTTCTTGAAGTCGCCCGCCTGACGATCGCCTTCTTCCTTCTTCGCCTTCGACGCCTTGTCGATCGCCGCGTAAATCGAGGCGGCTTTGGCGCGCATGCGACCCGCCGCGTCCTTCAGCGATTTCATCTTGGCCTCGTCCGCGGCGCTCTCCTTGGCCGGAAACTTGCGCTCCAGCATCTTGTTCCACTGGCCCACCTGATCGCCTTGGGCTTCCAGAACTTTCGCGGCGTCGCCGAGGATCACGACGGCCTTTAGCTCGTCGTTGCCCTCGATGGCATCCACCGCATCCTGCCCGTCCACCACGCGACCGAAGACGGTGTGCTTGTCGTCCAGCCAGGGCGTCTCCTTGTGCGTGACGAAGAACTGGCTCCCGTTCGTGCCCGGTCCGCTGTTGGCCATCGAGAGCACGCCCGGTCCGCTGTGGCGCAGCGCCGGGTCGAACTCGTCGTCGAAGCGGTAGCCCGGTCCGCCGCGCCCCGTGCCGGTCGGGTCGCCGCCCTGGATCATGAAGTCCGGGATGACGCGATGGAACTTCTGCCCGTCGTAGAACCCGCGCTGCGCGAGGTTCACGAAGTTGGCCACCGTCACTGGCGCCTGCTCCGGGAACAACGCCAGCCAGATGTCCCCCTTCGCCGTCACCATGACGGCCAGAAGGCTCTCGCCCCCGCCCTTGGACTCGGCGGGCTTCTCCTTGGTTTCCTGCTCCCCTTCCTTGTTTTCCTGTTCCACCGGCATGGGGGTGGGTTCCTCCTGATACGGGAGGGCGACCGCGCCCGCCACGGTGATAAGAAGCGACATCCAGATCGTCATGAACCGTCTCTCCAAGGCGTAACCGCGCCGCCCCGTGCGCCGCCGACCCTCCGTTCCTGCACGGGAATCCGGCGAATAACGGTCAAAATATACGCGGAAGGCCACCCAAAGGCAAAGTGCGGGATCGGCCAGGCAGGAAACGAGCGGAGTGCCTCGGCAACCGGCAGGCCCCGCGCGCGTGGCGCGCCATTCCCGCGCAGGCGGGAAACCCGTCTCGTCGCTGAGCGACCAACGACCCCAGCGGGAATCCATGCTCGTCACGGAGCGGCAAATCCCGCCGAATCCCGTCATTCCCGCGGAAGCGGAAATCCAGAACCCGCGGCGCGTTGGTCCGGCGGGCAGGCTAAAAACCCCCTTTGCCTGCCAACCGACCCCGAGGTAGAATACCCGCGCGATCGGGCCGGTTGAGGCTTGCCAAAGCCGAATGGAGGTCCGAATGAGGATGGAAGCCCGCCGGGAATGCCCCGGCGTAGTGGGGGCGGGTTCTCGCTCGCTCTCTCTCGCTCACACGCGCACGCACGCACGCACACACATACTCTCTCTCTCGACCAGTCCGAGGCGAAAGGCGACACTCGTCATTCCCGCGCAGGCGGGAATCCAGGCTGTTGCTTTGAGGAGGCATGAAACCAGCGGTTTTGCGGGGCGGACTGGACCCCCGCCTGCGCGGGGGTGACGGTCCCGAGGCCCGGTTTCGAGTTCCACCACGGGCTGTTATCCCTGCTCTTGCGGGAAACGATCCTGATGGAGCACTGTTTGGAATCTTCCCGGCATTGGATCCCGCGCGTGGCAACGGGCAGTCATTTTGTGGCTTTGCTCAACGATCTTCCAACACCGTGATGCGCGGGCGCGTCTCGCCCTCGCCCGGCTCGATCACGTAGATCTTCGCGCGCGACAGGATTCGTTCCATCGCCTCCAGATACAGCCGCGTCCGCGTCAGCTCCGGCGCGCGGCGGTATTCGGGCAGCAGTCGGACAAACCGCTCCGCGTCGCCCTCGGCCTTCGAGACGCGTTCCGCACGCTTGCCGCGCGCCTCCTCCGTGAGACGCTGCGCCTCCGATCGCCCATTCGCCAGCGTCCGCGCGGCCGCCTCGCGCGCCTGCTCGACGCGCTGCTCCGCGTCCTTCTTCGCGCTGGCGACGTCGGTAAACGCATCGCCCACCGGCAGCGGCGGCATCACTTCCTGCAGATTCGCGTCGATCAGCGTGACCCCCGCGCCGTACGAATCCAGCAGCGCCTGCGCATCCTCCAGCGCGCGAATCTGAAGCTCGCTTCGCGCCGTCGTCAGCACCGCGTCCACCGGCAGCGACGCCACGCTCCGGCTCAGGCTCGCCTCCATCGCGCGCTCCACCAGCCAGTGCGGATCCTCCGCGCGCAGCAGAAAGGCCGTCGGCGGCGTCGCCACGCGATACTGCACGACCAGCATCATCTTGAGGATGTTCTCGTCACCGGTGATGAGGTCGGAGCGCCGCGCCTCGGTGAACTTGCGCCCGAGCATCGTGTATCCCACCTCGATGCGGCGCACCTCGGTGAGTCGTGATTTGAGCACGCGCCCGATCGGGGCGGGCCAGGTGTAGTGCATCCCCGGCGGCACATTGTCCGCCACCACCCGCCCGAAGCGCAGCACCACGCCATGCTCGCTGGGCGCGATCGAGTAGAAGCCCGTGTAAGCCCACGCGCCCGCCGCCAGCAACCCCGCAAGGAGCGCCGCGCGGCGAATCAGAGTGTTTCTACGACTGCGTCCGCTCATCTTCGCATCCGGTCAAACTCATAAAAAGCGAAAGGGGTGCGATCAAGCACGAGCCCCAAGGTCCATTCATTTCGCCGTTTTGGCATCTTAGTGTTTCAATGTGTTAGCAGCCCGTAATGAAAGGCGAAGCCCGTCATTCCCGCGCAGGCGGGAACCGAGCGGCCCGTTGGTGCGCCCTGGACCCCCGCCTGCGCGGGGGTGACGATGCGAGTCCCGGGTTCCGAGTTCTGCGGCATCCTGTGAGCGTGACTCCGTATTCGACGTTTTCACGAAGCCCACCGCTCCCTGACGGTCGCGGCTCTGATTCCAACATTTCGGCTTCGGCGTTTCCAAACTTCCACGTCCTGGCAAAACGCCCCCCACTTGCGTGGGGGGTTCTGATTTCGACGTTTCGGCGTTTCGGCGTTTCGACGTTTCGACGTTTCGACGTTTCGACGTTTCGACGTTTCCTCACCCCCCCGACGCGCCGGATGGCGGAACGGCCGCTTCCGTTGGGGGGATTGGCTTCGGCAGCGCCAGCCACGGCGTCAGACCCTTGAGATACGGATGATCCGAGGGAAGGAAAAGCGTCGTGCTTTGCGTCAACGTCTTCTCCAGCGATTCCATGTTGCGCAGAAACTCATAAAACTCCGGATCCCGCCCGAACGCATCCGCATAGATCGCATACGCCTTGGCTTCCGCGTCGGCCTCGATGCGCTTCGCCGCTTCGTAGGCCTGACCCAGAATCTCCTTCTCCTTCGTCTGCGCCTGCGTGCGGATGCGGACGGCCTCCTCCTCGCCCTCGTTGAGGTACTGAGACGCGAAGCGCTGCCGCTCCTTTCTCATGCGCTCGAACACGCTGCTGCGGTTGGCCTCCGGCAGGTTGATGCGTTTCAGCCGCACATCCACGATGTCGATGCCGTACGCCTTTTCAAGCTGGGCCTCGCAGCTTTCGTGAATGGTCCGCTGAATGTCGCCCAGCTTCATCTGCCCTTCGGTGATGGAGAACATTTCGCTCAGCGGATGGCTGGCGAGCGTCTTGCCGCACGCGGAGAGGATCGCGTCGCGCAGGATCGCCTCGGCGCTCTCGCGCGAGGTCAGCGTCTTCATGAACTGCAGCGCGTCCGTGACCTTCCAGCAGGCGTACGTGCTCACCTCGATGTTCTTCTTGTCGAGCGTCAAGAACTCCCGCGGCGGCTCCTCGCGACTGGGCACGTCGAGCACCAGCAGGCGCTTGTCCACCGCCATCGCGCGATCCACGGGCAGCGGGGCCTTGAAGTACAAGCCCGGCTCGTTGAGGTTGCGCGTCGGATTGCCGAAGCGCGTAATGACGGTCATCTGCGTCTCATCGACGATGACGACGCTCGAATACGCTGCCGCCAGCGCCAACACGAGCAGTGCAAGGAAAACCCATTTCTTCATGAAAGCTATTCTCCAACCGTGGGTCGGTTTGATGGCTCTCGTTTTCGCGGAAGAGCCGCGCGTCAGTCCTTCTCCGATGGCAGCGCGGGCGCGGGAGCCGCTTTCGGCCCCGCCCCCATCCACAAGTCGATCTGCGCGCCGTCCTTGCCCACGAGCGAAACGTACTTCTTCAGCCGCGGCAGCACGGCGTCCATCCGGGACAGGTACGACTCCAGCCGCGTCACCGCCGGATGCCTCGCAAACGCCTCGCGCTGCGCCAGGAACAGCGCCGTGTCGCCCTCCGCCCGCGCGACGATCTGCGCCGCGCGTCCCTTCGCCGTCTCCACGCGCTCCGTCGCGCCGGCCTTCGCGCGGCTGAGGGTGATCCCTTCCGTATCCAGCGCCTCGTTGATCTTCCCCATCTTCTGCTCGGAGGCGCTGGCCACGTCGCGGAACGCCGGATGCACCGGCGCCGGCGCGTGAACGTCCACAAGCTGCACGTCCACGATCTGCACACCCGCGTCCCAGCGGTCCAGCATGGGCCCGAGCACGTCCTCGCGGATCCGCTCCTCGACCTCTGCGCGATCCTCCGTCAAGAGCCGATCAATCCCGCGCACCGCCACGACCTCGCGGATGGCCGCTTCCGACGCCGACCGCACCAGTTCGCCGACATCCTCCACGCCGAACGCATAGCGCTGCAGCGCCGCCGCCCCCTCGCGCGGGCGATACTGCACCGTCCAGCGGATGTCGATGATGTCCTCGTTGCCCGTCAGCATCCACGATTCGTCGCGGTACGGATCGCGCGACGGATCGACGAGCACCATCTCCTCCTGCGTGCTGCGAAAACCCAGCTCCACGCGACGAACGCGATCCACCGCCACGATCCGTCGCCCGCCCATCGGATAAGGCCAGTTGAAGTGCGGCCCCGGCGGAAGGTCCGTCGCGGTGATCCGCCCGAACTTCAGCACGATTCCGCGCGAGCCGGGCGGAACGCTGAAAAAGCCCGAGCCGACATACGCCGCCGCGCCCACGAGCGCCATGCAGAACGCCAGCCGTGGACCCGTCAGCGGCAATCCCGTCCGCGCGGTCAGTCCCGCGGCCATGCGACGCACGAGACGTGTGCGGCGAAGGCTCGCAAGCGTCAGCAGCACCATCAGCACCGCGCCGCCGACCTTGATCGGGCTGACGCTTTCCGTCGCCACCGCCAGCGTCAGCGCGGGCATCGTCGCCCACCCGCGCGCCAGCGCTGCGTCGAGCGCCGCCCCCGCAAGCAGGCTGATGGCGAAAATACACGCCACGTACAGCACCACGCCGCGACGCCCCATCTCCCGCGCCAGGACAAGAATCCCCGCGGCATTCGTCGCCGGACCCGCCAGCAGAAACACCAGCGCCGCGCCGGGACTGACGCCGCCGACGATCATGCCCACGGCCATCGGGGTGCTGGCCGTCGCACAGACGTACATGGGAATCGCCAGCAGCAGCATCGCCACCAGCGCGATGAACGATCCGCCGGCAAACCGATCCAGCCCTATCTTCGGCAGCAGCACGCCGATCAGTCCGCCCAGAATCACGCCCAGCAGCAGCGATCCGATCAGGTCGTCGAAGAACTCCACAAACCCGAACCGCGCCGCCCGCCGCGCCCACGAGCGAACCGGCGCGGCGCTTCCGCTTGTGGCACCGGTTTCCAACCGGTGACTGTGACACTGGTTTCCAGCCTGTGACGTCTGCCCATGCTCATGTGTGTGACACAGGTCTCCAGCCTCCGCCGTGTGGCACAGGTTTCCAACCTGTGGAGTGTGACACAGGTTTCCAACCTGTGACGTCTCCCCATGCTCATGCCCGCAGGAATCCGGGCCGTGCGCCGCCTCGCCCGCGCAGCCGCAGCTCTCCGCCGCACACGAACCTGCCGCGCCGCCCGTGCCTTCCGCGCTCGCGCCCTCCGCATCCGCGCCTTCGCCGACAGCTTCGCCCGATCCGCCCCTGCCCTTCTCCAGCCAAGGCTCCAAGAAGTTCGCCAGAATCCCCGTCACCAGCGCCGTGATCAGCGCCGTCACCGGTCGGACGAAAGCCATCACCGGCCCCAGCAGCGCATTCGTCTGCAGGATGGACACCATGTCCACCTCCGGCACGGAGATGACGAACGAGTACACCGCCCCGGGCTTCGCCCCGCGCCGCCGAAGCGTCATCGCCACCGGCAGCACGCTGCACGAGCAGAGGTCCAGCGGCGCCCCGATCAGCGTCGCCCAGAGCACCGATCGAATCCGCCCCCGCTTCAGCCGCTCCGCCAGCCCCTGCCAGTGCGCAAACAGCACGTTGAACACGCCCGCCAGCGCAAACCCCACGAGCAGGTAAAGGCTCGACTCGTACAGAATCCACCAGATGGCCTTGACGAACGAAGTCATGCTTAAACCACGCGCTCCGACGATCCGCTCAATCCCGGCGCCCCGACGGTCATCGCAGCGCATCCGCCCCGCAAGCCGCCCGCCGCCCGATGCCCAATCGCCCAACGGAAGAACTAACGCTGAAGTTTCCTATCGGTTGCCCCCGGATGCAAAAGGGAGCGAAACCGTCCGCGACCGGCGCCGATCCGCAGCGGCGGACGCATGGGGCGCACCCCGGCGGCTGCATTGCCCACGCGCCACGGCCTGTTCCCGCCTGCGTGGGAATGACGGAGTACGCCAGACCCAGCTACCCTCATCTGGCCGTGGCAGAGATTGAAACCGGGCATCGGCACCGTCACCCCCGCGCAGGCGGGGGTCCAGTCCGCCCCGGAGAACCGCGGATTTCATGCCTCCTCAAAACAGCAGTCTGGATTCCCGTTTGCGCGGGAATGACGAGTGTCGCCTCTCGCCACGGACTGCCATGCGAGTTCTGAATGCGGAAGCCACGCGGCCCCGATCGACGTGGTCCTCTGTGCTTGACCCTGCCCGTGCAGAGAGGTCCAATCCCCGTGACTTGCATGGATACTCCCATCTGGCTGGACGACCTGAATCCGCAGCAGCGCCGCGCCGTCACCGGCGGCGACGGACCGCTCCTCGTCATCGCCGGCGCGGGCACCGGCAAGACCAAGACCCTTGCCTGCCGCGTCGCATGGCTCATCCACAAGGGCGTGGACCCGGATCGCATCCTGCTGCTGACGTTCACCCGGCGCGCCGCGGCCGAGATGCTCAAACGCGCCGGGCAGCTTGTGGACGCCTCGGTCGTGGGGCGCGTGTGGGGCGGCACGTTTCACGCCGTCGCCAACCGGCTGCTGCGCGTCTATGGGCAGGCGCTCGAGCTGTCGCCTGGCTTCACCATCATGGATCAGTCCGACGCGGCCGACATGATGAACCTGCTGCGCAGCGAACTGGGACTCGCCAAGGGCGACAAGCGGTTTCCGCGCAAGGAGACGCTGGCGGCGATCTACTCTCGATCGGTCAACGCGCGCGAGAAGCTCGCGGACACGCTGGAGGTGTTCTACCCCTGGTGCAGCCATCACAAGGACGACATCGCACGCATCTTCCGCGAATACCAGGATCGCAAGAAGCAGCAGAACGTGCTCGACTATGACGACTTGCTGCTGTTTCTCAACGCGCTGGCGCAGGAACCCGGTGTCGGCGACGCGCTGGGTGATCGCTTTGAGCATGTGCTGGTGGATGAATATCAGGATACGAACCTCCTTCAGTCGGAGATTCTGCTGGGTCTGCGGCGGCGGCTCCGCAACATCATGGTTGTAGGGGACGATGCGCAGTCCATTTATTCGTTCCGCGCGGCCACCGTGCGCAACATTCTGGATTTTCCTCAGCAATTCCCCGGCGCGGAAATCGTGACGCTGGAGCAGAATTACCGATCCGTGCAGCCGATTCTCGACGCGTCCAATGCGGTCATGGCGCACGCCCAGGAGCGATACACAAAAGAATTATGGTCTTCGCGCGTGTCGGCCTGCAAGCCGTCGCTGGTGTATTGCCGCGACGAGCCGGATCAATGCCAGGCCGTGATCCAGCGCATTCTGGAGCATCTGGAGGCCGGCATTCCCTTGCGGCAGCAGGCCGTGCTGTTTCGCGCCGGGCATCACTCATCGGCTCTGGAGGTGGAGCTGACGCGGCGCAAGATTCCGTTCCACAAATACGGCGGACTGAAGTTCATTGAGACGGCGCACATCAAGGACATGCTGGCGATGCTGCGCATCCTCGAAAACCCGTATGACCAGCTCAGTTGGTATCGCGTGCTGCTCATGCTGCCGGGCGTGGGTCCGCAGAGCGCCCGGCGGATCATGGACGATCTCTGGCAAGCGCCGCCGGAAGCGGCGGAAACCAATGGTCATGGCGCGGACGCTCCCGTGCAATCGCCTCTGCTCGCCATGCTGGAGCGCGCGGCTCGCGTGCCGGCGGCGTCGAAGGAGGCCTATGAGAGATTGCGGCAGGCCCTGCGCGCCTGCTGCGGAATCGGCGCTGCGGGGAAAACCGGGAAGAAGAAGTCTCAGCCGCCGCGCAAATCATCGGGTTTGGCGCCGCCGCGCGAATCTCCCGGCTTCGAGCCGCCGCCCGTCGCATCGCAGATTGAAATTCTGCGGAGTTATTATGAACCCCTGTGCCAGCGCATGCACGACAATGCGAGCATGAGGCTCAAAGACCTCGAGCAGTTGGAACAGATCGCCTCCGGCTACCGGTCGCGCCAGGCGTTTATCACCGATCTGACGCTAGACCCGCCGCATTCCACGTCCGATTTGGCAGGCGCTCCGTATTTGGAAGAGGACTACCTGATCCTCAGCACGATCCACTCAGCGAAGGGATGCGAATGGGACGTGGTCCACGTCCTGCACGCGGCGGACGGCATGATTCCCAGTGACATGTCCACGGGCGACAGCGAGGGCGTGGACGAGGAGCGGCGGCTGCTTTACGTCGCCCTGACCCGGGCGCGGGACTTCTTATATGTGTATTTCCCGCTGCGCTATTACCACGCGAAATACCGCTTCGGCAGAGCACACAACTTCGCCAAACTTACGCGATTCATCACCCATGCCGTGCTGGCGCATTTCGACCAGACGGCCACGCCGCAAGGCGACGGCCTGCCGCATTCCGCCGCCGCGCCGCCCGATCCGCGAAAACGGATGCGCGAGTTGTGGGGATGACGAAGGCGGTCCGCGTTCCCATTACAGCAGCAGCTTGACCAGAACCAGGCTCGCCGCGCCCAGCACCACGGTCGCCCCGGCCGCGCACAGGAACACCGGCTTGCCCACGCGTGCCATGCTCTTGACACTCAGCTCCAGCCCGATCGCCGCCATCGCCAGCGCCAACAGCGCCGTGCCCGTCTCCTTCAGCACGCGCACCAGCGGCAGCACAAACGGCTCGCCGCCGCCGCCCAGTAGCCCTTTCGCCGGGAACTTCAGCTCCGGGATCAGCCCCTCCGTGTACAGCAGCGACAACCCCAGAAACCCCCAGACAAACCACGGGACCATCCGCCCATAGTGCACCGTCATGCGCTCGCCCGCCGCCCCCGTCGCACGCCGTCGCCGCGCCGCCGCCAGCGCCAACGCGAACACCAGCGGCGCCAGCATCGTCACGCGAACCAGCTTCACCAGCGTCGCCATCGCCCCGGCCTCGCTGCTGAACGCCAGGCCCGCGGTCACCACCTGCGGCACGGCATGAATCGACGTGCCCGCCCACACGCCGAACTGCGACGAGCTGAGCCGCAGCGCCTCCCCCACCACGGGCCACAAAAGCATCACGATCAGCCCCAGCGCGTTGATCGCCCCGATCGACCACGCCAGGTCGTCGTCTTCCGTCTCCAGCAGCGGCGCCACCGCTACGATCGCACTGCTGCCGCAGATGCCCGTCCCCGCGCCCACCAGCAGCGCCGTGTGCCGCGGCAGCTTCATCATCCGCCCGATGACATACGCCGCCCCCATCGACAGCGCGATGCACACCACGATGATCATCAGCACCGAAGGACCGACTTGCAGCACGGACGAAAGGTGGAGCTCCGCGCCGGTCAGCACGATGGCAAACGGAATCACGCCGCGGACAATGCTCTTGCACCCGGCCAAGATCGACGCCGGCGCCCAAATGAAGTTGCGCACCAGAAGACCGACAAGAATCGCCAGAATGGCCGTGCTGATGGGACGCTTCACGCCCGCATCCGAGACCACCTGAAACGGGGCAAACGGCAGGTAATGGATGCCATACGCCACCGCGCACACGGCCGCGGCGAACAGGTATCCGGGCCAGTGCGCCAACCGTTCGTGTGCCGCCGCGCTCCGGGCCGTCTCGACGACGGGGCGGTGATACATGCCCTCCATCGAGCCGAGCGCGCCGTAGGCGTCGTCAGTCAGATCGCCGAAGTAGGAAAAGAGCGGCTGCAACGCCGGGGCGGCGCGCGAGTCGTCCACCGTCATCGTGCTCATCGCATTCTCCAGCCCTTCGACGATCGTGCCGCAAGCTCGATGCCGACCGCCGAAAACCGACCCCATCTCGTCGTTTCGGCGCGGCTAAATGCCCCCTCCATCCACCAGTTCGAAAACCGGATCGTCGTACTCCGCCACGCTCGAATCGGTCAGCGAATACGTCCGCATGTTCAGCAGCGGCGGCGAATACACGTGCAGCGTGACGAGATCCTTCCCCGCGGGCTGGAGATTGGACACCTGATGAACGTCGCTGTCCTGCGAGCCGCAGACCTCGCCCTCGTGAAGCGTGCGCGTGCGCAGCGGAATGTACAGCCCGTTGGGTGCGCGATCGAACGTCGTCTCCGTCGCGTCGCCGAGAATCACCCGGACGCCGCAGGAGGAACCGCGATGATCGTGGATCGGGCTGCGCTGACCGTTGCGCCAGCAGAGGATCAGCGCGTGATAGCCCGGCCCGGCGTGGAGCAGATTGCGCTGGTAGCGCTCATGGCTGAATCGCGCGACGTGGCGCACGTCGTCAGACGTGACCTTCAGCCGCCGCAGCGCCTCCACCAGCTCCGCCAGCGGCACACGCGCCTCGTGATCGTCCATCCATCCCAGGAAAGATTGCATCGAAGGCGGAATCATGGCCATACTCCCAAGGTCGCCCGCTGCGGCGACATTGAACGCGCGCGGACGCCTCTCAGCAGGGAAAACCGGATGAGCGCCGGCCCGGCGCATCCCATCCGACCGCGCCATGCTAACCACGATCGGCGTGGAAACAAACAGATCCCGCCGCCGGGTGGCACGGTCCGGCGTATCCGATGGGTGGCATGCTCTCGCCGTACTCGGCGTGAGCATGTGAATCCCAAGGTGGCGGGAGGGTGGCACGATCTGGCGTATCCGATGGGTGGCATGCTCTCGCCGTACTCGGCGTGAGCATGTGAATCCCAAGGTGCGGGAGGGTGGCACGGTCTGGCGTATCCGATGGGTGGCATGCTCTCGCCGTACTCGGCGTGAGCATGTGAATCCCAAGGTGGCGGGAGGGTGGCACGGTCTGGCGTACTCGCCAGGCCGTGGCGGATGCGCCGCGAATATCCCCTCGCACTCGCCACGGCCTCGCTGCGCGAGACCGTGCCACCCTGCGAACTTCTTTCATCTGCCCCCCGGCCGCCCTGACAAGCCCCGATTGCCGGCTAAACATTGCGGCGAACGGCGGTAAGATTCACCGCCGGTGAGGGTCTCCAGGCACATTCGCGTTTCGCTCGACCGCAGGATCACGCTGCTCTTCGGAGGCGCGGTGCTGCTCACCATCGTCGCCACCCTCGCATTTCCCTGGGTGCTGATGGGCACGCTGGCCGATCGCGCGCTCGTGGTTCGCGCCGAGCAGGTGGCCACGCTCGCGCGCCAGTTTCTCCGCCCCGGCGCCGGCGAGGCCGCCTGGACCGAAGCGCGCGACCGCTTGAGCGCGAGCTGGAAGGACCTCCGCCGCGATCTCCCCTCCGACCTGCCCATCGCGCAGCCGGAGTTCTGCTCCACAGAGTCCATCACCGCGCAGCGCGCCGAGCAGCGCGAGGGCTTTCGGCTCGAAGCCATCTCCAAGCTCGCCGCCAACCGCGAGCCGTCCTACTGGCGCAAGCAGGAGGACGGCAGCCGGCTGCGGATGGCCTGGGCGGTGCGCGCTGCCGGCGCTGGTCCGGACGAAGGCCGGCTCCTGGGCATCATCGACGTGTCGCTGCCGATCCTGTCGCCGGAACGGACCTGGAGCTCCGTCGTGACCGTGCTGGGCGGCGCGACCGGCGCCGTGCTTGCGATCGTCGTCTTCTACATCGTCACCCAGCGCCTCGTCCTCATGCCGCTCAACCGGCTCCGCGCGCTCACCGAGCGCGTCACCAGCGGCGACCTGGCCGCTCGATCCGATCTGCGCACCGGCGACGAGTTCCAGAAACTCGGCGAGGCGTTCAACGAGATGCTCAACCACCTCTCGCGCACCCAGCAGGAGCTGGAGCGCATCAACCGCTCCCTCGACATCAAGCTCGGCGAGCTGGCCGAAACCAACGTCGCCCTCTACGAATCCAACCGTCTCAAGAGCGACTTTCTCGCTAACGTCAGCCACGAGCTGCGCACGCCGCTGGTCTCCATCATCGGCTTTGCCGACCTGCTCAACGACGCCTGGTCCATCGACGACATCGACCGCTCGCGCCTCGCCCGCTACACCCGCAACATCCTCACCAGCGGACGCATGTTGCTCGACCTGATCAACGACCTGCTCGACCTCGCCAAGATCGAGGCCGGCAAGCTCGAAGTCCACCTCAGCGAGTTCGATCCGGCCGCGGTCTGCGCCGACCTGATCGACTTCATCCGCCCGCTCGCCGCCAAGAAGGAGCAGGACGTGCGCGTCGAAATCGCCGAGGACCTGCCGCGCATGTCCAGCGACTCCGGCAAGGTCAAGCAGATTCTCTACAACCTGCTGTCCAACGCGGTGAAGTTCACGCCCAACGGCGGACGCCTCGGGCTGGTCGCAGTGCGCGACGGCGACGGGTTCGTCCGGCTCAGCGTGGAAGACACGGGGCCGGGCATCGCCGGCGAGAAGCTCCACCTGATCTTCGAGAAATTCCGCCAGCTTGATTCGTCCCGCACGCGCGAGCACGAGGGCACCGGGCTGGGGCTGGCCATCACGCGCGAGCTGGTCAACATTCTCGAAGGCACGATCTCGCTCGACACGGAAGTGGACCGCGGCACGAGGTTCACCGTGCGACTGCCCGTGCGATTGAACAACGCGGCTGCACCGGCCACCGACGCCCCCCGTCTCGCGGCGCCGGGCCTGGCTGCGGGTGCCGCGCGAGGGTCTCCTTGAGGAACCTCGGCGTCACCGGCTGGCGAGGTAGGCGATCTCAAAGCTGTCGCCGCAGGTGCCGCGAATCTTGATCTCGACGTGCCCCAGCCCGGCCTGAAAGTCGGTCAGCTCGACCGGCGGCGCGCCGCTGACGGTCATCTCGTACTTGGCGCGGCGATGGCGCTTGGCCCAGATGAGGAACTCGACGGGTGGAATCCGCATGGGGTTACTGTAGCAGAAGGTCGCCGTGGGCTGTAATGGCGGAGGCGGCGCG
>CAZGJA010000139.1:0-101449 GCA_964526695.1 uncultured Phycisphaeraceae bacterium
GATCCAGTCGGCCAAGCGGAAAGCCCGCGGCTTCCGCTCCAGCGCCTATCTTATGACAATGACCTACCTCATCGCCGGAAAACTGGACTTCAAGCTCCCAGCCTTGGCTCAGGCTACCCACACGAAATAGCGAGGAAGCTCGTAGCCCATCGCATGGTCCGCTCTGGCCGTCGGGCTGAGGTCAAGGTGTATTTGGTCCCAACCGCAGTCCTGCGCGGACGCGCGCTGAGGTGCGGCCAGTGCGACGACGGCGACCCCAAGGAGGACGCCCGCGACGGAGACGCGGACGCGCCGGAAGAGTGCCCGGTCAGGAGACCTGCTCCACCCTACGTTGTCGCCCGCTCGACCGACTGATAGTGCCCGCGTTGTCGTTCTCATACCTCCTCCTCCGTTGCGGAAAAACCTCCGCTTGCGATCAGCACACGTGCGGCGCTGCGAATGCCGGGCGGTGAGTCCTTCGCCGCTGCGCGGCGAGTTCTCGTCGCGGAGCGACGAACTACCCCGACCCGCGCACGCCTCGCAGATGCGGGCGACCGCAATGCGGGTCTCCGCGATTCGTGCCACGCTGTCGGGCACAGCTGGCCCCTTGAAGCGGGTTTCGGCGGGATCGTGGGACATTGGACACGGCCCGGGAAACGCCGTTTGCGGAAGTGAATCGTACCGATTCCGGCCAGGGATTCAAGGGAGGCCGTTCTGGGGGAACGGAACAACTCCGTGACGGAATCTGAAGCAGCGAACAGCCCCGTTCGGGGGTCTTTCCGCCGCATGCGATTTCAGGCCAGACTTTGCAGGGCTGGTTAATCGTCTCGCGCGCGGTGCGACCGGGGTTCAGCCCGTTTCAACGAGTTTCTCCGCCCGAAGCCGCGCCAGCAAAGAGGCGAGTCTTACGCTTGGGGATCGCGGATGAACCCCTTGAACGAGCCCTGCGCCGGTTTCGCGTGCTCGGGCGACGATTCCGCGCGCCAACCGTCTGCCCGGCTCACGCGCGACTCCGTACCTGAGCGTTCGCTCCCTCACGGTCGCGGCTCCGAAAAGACGCGATCAACGAGTTCCCTGGCCGTGACCATCGGCAGATACAGGTGTCGCGGATCATCCTTGAGCCGCTTGAAGCCGAAATGCTCGTAGAAGCGAACCGCGGTCGCATCGAGCGCATCAACTTCGATCACCGAGGACGCGACGTGCTCCGCCGTGGCGACGGCCACTCGGATTGCATGCACGAGCAGATCGCCGCCCAGCCCCCGCCCGCGAAACTCCAGATCGACGGCAAGCCTGCCAATCAGCGAGGTCGGCAGCGGAAGCATCAGGGGAAACCCATGCCCTTCTGGAGTGACGCCGATGGGAATCTCGCCCGCGGAGAGCGTCACGTATCCTGCAATGCGACCCGTGGGCTGTGCAAGTACGTAGCCGACAGTCACGCCGCGCTTCATCTGCTGGTTCAGGACGCTCTTGAGGAAAGTGGTGAGGGCGGGGACGCCGCAATCGAAATGCTCGCGTCGATGCCGGCGCGAGTCGAACCGCTCGAACTGGAGCGGATCACTTGCCATACCGCTTCCGGTATCGCTCCGCCGACTTCAGCAAAGCCCGGTTCGGCTTGCCGGGACGGGACAGGAGACTGAGGAGCAGTCGCTGATCCTGCTCGGAAAGCTCACGTCGGCGAGCCTGCTCCAGCGTCGCCTCGGCCGCCGCTTCGAGCGCCGTGTTGATGAAACCGGTGACCGTCAGCCCGCGCCGGGCAGCGGCCTGTTCGACCCTGCGCTTCAGCCCCGTCGGCTGTCGGATGGTGATCTTGCTGTATCGTGTCTTGGTGTCCATGCTGCGCCTCGCCGTCTGCCCCATTATACGGCAAAACGCCGTATCCGGTCAAGCCGGCGTTACGCCCGGAACACTTTCCCCGCCGCCGCCTTGCAGGCGGACGTGGCATTGCGCGTGTCCACCACCATCTTCGCGTGGTCCACGATCATTTGATAGTCGTAGGCCGAGTGGTCCGTGGCGATGAGGACGCAGTCGTAGGATGCCAATGTCTTGGGCGACAGCTCGACGCTTTCCATTTGCAGATTGTGCTTGCCTTGGTGGTGCCGCCGGGCTTACGGGGGGCACGCCGCCCTGCGACACTCGATCGGGCACCCCCGAATACAGACGTGGTGCTCCACATCCGACTCCGTCACGCAGGTCGCCCTCGCCCGGCCATTCGCGTTGACCGTCGCGGTTACGCAACCACACGCCTCGTCGTCGAAACACAGAGTCAACTCGGTTCCCTCACTTAGAGTTGTCCGCGCGACGCCCTTGAGCTTGCACCGGCCGGAGTCTCCAACGACTTTGACCTTCAGACGCTTGATCCCTTCACAGCCAACGTCCGTGCAGTATTCCCATGTATCGTCGTACCGTGGGGCGCCGAACCCGCCGAACAACACGGTGACGCCGCGGAACGCGTCGTAGGTCAGCGCATGGCTGAAGCGCGCCGGCGGCTCCGTGTTGGATATGAACCTCCATGAAAATCCGTCCCACTCCCATGTGTCGTCGTAGGATTGACCGAACGTGCTGTCATATCCTCCGAAAAGCACAATGACGCCTCGGGCGGAATCGAAGACCATGCCATGCCTCCACCGTCCGGCCGGACCTGACGAGGATCGCAGGGTCCATCCTGTCCCGTCGAATTCCCACGTTTCCCTGTCGCCGTCGCCGCCGAACGTCAGGCCGCCGAACATCACCGTGACGCCGCGGGCTTCGTCGTACGCCATGGCATGTTGCGCCTTGGCCCTCGGGCTGCGAACAGAGCGCTGTGTCCATTCCCCGCCATCCCACTCCCACGTTTCCCCATTGCTGTTACAACACTCCGTATCACCCCCATAGAGTACCGTGACGCCGCGGGAAGTGTCGTAGGCCATTCCATGTACGTATCGAGGCGACGGGCCGGTGGTGGTGCGGAGCGTCCACGATGCGCCGTCCCATTCCCACGTGTCTCCCAGAAGGTCGACTCCGTCGTACCCGCCGAAGAGAACGCAAACCCGACGCGCAGAGTCGTAAACCATCCGCGAACCGGTGCGTCCCGATGGACCGGTGCTGGCGCGCAGGGACCAGTCCTCACCGTCCCACGTCCATGTCTGCGGGTCGAACACGTCGGAACCCGTGGTCCCGCCGAAGATGACGGTGACCCCACGGGCCTCGTCAAAGGCCGCAGTGTGCCCACTGCGGGCCGAAGGCCTGGGCTCGGGGGAAACCTCGCCCCAACCGCAGACCTGCGCCAACGCTCGGCGATCGGCGTCCGCGGTCTGAATGCTCCCGACGACCGCGGCTGCAACAATCAGCCACCGGCCATTGCAACTTATCGGACCATGAGTTGAGCCGACCCAACCCGGTCTGCGAAATACACGACTCAGAGAAATCGAGAGATGCGGCTGGCTCATGTGCCTCTCCTCCTTGGCGGTTGAAACACTCATCCGCACTCTTCGCACGGCCAGCGCCTCGAGGGAGGAATACTCCGGGAAAGGCGCGGCCGGACGCGGTGATCGACAAGGCTCTTTAGGATTCAGAGTAGCTGGGAAGACTTCACATGTCAATGCATTCTCTGTGATCGGGGCGCAACCAGTGAAATGGCGGATTCTGTAACCGAAGTCAATTGCTGACAAGGCTGCCAGCGCAGCCACGAACTCCCGTCAAAGAAGGGATCGGACTTGACTGGATTCCGGCGGAAAACACAGCGCCGATGGCCGCTCCCGATGCCTACGCGCGAACGACCTTTCCGGCTACGTTGCGGCAACCGGTCGTCGCATTGCGCGTGTCCACGACCAGTTTCGCGTGGTCCACGATCATCTGATAGTCGTAGGCCGAGTGGTCCGTGGCGATGAGGACGCAGTCGTAGGATGCGAGCGTTTTCGGCGACAGGTCGACGCTTTCCATTTGCAGGTTGTGCTCGCGCTGGCGGTGGGTCTTGGGAATGTGCGGGTCATTGTAATCGACCTGCGCGCCGCGGGTCTTGAGCATCTCGATCAAATGGATTGACGGCGACTCGCGCAGATCGTCCACGTCTTTCTTGTAGGCCAGACCCAATACAAGAATGCGTGAGCCGTTGATCGGTTTCTTCGCCCCGTTGAGCGCCTCCGCCAGGCGGTTCACCACGTATTCAGGCATCGCGCGGTTGATCTCGCCGGCGAGTTCAATGAACCGCGTGCTCAACTCATACTGCCGCGCCTTCCACGTCAGGTAGAACGGGTCGATCGGGATGCAGTGACCGCCCAGACCCGGGCCGGGGTAAAACGCCTGGAACCCGAACGGCTTCGTCGAGGCCGCGCGGATCACTTCCCATACGTCGATGCCCATGCGATCGAAGAGCACTTTCAGTTCATTGACGAGCGCGATGTTCACGCAGCGATAGACGTTCTCCAGAATCTTCGCCGCCTCGGCCACTTCGCAATTGGCCACGGGCACGACTTTGCTGATCGCGCTGCCGTAGAGCGCGGCGGCGAGCTTCGTGCTCTTCTCGCCGATGCCGCCGACGACCTTGGGGATCGTCTCCGTCGAATAGTCCTTGCGGCCCGGGTCTTCGCGTTCCGGCGAGTACGCGAGGAAGTAATCCTCCTCCGCGCGGAGGCCGCCCGCTTCGAGAATCGGCTGCACAAGTTCCTTCGTCGTGCCGGGGTACGTCGTGCTTTCGAGGACGATGAGCTGGCCGGGTTGCAGGTGCTGCGCGATCATCTGTGCCGTCTGCTCGACGTAGCTCATGTCCGGGTCGCGCGTTTTGTTCAGCGGAGTCGGGACGCAGATCAGGATCGCGTCGCAGCTTCGCAGGTCCGACGGATTGGCCGTCGCGCGGAAGCCGCTCTTCTTGACCAGGTCGGCCACCGTCTCGGACGCGATGTGCTTGATGTAGCTTTGTCCGGCGTTCAGCGCGTGGACCTTGGCCTCGTCCACGTCGTACCCGACGCAGCGGAACCCGGCCTTGCTGAACGTCCGCACCAGCGGCAGCCCGACGTAGCCCAGCCCGATCACGCCGACGACGGCCTGCTTCTTCTGAATCTTGTCGAGCAACGTTTTGTCGGACGCCGCCAAGGTAGATCTCCGTGCCATTGAGGAGGGGATCGTACCGGTGGAAGTCGCCGCGCTGCAATGGGTGGTGGACATGGTGTGCTTCAATCGTCTCCCAGTTTCCATCAGAACCCCCCACGCAAGTGGGGGGCGTTCTTCAGTTTCGAGTACGCGAGCGGCATGCGTCCTTCACTCCCCCACGCAAGTGGGGGGCGCTCTTCAGTTTCGAGCACGCGAGCGGCGTGCTGCGTTCACTGCCCTTCCACGCCGATCGGAGGCGTTTGCTCTTCATGCCATCGAGGCCCGCAATCAACCGCGCACGCCGCGCGCCAGCCCCTGCGCCTGCATCCGTCGAAAGCGGCGCGGCCTCACTCGACGGCTCACAGCTTGTCACGGCAGGGCGCCGGCGATCGCATGGCCCCCCACTTGCGTGGGGGGTTCTGATGTCCTATCGACCCGCTCACGGCACCGCTACAATCGCTCCGATAAGCCCACGGCAGACTTTGCGCGACCGTTCGGAGATGACATGCACCAGGCTGCACAACCCCAGGATTCGCGCGGGCTTCAGCCCGCGGCTCAGGAGGGAGAACCGCGCGGGGTGAAGTCCCCGGCTCGCCCGGATATCCCCCTCGCGCGCCCCAACATCACGCAGGCGGAGATCGACGCCGTCGTCGAGGTTCTCCGCACGCCCAACCTCTCGCTCGGTCCCAAAGTCACGGAGTTCGAACAAGCCTTCGCGCGCACCGTCGGCGTGCGCGACGCCATTGCGGTATCGAGCGGCACCGCGGCGCTGCACGTCATCATCCGCGCCCTCGGCGTCGGTCCGGGGGACGAGGTCATCACCACGCCGTTCTCCTTCGTGGCCTCGGCCAACTGCATTCTCTACGAACGGGCGACGCCGGTGTTCGCGGATATCGACCCGCACACGTGGAACATCGACCCGGCCAAGATCGCCGCCGCCATCACGCCTCGCACGAAGGCGATCATCCCGGTGGACGCTTTCGGTCAACCGGCCGACTTCGATGCAATCCGCGACATCGCCTTGCGCCACGGTCTCTTCGTGCTGGAGGATTCGTGCGAGGCCCTGGGTTCGACCTACCAGGGTCGCCGCGCCGGCTCGTTAGGCGATGCGGGCGTGTTCGGTTTTTATCCCAACAAGCAGATCACCACCGGCGAAGGCGGCATGATCACGACAGACGATCCCAAGCTCGCGGGCCTGTGCCGGTCGCTGCGTAATCAGGGCCGCGACGCCGGATCAAGCTGGCTTGCGCACCCGCGCATGGGCTTCAACTATCGCCTGCCGGACATCAACTGCGCCCTCGGCTTGGCGCAGCTTCAGCGCCTCGATGAGTTGTTGACCATAAGAGCTGACATCGCCGCGCAGTATCTCGACGCGCTCGCGCCGCTCTTGGCTGCGAAATCCGAAATCCGAAATCCGAAATCCGAATCTTCCCATCCAACCCCAGCCCTCCTGACGCAGTGCCAACGCCCCGGCACCTGCCAGAGCTGGTTCGTGTTCGTCGTTCGGCTGGCCGATCGGTTCACCGAGCAGGACCGCGACCGCATCCTGCACGACCTCCGCGCCGCCGGCATCGGCTGCAGCAATTACTTTGCCCCGATCCACCTCCAGCCGTTCTACCGCGAGCAGTTCGGCTTCAAGCCCGGCGACTTCCCCGTCTGCGAGCACGTGGCCGCAAGGACGATCGCGCTGCCGTTCCACCATGAACTGACGCCGGATCAGGTGACGTATGTTTGCGAAACGCTGCGGCGCGCGTTGCGCGTGTGACTTCCACCGCCCGTGCCGCCACGCTCGACTTTGCGAACAAGTGAAGGCCCGCATCAGAACCCCCCACGCAAGTGGGGGGCCTGGGCCGAAGGACATGGGACAAGTGGGGCCTGGGCCGAAGAACGTCAGAAACGCCAAGCCGGCGACGGAGTCCGTCTGATGCCGGCCCCAAGTCATACACGATGAGAATCGCATTACTTCCTCATGATGTCGTGAGCCGAACTGATGGCAGGGTGGAGAATGCCCCGTCTCAAGGTCGCGCACCCCGGCGACCTCAAGGCACCAGGAGAAGATTGCGCATAACATGTTGCCATAATTGACGTTGCGCAAACTTCGTGAAATATTTCTCGAATTCTGCCGATAAGGTGTGTACAGCAGCAGCCGGGCGGTGTAGGATTCTGCGCAGCGGTGTTCGGGCAAACCTCGCTGTTAACCGGAATAGGGTGGTTTGGTCAGCCATGCTTGAATCGTACCAGATCATCGCCATTTGCGTCCTCGGCGTCGCCCTGGCCTCGGCGGCGGCGCTGATCGTCGCGCACGTCATCGGTCCGTCCCGTCGAGGGAGCGTTAAGGACCAGCCGTTTGAGTCGGGCATGCCCGTCGTGCATGACGTGCAGCGCCGGTTCAACATCCGCTTCTACATCGTCGCGATGCTCTTCCTGCTGTTCGACGTGGAAATCGTCTTCATGTGGCCTTGGGCGGAGGCGTTCTACCAGAGCTGCGTCAGCCCGGCCGGGTCGATCGTCGTGGACGATGGCACGGTGGCGACGAAGGGTTTCTTGCTGTTCGGCATGGGCATGTTTTTCGCGCTGCTGCTGCTGGGTCTGGTCTATGAGTGGAAGAAGGGGGCGTTCGAATGGGACTAGCGCCCGTTGAGTCTTCGTTTACGCGTGGGTCGGAGTTCTCGCTCAGTCGGCTCGACTACTTCACGGACCTCTTCAAGAAGTACGGGATCAACTGGGCGCGCAAGTACTCGCTGTGGCCGATGCCGTTCGGCACGGCCTGCTGCGGGATCGAGCTGATGGCGGTCGGCGCGTCCCGCTACGACATCGGGCGGTTCGGCGCGGAGGCGATGCGTTTCACGCCGCGACAGTGCGACCTGCTGATCGTCGCCGGCCGCGTGGCGATCAAGATGCTGCCCGTTCTGCAGCGCACGTACAAGCAGATGGCCGAGCCGAAGTGGGTGATCAGCATGGGTGCCTGCGCGAGCACCGGCGGCGTGTTCGACACGTATGCGGTGGTGCAGGGGATCGATCAGTTTCTGCCGGTGGACGTGTATATTCCCGGCTGCCCGCCGAGGCCTGAGACGATTCTCGAAGGGCTGATGGCGATCCAGCGGATCGTGGAGAACGACGGCGTGAAGGGCAGCACGCAGCGCGGCCGCGGGCTGGGGATGGTGGTGGATGCGCCGGTGCGCGTGCCGGTGGCGCTGAATGTTGAGCGGGCCGCGAGCAACTGAGCGAGCCGCGGACTTCAGTCCGCGCGGACGCTCGATTGCTCGTGTCGTGTCAAACCCGAGCTTGACGCAAGGCTCGCTGCCAACGGAGTCATTCAGGACGGATATCCGCGCGGACTGAAATCCGCGGCTCGCAGCATGAACGCGAAATCACAACAGGTCGTCGCAGCCTTGACGGAGCGATTTCCGGACATCGCCTTCGCGCCGTCTGCGCTGGCAGCGACGAAGCGACCGGAGGATGAGCAGACGTGCGTGCGCGTGCCGGCAGAGCGGCTGGTGGAGGTGATGGAGTTTCTGTGCGACGATCCGCGCTGCCGTTTTGAGCAGCTTTGCGATCTGACGTGCGTGGATTACCTGAACTTTCCGAAGGCGCGCGACCGGTTTGGCGTGACGTACTCGCTGCTGTCGCTTTCGCTGGAGCAGCGGATCTGGGCGAAGTGCTTTGTGAACGATCCCGATCCGGAAGTGCCGAGCGTGACGGGCATCTGGAAGGGCGCGGAGTGGATGGAGCGCGAGGTGTATGACCTCTTCGGCGTGCGATTTACGAATCACCCCGACCTTCGGCGGATCATGACGTGGGAGGGCTTCAAGGCGCATCCGCTGAGAAAAGACTACCCGCTTCGAGGCCGGGGCGAGCGGGAGGATTACACGGTGGTGACGACGGAGAGCGCGTGAGGGACTGGAGCCAGGGGTCGGCCATCAGTGCTGCGACCATCAGAGATCGACAGGGCGGTGGTAACTAGTTCGTTAATGATGGGGCTTACAGAGGGCACTCTTTCTGAAGCCAACAGTGAAGTCGCCAAAGATCAAAGCGAGTTTGCAGAAGGAGAACCTCCGCGCGGCCAGGCAACGACGCCGCCGCGAAGTTGCGGAGGAACTCGAAGCCCTGCGGAACGCGAGACGAAGCGAACGCTTCGCAGCCGCGTGGCGTATGACTGAGTTGATGCACTACGTTGAAATCGGCGGGCGCCGTATGCCTCGCCTGAATCGGCGTGTCGCTGGGCTCTGGAAGCGTACGCCGAAGGGGCTTCGGCTTGTTCGGCGGATCATGGCCTGACGATTGTGCCGGATGTGTGGTCAACAAGAGAGTCTATACTTTGCGGACCATACGATCTCGTTGGGGTCATTCTCGGAATCAGGTACTTGGCCGCTGGCCAGGCCTCGCCATCTTCCCGCTCATCGGGACTCGGTGGTATCTGGACGGGGATATCGCCGGCGTATGGTTGCTGGCAACCCTCTTGATCGTTGTCGTGGTCGCCAGCTTTTGGCTTCCGACCCATCGCGGTGAAGGCGACATGCGTCTGACACAGTGGGAATTCATACAAGATGCAAGGCAGCACGACCGGCGGCATGATGCTCGGAGTGCCTTGAAGTTTCGGAATGCAAGATGACCACTGCAACCTACATCCCGCCTGAGCCCACCACCCTCGCCCCGGAAGAGCCGGGCGGCGACATGTGGACGCTGAACTTCGGGCCGCAGCACCCGGCCACGCACACGACGCTGCGCCTGGTGCTGGAGCTGGACGGCGAGCGCGTGCTGAGATGCACGCCGCACATCGGCTACCTGCACAGCGGCTTCGAAAAGCTCGGCGAGCATCTGAATTACAACCAGTACGTGGTCGTGACGGATCGCATGAACTACGTCTCGCCGATGGCCAACAACCTGGCGTGGCATCATGCCTGCGAGAAGTTGTTCGACATCGAGATCACGCCCCGCTGCAAGGTCATCCGCACGATGTGCGCCGAGCTGGCGAGGATTCAGGACCACCTGCTCTGCGCCGGCGCGGCCGCGCTCGACCTCGGCGCGTTCACGGCCTTCCTCTACGGCTTCAACGAGCGGGAGACGATCTATGACCTGTTCGAGGAGATCTGCGGCGCCCGGTTCACGGTGAGCTACACGCGCGTCGGCGGGTTGATGCAGGACATTCCGCCGGAGTGGCCCGCGCACGTTAAGGCGTTCTGCAAGCACCTTCCCAAAGCCATCAGCGACGTGGAAACGCTGTTGAACCGCAATCGCATTTTTATCGAGCGAACACGCGGCGTCGGCGCGATCGGGCACGACGATGCGATCAACTGGGGTTTGACCGGTCCGTTGGCTAGGTCGGCGGGCGTGCGGCGTGATCTGCGCAAGGACGAGCCGTACCTGTGCTACGCGGACAACTGGGACGGCAAAGGTTCATCGCCGGTACAGTTCAAGGTTCCCATCGCCACCGAGGGCGACGTGCTCGCACGTTACCTCGTGCGGGTGGAGGAAATCAAGCAGTCGTTGGCGATCCTGGAGCAGCTCGCGGACAACATTCCGCCCGGCCCGATCAACGTGCTCCCTGACGACAAGAAGACGCTGCCCGACAAGCGCGAGGTGTATTTCAGCATCGAAGGGCTGATCCACCACTTCGAGACGATCATGACCAACCGCGGCTTCACGCCGCCGGTGGGGGAGGCGTACGGCTGCCAGGAAACGGCCAACGGCGAGTTGGGGTTTTATCTGGTCAGCGACGGGGGCAACTGCGCGTATCGTGCAAGATGCCGCCCGCCGAGTTTCATCAACTACCAATGCTTTCCCAAACTTGTGGAGGGTCATCAGATCAGCGACGTGGTGGCGATTCTGGGCTCGCTGAACATCATTGCGGCGGAGTTGGATCGGTGAGGACGGCCTTGAATGGTACAGCACGTACCCAATATTGAGTGGCATTTTCGAGCCGTGGAAAGAGTCGAGCGACTACTCAAGCAGGTCACGTCCGCCCTCGATGATGCCGGGGTTGATTACGCCGTCATCGGCGGCAACGCCGTGGCGACCTGGGTCGCCACGCGCGACGCCGGAGCCATTCGCGCCACCAAAGACGTGGACATTCTGCTTCGTCGCAGTGACCTGCAGCGCGTAGCGGATGTGCTGGCGCCCTTGGGATTCATCAGCGAGGAAGTCATGGGGATTCCTGTATTCATGGAGGCGTCCCACCCGCTCCCGAGTCAGGGGGTGCATGTGATCGTCGCCAACGAAAAAGTGCGATCGACTGCTCGCTATGCTGCCCCAGATGTTCGATCGGCGACCCGTTCCGTCAGCGGACACCTGGTACTGGATCTGCTCCCGCTTGTCCTGATGAAATTGGATGCGTTTCGACTGCGGGATCAGACGCACCTCGTGGACATGCTGTCGATCGGCCTGCTGGACGCAAGTTGGAAGGACAAATTGCCAGAGGACTTGCGGCCGCGGTTTGAGCAAGTGCTGGAGGCGTTCGAGCGGGAAGAGAGGCGATAGCGACCTACAAGTCGGAATGCAGGATGGCAACCCGTTCCGCAAGTCAAGTTTCAGTATGGGCATCACATACCTCGACATCACCGTGAAGCGGCTCCCGTCGGACCCCACCGACGAGACGTTGGAATTCCTGGTCGACACGGGCGCGACGTACACGCTCGCGCCCGCCGAGGTGCTCACGCGCCTGGGGATCCAGCCGCACCGGTCGTTGACCGTCACGCCGGCGGACGGGCCGAAGACTTCGCGTCCGACGGGCGGGGCGTATTTCGAGTGCCAGGGCGTGGGTGGCGCCGCGCCCGTGCTGTTCGGTCAACCGGGCGATGCGAACCTGCTCTGCGCCACGGCTCTGGAGTCGATGGGCATGAGGATCGATCCGTTGTCGAGGAACCTGCGACAGCTTCCGGCGATGCTCGCGCGACTTTCCATTCCCTGACGGAACGACGTATGTCTTGGATAGCCATTGATCGTAACCAACCCGCCTTCCCGAAAGACGCGACGCCGATCCTCTCTGAGCCGGTGCGCGAGAAGATTCGCTCGTTCTTCCCGCGCTACGCCACCAAGCGCGCCGTGCTCCTGCCGGCGCTGCACGTCGTGCAGGACGCGCTCGGGCACGTGCCTCACCAGGCCATGAAGGAGATCGCCGACCTGCTGGAGATTCACCCTTCGGAGGTCATGGACACGATCTCGTTCTACACGCACTTCTGGACGCATCCGAAAGGCAGGAAGGTGATCGTCGCGTGCCGCAGCATCTCCTGCGAGGCGCTCGGCGGGCAGCGTGTGATCGACGCCGTCAAGGGGCATCTGAAAGTCGCGGAGCATGGCACGACCTCCGACGGTCGATACAGCTTCATGACCGAGGAGTGCCTCGCCGGTTGCGACCATGCCCCCTGTCTGCTGATCGGCGAGCGGCTGCACAAGCAGGTGAAGGCCGAGGATGTGCCCCGTTTGCTGGCTGACGATTTCAACGATCGTATCACGGCGCCGCGCAGCGATTTGTTCGATGCGCCGGCCTCCCGGATCGGGACGGACGTTTCGGAGTCAAAGCCACCCGCGATCGGGCGGACGAGCGACGTTCAAGAGATGCGCGAAGCATGACCGGCTGCAAGGACGGGACCAGGCGCGATGAGCGGGGCGGGCGGAATCGAACCAGGCGGCGCGCCGCTGCCACCTCCGGCACAACCGCCGGCCTGGTGGCGGCGGGATTGGACGGCGCGCGAGGTTCTGGCGGGGCTGAAGGCGCGGCCGGCGTGGGTGGCGCTGGCGGGGCTTTACGCATTCTGCCTCCTGTTTCCAAGCTATCCCTTCACGTCGCTGACGCGCGTTTTGGAGGCAGAGGGGAATCCGCTCGTCGCTCAGGCGCAATCGTGGTGGTCGGGCCGGCTGGATCTGCCGGAGCGGCTCTGGGACACGGCGCTGTTCAACGAGCGCGTGTATGCGGTGCAGCCGCCGGCGTACTCACTTCTGGCGGCCGCGGTGTTGCCCTGGTCGCCGGAAGGAGTGCCGCGGTGGGTGTTCGTCATGCTGCTGGCGCTGCCGGCGCCGGCGCTGGCGTTCGTCTTGTTTCGCCGGCGCGTGCCGCGGTTGGCGACCGCCGTTGTGCTGACGGTTGGACTGGTCTGCGGGACATCGCTGGCGCCGGTGCTGGTCCAGTCGCTGACGAGCGGCAACGTGTACACCGTCAGCGTGGCGATTTCGGCCATCTGCCAGCTCATCTTTTTGGGCGAGTTCTTCGGCAAGCGGCGAGTCTGGCTGATGGGGTCGGCGCTGGCCGTCTCGACATGGGCGAGACAACTGACTTTGTTCTACCTGTTGCCGTTTGCCTGGGCCGCCTGGCACGGAGAGGGCACGCGATGGCGGCGCATGTGGGTTGCGGCGGGCATGACGGTCGTTGCGGCGGCGCTGCCGATGACGCTGAACACTCTGAAATTCGGGCATCCGCTCGAGTTCGGATACCAGTATCTCTACGTCGAGCGGGACGACCCGATCGCGCAGGACGCCTCGCATGGCGTCTTCGCGACCCGGTTCATTCCGCGAAACCTCTACTACATGAACCTCGGTTTGCCGGTGATGCGCCACTATCCGCGCGGCGACCGGCTCGAAGCCAACAGCGAGTGCACGGGCATCTGGTGGACCTCGCCAATCCTGGCGCTCCTGCTTCTGCGTGCGCGAGCGATCTGGCAGAGGCCGGAGCATCGCGTGCTGCTGGCGGCCGCGGCGATTGCGTTCGCCGCGTTGACGCTGTATCACGCGACGGGACGCTCGCAGTACGGGCACAACCGTTATTCGCTGGATTACCCGCCGGCCATGTTTGCGGTTCTCGCGCCGCAGATGGAGCGCGGACGATGGCCGTGGATCGGGGCCGCGTGCGTCCTGTGGAGCGCGGTGTACTTCTGTCGGCTGATCGCAGTTTGAGAGGGCGCGAGGGCTTGTTGAGCTGATCATGTCGAACTACGAACCCATTCTGCTGCGCAACGTCGGCGTCGAAGGCTCGCGCACGCTCAGCGTGTACGAGTCGCGCGGCGGCTATCAGGCCGCGCGCAAGGCGCTGAAGATGACGCCGGACGAAATCATCGAGGAAGTCAAGAAGGCCAACCTCCGCGGTCGCGGCGGCGCGGGCTTTCCGGCCGGCATGAAGTGGAGCTTCCTGCCGAAGGATCGGAAGGTGACGTACCTGTGCGTCAACGGCGACGAAAGCGAGCCGCCGACGTTCTCCAATCGCGTGCTGATGGAGAACGACCCGCATCAGCTCATCGAGGGCATCATCATCGCCGCCTACGCGGTGCAGGCACAGGTCGCGTACGTCTATCTTCGCGTCGAGTTCCACGAGCCGTTTCACATTCTGCAGCGCGCGGTGGATGAGGCCTATGCGAAGGGCTATCTCGGCAAGAGAGTTTTCGGCAGCGATTTCAACGTCGAGGTGTACCTGCACCGCGGCGCGGGGGCGTACGTCTGCGGCGAGGAGACGGGCCTGATCGAATCGCTGGAAGGCAAGCGCGGCTGGCCTCGGATCAAGCCGCCGTTTCCCGCGATCGAAGGGCTTTTCCGCAAGCCGACCATCGTCAACAACGTGGAGACGCTGTGCAACGTGCCGCACATCATCGAGCGCGGCGCGGCGTGGTTCACGTCGATCGGCCCGGCGCACAGCAGCGGTCCGAAGCTGATGTGCATCAGCGGACCGGTGAAGAAGCCGGGATGTTACGAATGGTCGATGGACATCACCGCCAAGGAGTTGATTGAGGATCCGCGCTTCGGCGGCGGCATGCGCGACGGCCGGAAGGTCAAGTGCGTGTTGCCCGGCGGCATCTCGATGGGCGCGCTCACCGCCGACGAGTTGCACATGAAGATGGACTTCGAGGATCCGCGGAAGTTCGGGCTGCTGGGACTCGGCACGGCCGCAGCGGTGGTGATCGACGAGAGCGTGGATATCCGCGTGGTGCTGCGCAACCTCGCGCGGTTCTACGCGATGGAATCGTGCGGCCAATGCACGCAGTGCCGCGAGGGCACAAGCTGGATGTACAAGATCGCCGACCGCATCGCACGCGGGGCGGGGCGGCTGGAGGATCTCGACCTGCTCACGCAGACGGCGCGCAACATGGGCATGATGCCAGGCCTGTCGATCTGCGGCCTGCCGGATGGCGCGACCTACCCGATTGAGACGGTGGTGAAGAAGTTCCGCGCGGAGCTGGAGCGGCATATCCAGGCGCAAGCGCCTGAGGCGGTGAAGCGGGCGCTGGCGGTGGTGGGTTGAATCGGAGCTACTAGGGCTGGGTTGACTGCGATATTGATGCAAGGCGCTGACTACCCTGCGCCGCAACGGGCATCCAGATTTGATGGAAGTGTGCCATATGCCACGAACCGTCCAGATTCAGTTACCTGAGAAGGTGGCGGACGAGCTCAAGCGGGCGATCGCCGAGGGCTGGTTCCGCAGTGAGGAGGAGTTGGTTCTGACAGCGGTGCGAGACTACCTGGGCCGCCGCCAACATGAATGGATGGAGGAGTTCCATCGAGAAGACATCGCCTGGGCGCTTTCTCAAAAGGGAAAGGCGGCGGGGAATTGTTAGTCGTCTGCGACACGGGGCCGATCCTGCACCTGCAGGAGATTGGGGCGGTGCACCTGCTTGACCAATTCGGTCCGGCTGTGATTCCGCCTCAAGTCGAGACCGAGCTGAACGCCCGAATAGAGCACTGGCTGGAGATCAAACCGAATTGGTTACAGACGGTTTCGCTGGAGCCAGCAGTTCTGATGCAGGCCTTGGCATGGTTCCGTGGCGGCTTGCTGCACGGGGGTGAGGCCGAGGCGATCGCATTGGGGCGCGCCGCGGGAGCCGACCTCATTCTGACGGACGACATTGCGGCCAGGTTGTTCGCACGATCGCTGGGGTTCGAAGTCCACGGTTCGTTGGGGATTGTCCTGGCGGGCGCCGCTCGAGGTCGCTTGATGCGGCATGAGGCGTCTGATCTGTTGGACGCTCTCTCGCGCTCCACCCTTTGGATATCGGATCGGATTCTGACGGAAGCGCGGGCGGCGCTCGATGCGATTTTTGCATGATTGGCTGGAAGCCCTCTGCCCAGCGGACGAGCGTTTCATGGATGGAATGCCGCGGCGCGTTTTGTTTCAACGGCGGCTGAGAGGTTACAGGCGGAGGTGGAAGGACGGAACCGCTCCCAACGGCCGGACACTGTCACGCGGGCGCTCGCGGTGGTGAATTGTGAGCAAGCCGGGAGAGGTCGCGCGACGATCGGCACGCATAACCTTGAGGCGCCCCGGGTCTTCGATCACTCATGGACCAGCCCAACAGCGCACCGACGGCGCCGCTTTACTCGCAACTGCCGTATCCCGGCGACGGGGTCGTGCGGACGACTTCGGCGCGGATCTTGCTCGAAGGGCTGCGGAGGCATGCGCCCGAGTTGATGAGACGGCAACCGCTGTGGATCGCGGACGTCGGAAGCGGAACGGGCGAGGCCACGGCGGGGATCGCTCGGCTGCTGCCGCAGGCTCGGGTGGTGGGGATCGACGTGAATCCGGCCAGTCTAGAGCTGGCGCAAGCGCTGGGTCGGCGGTGCGGCGGGAACGTGACGTTCATTCAGGCCGACGTGACGGGCCCGCTGGACGAAACGCTTCAGCGGGCCGGAGTGTCGGCGCCGGGAGGGAAATTCGACGTCATCACCTCGATGGGCGTCCTGCACCATCTGGCGGATCCGGCCGTGGGCTTCTCGAACGTGCGGAGGATCATGCGCGAGGACGGGCTGTTTCAGGTTTACGTGTACTCGAAGCTCGGTCGGCGCGAGGTGCTGGGCGTCCGGAATCTGCTGGATCATGCCGCGCCTCGGGCTTCGTTCGAGGAGCGCGCGCGGATGGTGAGCCTGCTGCGGTTGTCGTCGAAGCACACGCTGCGGGACGGGCTGCGCACGCTGCGGAAGCGCATCCGTTTCGGACCGCCGATCCGTCCAAGCGAGATCATGAAGGTGGCGCTGAGACGCAATCGCGTGACCCACGCCTCCGACACGTTCTCCAACCCGTGCGAGCATTCGTTCATGTTTGAGGAGCTGGTGGATATCTTTGCCCGCACGGGATGGACATTTCTGGGCCTGGCGAGGCGCGGCGGGCTGCCGACCTGCGCCGAGGAGCAGACGCGCGATCCGCGCGCGCTGGCCCTCCTTCGCGCCATGCCGCAGGCGGTGCTGATGGATCTGCTGGCGTTCGCGCATCGGGTGGCCGGGTGGACGTTTTTCCTTCGACCCGGGGAGACCGGCGCGTAAGCGATGAGCAAGGCGAAGGTCATCCTGGGCATCCACGACGGGCACAACGCTTCCGTTTGCGTGCTCATCGGCGGCAAGGTGGCGTACCTCGTGCAGGAGGAGCGCATCCGCTACGAGAAGAACTACTGGGGCTTTCCCTCCGAAACCGTCAAGCACGCGCTGAAATACCTAGGGCTTGCCGCGGGCGACATCGACCGCATCGCATTCTCGACGATCTCCGGGGTTCCGCGTCGCCGCGACCTGAAGGCGACGCTGTACGCCTTCGAGCGGTTGCTGAAGCCTTCCGGGCTGGCGCGGATGGCGCTCATCCGTCTGATCGGCAAAACGCCGTACGCCCGGCTGACGAACAACATGCGGATGCGCCGCGCGCTGCTGGAGGAGTGCGGGCTTGTCGGCGGCGATGTGAAGGCGTACGGGCATCACGCCTGCCACGCGGCCGCGGCGTACTACGCCATGCGGACCGACACGGAGAGCGAGCACCTTGTGCTGACGTTGGACGGCGCGGGCGAGCACCACTGCGCGACGGTCTCGGTCGCCTCGAAGGGCACGCTGAATCGCATCGCCGCGACCACGATCCCGCACAGCATCGGCACGATCTACGCTTTCGTCACATACCTGATGGGCTTCATCCCCTACGACCACGAGTACAAGCTGATGGGCATGGCGCCGTATTACGACGCGCGCCGCGCGGAGGAGGCCGCCCGGATCTTCCATCGCTACGTCGAGCTGCGCCCCGACGGGCTGGGCTTTGCGAAAAAGACGTTCCTGCCCATGCACATGCAGGGACCGAGCCTGCAGCGGGCGATGCGGCTGCAGCGGTTCGACGCCATCTGCGCCGGGCTTCAGAAGTTCACGGAAGACCTCATGGCCCAGTGGACGCGGAACTGCGTTCGGCACACGGGGCTGGGCAAGGTCGTCTGCGGCGGCGGCGTGTTCATGAACGTCAAGGCCAACAAGCGCCTGATGGAATTGCCGGAAGTCTCGCATCTTGGCGTGCTGCCGTCGTGTGGGGACGAGTCGCTGTCCTACGGGGCGGCCGCTTTGGCGCACGCGGAACTCGCAGACGCGACGGAGCTGGCGCCCTGGCGCGGGATCTACTTCGGCCCGGACGTTGATGAGGCTCAGGCGCGAGCGTTGCTTACGGAGCATGGCTGGGATTTCTCCGAGCCGGAGGACATCGAGCTGGAGATCGCCCGCCTGGTCCATACGGGGCATCCGGTGGCGCGCTGCCGCGGACGCATGGAGTTCGGAGCCAGGGCGCTGGGCAACCGCTCGATCCTCGCTGATCCCGCCAAGCTCGACGGGGTGCGGGTGATCAACCAGATGGTCAAGAAGCGAGACTTCTGGATGCCGTTCGCGCCGATTATGCTGCGCGAGCGCTGCGACGAGTACATCCACAACCCGAAGAACCTGTCCAGCCCGCACATGATGCTCACGTTCGACAGCCGCGGGACGTTTCCCGAGTTCCTGGCGGCCGTGCACAACGCGGACCTCACGGCCCGGGCGCAACTCATGGAGCAGCCCGACAACCCGGACCTGCACCGCTGCCTGAAGCACTTCGAGCGCCTCTCGGGTCGCGGCGTGATGCTGAACACGTCGTTCAACCTGCACGGCTACCCGATCTGCCTTGGGCCCAAGGAGGCGCTGCACGTGTTCGAGAACTCGGGGCTGGAGCACCTGGCGCTGGGGCCGTTTCTGGTGGACAAGAACCGATCGTAAGCGGTCGCCGAGGCTGGCGCACGGGCATCGGGCGAATCGATCCCCGCCGGGCGCGGCCGTACGCGGCGGCCGGCACTCGTGGAGGGCTGCGGTGTTGAGTTCAACGAAGTTCGACTAGAATCCGCTCCGGAAACGGACGCGTCGCGGAAGTTGCGGTGGGATGCGCGGTCGAAAGCGCGAGAGGCGAACAACCGTCGGCTGGAACCTGATTTTCGGGTAAGTGCCGAGAACGGGAGGCTCGCCGCAACGACGCACGCTGTGTGTGCGCGGCGCGGGCGCCGACCGGCGTCTGGATACTGCGGACCTCGCGCGACTCGGGGAAGATGTCGGGGCTTTCCAACCGCGGATGGCCGGGTGGCGAGACGTACGCGATCCAGGCGGCAGCGGGGACGATTCGGGCGGAGCGGGTGGAGCCAGCACAAAAAAGAGGCGACACGGGAGGCCAGGGCGCAGCCGGCGTTCGTGAGCCAGAATCGGCCGAGATGCAAGGTGGCGAGAGCTTCATGCTTCGCCATCCGGCGTAACGAAGAACGGAGCTGTTGATCCGATGGGTCTGACAAGACTGAAACTGAGGATTAAGAAGGACGCTCAGTCGAGGGCGGAGCGCGAACTGCAATTCCTCATCGATTCCGGCGCCGTCCACACCGTCGTCCCTCGAGACGTGCTCCGTGCGATCGGGGTCAAGCCCTTCAAGAAGGCGTCGTTTATCCTGGCAAACGGGGGTGAGATCGAACGCGAAATCGGCACGGCTCATTTCATCTACAAGGATCATGAGGGCGGGGCGCCAGTGGTGTTCGGTGAAAAGACCGATACAGCTCTGCTTGGGGCTACAACGCTCGAAGCCATGGGCTTGGCACTGAATCCCTTGAAGCGAGAGCTGTATCCGCTCCAGATGACGTTAATGGCGGATGCCTCCATGTGGCTGCCCGGACCTCCAGGCTCGCCCTCGGTTCGCAGGCAGCAGTAGGTTCTTTATGCCGAAAATCATCATCGACAATCAGGAACTCCAATGCCGCGACGGCGTGCCCGTGCTGCAGGCCGCTCTCGAAGCCGGCTGGGACGTTCCTCATTATTGTTACCATCCGGGCCTGTCCATTGTGGCGTCCTGCCGCCTGTGCCTGATGGAAATGAAGATGCCCAACCCCAAGACCGGTGAGCTGGCATGGGCGCCCAAGCTTGTGCCCAGTTGCCAGACGCCGGTGAAAGAGGGCATGGAGGTGCGATTCAATTCGCCCGCGGTGATGGACAATCAGGCCGACTGCATGGAGTACTTTCTGCTCAATCACCCGCTGGACTGCCCGGTGTGCGATCAGGCGGGCGAGTGTTATCTGCAGGACTACAGCTACAAGTTCGGCCATGCCGAGTCGCGGATGGTGGACGCCAAGTGGAAAAACCCTAAGAAGGACATCGGCCCGAAGACGCTGCTCTATCAGGACCGCTGCGTGACGTGCACGCGCTGTGTGCGGTTCACGCATGAGATTTCGGGCACGCACGAATTGTGCATCGTCAATCGCGGCTCAAAAGCCGAGATCGACGTCTTTCCGGGCTACCCGTTGGACAATCCGCTTCAGGGCAACGTGGTGGACATCTGCCCCGTCGGCTGTCTGCTGGACAAGGACTTCTTGTTCAAGCGGCGCGTCTGGGAGTTAAGAAGCGCGGACTCGGTCTGTCCCGGTTGCGCTCGCGGCTGTACGATTCGGATTGACCAGGCCGAGGAGACGATCCACCGCGTCAAACCGCGTTTCAATCCCAAAGTGAACGACTGGTGGATGTGCGACGAGGGGCGCTTCGGTTGGAAGTACGTGCATGATCCCAAGCGCATCACGCAACCCATCGTGCGGCGCGGCATGGACAGCATCACCCCGGAAGCGGGCGAACTTCCGCGGATGATCCGCTTTCGCTTCGCCGAGCACATGCAGGAAGAAGGCGGCAAGGGGCGGCGCGTGGCCGCGCTGCTCTCGCCTTTCATGTCGTGCGAAGAGGCCTGGCTGCTGGCGAAATTCGTGCGCGAGGTCGATCCGCAGGCGGCGCTCGCCCTCGGCCCGACGCCCCATGAAGGGGCGGACCAGCGGTTCCCGGTGGGCGTCAACGGCGACGGCGCGAAGCTTCGCTTCACGATTCTGAAGGAGAAGGCCCCCAACCGCCGTGGCTTGGAGATGATCCTCTCGACGCTGGGCGGCGATACGGCCACGTTCGAGGAATTCGTGGCACGAAGCATGAAGGGGGAGTTCAGCGCCGCGTGGGTCGTCGGCGGTCATCCGAAGGGATGGGTCGATGCAAGCGCCGCGAAGATCGCCGCGCAGTTCCGCCTGCTGGTGGTCCACGATATATTCCCGAATCCGCTGGTGGAGGGCGCGGCGATCGTGCTTCCGGCGGGGAGCTGGGCGGAGCGGTCGGGCTCGTTCGTCAACGCTGATGGCCTGATTCAGCCGTTCGAACGCGCGATCCAGCCGCCGGAGGGCGCCATGCGGGACGAGCAACTGCTGTTCGAAGTCGCGGGATGCGTGGGACTGGCCGACGGAGAGAGGATTCGAGAGTTGATGGCGGAGCAGATGCCGGCGTTCGCGCAGCCATACACGCCGCCACCGATGCCGGAGCACAGCCACTAGACGGATCTCAGTTGCCAAGGCATCGAACCGTGGCGCTGCTGCGGGCTGAGCCCGCGATGGAGGATGGCGTCGAGGGTCACGGGCATCGCGGGCGATTGACCTTGGCAGGTCGTGTCCTGAACGCGGTGCGAGTGGGTCCGGGGAACAGACATGATTCAGCGCGATCCTGAACGCGATCTGACCGTGTGGGGCGAGGGCCGCCGTCGGCCGCCGCATGGCCGGATATCGTTCGATGATTTCATGGCATGGCTGGACGAACCGACTCGCGCGGAGTGGAGCGACGGAGAGGTCACGATCATGAGCCCCAGCAACTGGCAGCGTCAGGATCTGCAGCTCCTGCTGGCCGCGGTTCTGCGCTGGTTTGTGGATCTGCACGGCATCGGGCGCGTGATCGCCGCGCCGTACCAGGTCAAGCTTCCGGGCCCGCGAGGCCCGTCGCGCGAGCCGGATATCCTCTGCATCTCGTCGGAGAATCCGGGGATCGTGCATCCGACGTTCTTCGAGGGGGCGCCTGACCTCGTCGTGGAAATTGTCAGTCCCGACAGCGTCAGCCGCGACCACGTGGACAAGTTTCGCGAGTACGAGCGTGCCGGTGTTCGAGAGTATTGGATCATTGACCCGCAGGATTCGCGGGCCGCTTTTTTTGCGTTGCTGCCTTCGGGCAAGTTTGAGCCTCTGCCGCAAACCGAGGGCGTTTTTTCAAGCAGGGTCCTCAGCGGTCTCCAACTGCGAGTGGACGCGTTGTGGCGGCAGCCGCTCCCCGGACTGCGGCAGTTGCTTGATGAAATGGGTTTGTTGTAACGGAGCGCCGGCGAGTTGGTCGATTTCTTTACCCGTCAATTCGGTTTCAGCCTGCTGCTGGCGCTCATCGTCTTTGGGGCGATTCAGGGCGCGGTGGCGTATTGCATTCTGCTGGAACGCAAGATCGCTGCGTGGACACAGGATCGCTACGGACCCAATCGCGCGGGCAAGTGGGGGCTCCTCCAGCCCTTTGCGGACGGGCTGAAGTTTGTTTTCAAGGAGGACTACATTCCCGGTCACGTGGACAAGGTGCTCTTTGTTCTGGCGCCGGGGCTGGTCTTCCTGATCGCCGGCATCGCCTTTCTTGTGATTCCGTGGGGCGGGAGGCTCGACGTCTCGACGCTGCCCTGGCTTGGCGATTCATACAAACCCGGCGAGCGCGTGCTCGACGTGCAGGTGGTCAGCCTCAATGTCGGATTGTTGTACATCCTCGCTGTCATGTCGCTCTCGGTGTATGGCGTGGTCCTCGGCGGGTGGTCGAGCAACAACAAGTATTCGTTTTACGGCGCCATGCGCGCGTGCGCCCAGATGCTCGCTTATGAGATTCCGATGGGCCTGACGATCCTGATCGTCGCCCTGACGATGGGAAGCGTGCGGCTGGAGGAGATTTTGGTAGATCAAGCCTCGTCGGGCGTTTGGAACGTCGCCCGCCATCCGCTGGCCGCGCTGATTTTGTTCATCACCGCGCTGGCGGAAGCGAATCGCGCGCCGTTCGACCTTGCCGAGGCCGAGCAGGAGCTGGTGGGGGGGTACCACACGGAGTACGGCGCGCTGAAGTTTGGCCTGTTTTTCCTGGCGGAGTATGCGTCGATGATCACGACGAGCGCGCTCATCGTCGTGCTGTTCTTCGGCGGATGGCACCTCTGGTTTTTCAGCTTCCTGACTCCGGAGGCGACATCCGCGGGCGCCGTGCTGGCCAAGCTGCTCGTGTTCGCGCTCAAAGTGGCCGCGATGATATTCGTGTACATGTGGATTCGGTGGTCGCTTCCGCGTTTTCGCTTTGATCAGTTGATGCGGCTTGCGTGGAAGAGTCTGGTGCCGCTCTCGCTGGGGCTGTTCGCGTCGGCGGTGGTGTTGTTGTATTTCGGCTGGCACCGGTCGATTCGGGCCTGCCTGGCGGCCAATGCGGCGGTCGTGGTTGTATCGCTGTTGGTCGCCGCGCGGTCCAAGAGGCCGATCTCCGGGCGGCAGGCGAACTTGACTCGGCAAGGGTCCGTGCCCGTGGCGAGCTTGAACACGGTTTGAGCTTTGTGGATGTGGGACACGCGGACTGCACGGCAACTGAAATGGTCGCATTCAGGTCATATGCAATGGCGGTGGAACGCGTCGAACGCTGGCTGCATGAGGTGACGGCGGCTATGAACGCTGCGCAGATCCCCTACGCCGTGATCGGCGGGAACGCCGTCGCTCTTTGGGTGGAGACCGTGGACCCTGAGGCGACACGTTCGACCAAGGATTTGGACTTGCTCGTGCGCAAGCAGGACGCGGATCAAATCCGCACGTTGATAGAGGGGCTTGGATTCGATTGCCAGAATCTGAGAGGCTGGCTCTTCTTCCTTGACAGGAAAGCGCCGAGCCGGCGATCCGGCGTCCATCTGGTCTGGGCGAATCAGCGTGTCTGGCCATCAGACCTGCTGCCCACACCGGAAGTCGAGGAGGCCGTCTTGTTCGGGGATCGTTTTCTCGTACTTCGTTTGGAATCGTTGGTGCGCATGAAGTTGACGTCATTCCGCGACGTGGATCGAACCCACTTGATCGACATGCTTCACGTTGGCGTCATCGACGAGTCGATCCGCTCGTCGCTGCCGGAGGTTCTCCTGGAGAGGTGGGCGCAAGTGCGAGAGGCCGCGCGGCGGCAGAGCGAACTGCCTGGAGGGGATGCGGATGCGTGAAGAAGACATCATCCTGATCGAAGCGCCGTCGCTCAATGCCGCGGAGCGGTTGTTTCTGCCGCAGATCATGGACGGCATGGTCACGACGCTGCGGCATATGTTCGCCTTGAAGAAGCGGCGGACCGTTCAATACCCGGAAGAAAAGCGCACCCTCCGCACAGAGAATTATCGAGGCGTGCATCGGCTCAACCGCGATCATGATGGGCGCGTCGCGTGCGTTGCCTGCTACATGTGCTCCACCGCCTGTCCGGCGCACTGCATTCACATCGAGGCGGGTGAGTCGCCCTGGCCGGACCGCGAGAAGTACCCGGTCAAGTTCGACATTGACGAGCTCCGCTGCATCTACTGCGGCATGTGCGAAGAGGCCTGTCCCGTGGACGCGATCGAACTGACACCGGATTTCTCGCTCGTGGGTCGCAGCCGGGACGAAATGATATTGGGCAAGGAGGAGCTGCTGTCCGTGTTCGACCAGACCCGCCAGCTCAAGCCGCGAAAGGATCCGCGCATCACGGGATACCCCAACTCCGGGTCACGGCCCGCCGGGGCGGATTCCAACGGCGAGGCGATGGAGACGAGCCACTCATGACGCCTTGGGCGGTTTATACATTGTATGCCGCATTTGTGCTTGGAGGGTGCGGGCTGTATTTCATGCTGCCCAATCCTTCGCGCCAGAGGCCGCTGGCGGGAGCGGCGCTGGGTTTTCTGGGATTGGCGGCGCTGCTGATCGTATGGCTTGCGGGACTAACCTCAACGGGATCGTCAGGAGCCTTCTTCTACATACTGGCAACCGTGGCCGTCGCATGCACGGCGCGGGTCATTACCCATCCCAAACCGGTCTATTGCGCGTTGTATTTTGTGATCGTTGTGCTCGCGACGGCGGCGCTGTGCCTGCTGCAAAGCGCGGAATTCGTGGCCGTGGCGATGGTCATCATTTACGCCGGCGCCATTCTGGTCACCTATGTCTTCGTCATCATGCTGGCGCAGCAGGGCGGTCCCTCGGTCGCGGACGTTCGCTCGCGCGAGCCGTTCCTGTCAGTGGCCGCGGGCTTTTTGACCATGGCGGTCATCTCAGTTCACGCGGCTCAGGCGATGCCGGAGCGACAGGCGGCGGCTTTGGATGCAAATCGTGCTGCGGCCGCCCTTGCATTGCATGAAGTGGATCAAGCGTCCGCCGACCGAGGGGACAAGTCCGATGCGAATCGGTCCGGCGTGCTGGGGCAGGTCTCGACGATCGGTGGGGCGGTTATGACGAGGTATGTGGTCGTGTTGCAGCTTTCCGGCCTGCTGCTGCTCATCGCCATGATTGGCGCGGTCGCCATGTCGCGCAAGCGCGTGCCGCAGGAGGGCGTGACTCCGCCCCGCGCGCCGCTTGGGCAGGCCGGACGGGAAGTTGCGCCGTTTTGAGAGTCGGCGTCTGGGTCGAGCGGGGTGAGTGAGGATTGCGACCGTGGGGGAGGGCGTCCGCCGATCTCGGACGCTGCGTGTGTGGGATTGTTGCTGTGATGATAAGTCCGACGGAATACATCATCCTGGGCGCGGTGCTCTTCGCCCTCGGGCTGGTCGGGTTCTTCGCGCGGCGGAACCTGATCATCATGTTCCTCTGCACGGAGATCATGTTTCAGGGCGTGGTCCTCACGGCAGTGGCGTTTTCCCACATGTGGAGCAATCTCGACGGCCAGGCGTACGCCCTGTTTCTTCTGGTGATTGCCGCAGTCGAGGCCGGACTGGCGCTGGGGCTGGTCGTGCTGCTGTATCGCAGACGAGGTACGCTGGACACGGAGGTGTGGAGTGTTATGAGGGGCTGAGTTGCGGAATGATCGCATATCAACACGTCCGATGGCATACTTGTCACTTGGCTTATTGTGGGGGTTCTTGTGCGCAATTCGGTTCTTCTTGGTTGCATGATCCTTGCGCTGAGTGGAAGCGGCTGTGTCAACTGGGCGCAAGCCGGTTCGAAGTTCTGTGACGTTCATGCTTGCAGCACTCGAATCGACCTTGTATCCATAGGCTATGGCCGGCCGCTTCCGCCGTCTCAGGAGTTTCTGAGTGCGCAGCGAGAGCGTTTTCCAAACGCCAACGGGTTCGTGCGCGGTGGGTGTTGCATCTATGACGAATCACCAAAGTTCGCGTGGGTGAGGTATTGTCGTGCATGTCGCGAAGCTGAGAGGCGATGGTTGGACGACCAGTCACGTTTTCGCGAGAGCAACAGCTTGAGCTCAGCGCAGGCTGAATAGTGAGAATGGCGGCAAAGGCGGGCGTGGTCAACGAATGGACATAGGCTTGCTGAAACTCTACGGAATTGTCATACTCATCGCCCCGCTGGCTGGCTCCGTCGTCTGCGGTGTGCTGGGTCCGCGCAGACTGAAGGACCGCTCGCACTGGGCGAGCATTCTCGGCGTGGGCGCGGCCGCGGTTGCGGCGCTGTTGTTGCTGTCGCACGTGGTGGGGGCGGTGAGGGATTCGCGGTCGTCCAGCCATGAAACGGGCGAAGCCCACGTTTCGGCAACAATCCCGGTGTACGACTGGATTGCCACCGGTGCTCGACAGGTCGCGGGCGTGCCGGGCCAGGGGCAGCTCAAAGAGCTGCCTCACCAGAATGAACCGCCGCGACACCCACCAGCGGAGCTTTCGAGCCCATCCTGGTTCCGCGTCGAGTTTCTGGTCGATCCGCTTTCGGCCATTATGCTCGCCACGGTGACGTGCATTGCACTGCTGATTGTGATCTACTCGCGCGATTACATGCGCCATCACGGCCATGCCGAGCGCGGTTACGAGCGGTTCTTCGCCTATCTGGCGCTGTTTGTGTTTTCCATGTGCGCCCTCGTGCTGGGCGGGAATTTCCTGCTGCTCTACCTGGGCTGGGAAGCCGTCGGCTTGTGCAGTTATCTGCTGATCGGCTTCTATTATGGCAAGCCCGCCGCCGCCGCCGCCGCGAAAAAGGCGTTCCTCGTTAACCGCGTGGGCGACTTCGGTTTCGGTTTGGGCATTCTTCTTATCTACATCACGTTCGGCACCCTGAGTTACCACGACGTCTTTGACATGATAGCGCGCAACGTGGACGCCGCCGGCGCGGCGCTCGACCCCTCGAAACTGACGACGATTGCGTTGCTCCTGTTTTGCGGCGCTGCCGGCAAGAGCGCGCAGATCCCGCTCTACGTGTGGCTGCCCGACGCGATGGAAGGCCCTTCGCCGGTTTCAGCGCTGATCCATGCGGCCACGATGGTGACCGCCGGCGTGTACATGATCGCCCGCTGCGGCGCGATCTTCGTGCATTCCGAAACGGCCATGCTCGTCGTCGCCGTCATCGGCGGCTGCACGGCGCTGTTCTCCGCGACCATCGCCCTCGTTCAGACAGACATGAAGCGCATCCTCGCCTACTCGACGATCAGTCAGCTCGGCTACATGTTCCTTGCACTGGGCGTCTATGCCGCCGACTCGGCCGTGTTTCATCTTTTCACCCATGCGTTTTTCAAGGCGCTGCTTTTCCTTGGCGCCGGCAGCGTGATGCACGCGATGGGCGGCGTGATCGACCTGCGGCAGTTCTCCGGCCTGCGTCACGCATTACCCAAGACATGTAAGTTGATTCTGATCGGATCATTGGCGCTCGCCGGCGTTCCGTTGCTTTCCGGCTTCTTCAGCAAGGATGAGATTCTGCACCATGCGCTCGCCGTACATCCGGTGCTGGGAATCATGGGTCTGCTCACGGCGGTGCTGACGGCCTTCTACACGTTTCGCATGTTCTTCATGGCCTTCGCCGGTCCGCAGCGCGTGCCCGAAGGCGTGCATCCGCACGAATCCGGCGGCTGGATGATACTGCCCATGAGCTTGCTGGCGGTCGGCGCCATCTTCGCGGGCTATCTGGGCGTGGGATTCGTGGGCAAGCCGTTCCACACGTTCCTTGACCCGGTTTTCCACAATACGTTCCTTACGGCCGCCTCCCATGGCGCGCAGGAGGTGACTGCGGCGACGTCGGCCGGGCACGCCGGCGCGGCGACCGGCGGCGGAGCATCCGCTGGATTCCTGGCTGAGTATGGGCTGATGCTCTTGTCGGGGGGTTTGGCGATTCTTTCCATTATTGCGGCGTACATTGTGTATGGGAAGAATCCGTGGATTGCCGCGACCGTCCGCGCCACAGCGCCTCGCGCGTGGGATGTGCTTTGGAACAAGTATTACGTGGACCAAGCCTACGACCGTGTCATTGTCAGCCCGCTGCGCTCGCTGGGTCGCCTGTGCTTCTGGCTGGATGAGTACCTGGTGGACGGCCTGGTCTGGCTGGTGTCATTTGTTCCTCAGGCGATGGGTTACGGAGCGCGCGGCGTGCAGCGCGGGGCATTGCAGGGTTATGGGCTGGCGATGGGTGTGGGTCTGGCGATCATCGTGACCGTGGTCTTGACGTGGTGAGCAAGCAAATGGCGGAACAGCCTGTTTAGCGAGAGGGCTTCCTTGACGGCTTGGATTCTAACACTGGTTATTGCTTCCCCGCTGGTCGCAGCGGCGCTGTTGCTGTTGCCGCGAGCCGAGAGCCGGCGCGCCATGGAGCGCATCGCGCTGCTGGGTTCGCTTGTGACCCTGCTGCTGACCGTGGTTGCCGCGGTGATGTTCTTTCAGGATCCGCCGGACAGCGGGTTTGCACTGAAGGCTACGGCAAGCTGGCTTGATGGAACAGGCGATGGCGCGGGACTTCGCGACGCGGGAATCCCACTGGCCGGCGCCGCGATCGACGTCGCGTATCGCGTCGGCGTGGACGGCATCAGCATCTGGCTCCTGCTGCTGACGGCGTTCCTCACGCCTCTGGCCCTCGCATCGAGCTTCACGGCCATTCGCGAACGGGTGCGGGAATACTATATTCTTCTTCTCCTGTTGGAAGTGGGGATGCTGGGCGTCTTCTGCTCGCTGGATCTGCTGCTGTTTTACGTTTTCTTTGAGTTCACATTGGTGCCGTTGTTTTTCCTCATCGGCATCTGGGGAGGACCGGAGAAGCGAAAGGCGGCCAATAAGTTTTTCATCTACACTCTTGGCGGCAGCGTACTCACGTTCGCCGGCGTCCTGTTCACCGCGTATTACGCTTACGCCCACGGCGCGGGCAGGTTCACGCTCAACCTCGAAGAACTGATGCGGCTGGCCCGCGAGGGTGCATTCCCCCTGAGCGTGCAATGGTGGGTGTTCCTCGCCCTCGCAGCGGGGTTCGCCATCAAGGTGCCGCTCTTCCCGGTGCATACATGGCTGCCCTTGGCGCACACGGAGGCGCCGACAGCCGGGAGCGTGATTCTCGCCGGCGTCCTGCTGAAGCTTGGAACCTATGGTTTCTGCCGGCTGAGCATTCCATTGCTGCCGGATGCGTCGCGCGCGTGGGCGCCGGCGCTGGCGATTCTCGCCATCACGGGCATCATTTACACCGCACTGGCCGCATGGGTGCAGCGGGACATCAAGAAGCTCATCGCTTACTCGTCCGTCTCGCACCTGGGCTTCTGCATCCTGGGCCTGTTCAGCATGAAGCTTGCCGGGATGAACGGCGCGGTGATGTACATGGTCAATCACGGTCTGTCCACCGGCGCGTTGTTTCTCGTCGTGGGGTGCATTTACGAGCGATATCACACGCGGGAGTTCGACAAGCTCGGCGGGCTTGCCAGACGCATGCCCGTCGCGGCCTTCTTCTTGATAATATTTACGCTTAGCAGCATCGGACTGCCAGGATTGAATGGCTTCGTGGGCGAGTTTCTCGTTCTGCTCGGCGCGGCCACGTCGAACCAGATGATGGACGGGCTGGCGGCCGGGCCATTGGGCTTCCCGTATGCGGCCGTCGCGGCCGTGGGGATCATCCTCGGCGCCGTCTATATGTTGTACATGTGCGGGCGAGTGCTTTTCGGTCCGCTGGTGGAACCCGCGCATACACCGGACACCTCACACGGGCTTTCCCATGACCTGACGCGCCGGGAAGTGGGCATTCTCGCGCCCATCGCGCTGGCCTGTCTGCTGCTTGGCGTGTATCCGAAACCCATGCTTTTGTCGATCCAGTCGGCGGCGCAGGCGAATATCTTTCAGCCGCTGGACGTGCGGCAAGCTTCAGCGGACCCTGTGGGCGATGTCGCCCCCGTTGCGGCAAGAGATGCGAGCATCGAGATGCCCATGCTCGTAGGCGTTCAGCCGCAGGTCATTCAGGCGGCCGCAGCCCCCACGGACGATCATCCCGACTTGGGTATTCGCCGCCGGTCTGTTCCGCAGGAGCACCACTCGCCATGACCTTCTCGGCACTTGGACAGCTTCTGCCGGAATTGATCCTGCTCATCGGCGCAGGCGCACTGCTGATCGTCGGTCTGACGCGCTTCGCCAGAACACAGGGCGCCTTGTCGCTCCTTGCGGGCGGGATCACTGCCGCCGCGCTTGTGGCGACTCTACTCATCGGCGTCCCCGCCGACGCCGGCAACGTGCCCGGCCTGGCGCTTTCGCCGCTGACGTTTTATGTGCGCTGGCTGACGCTGACGGTTGGGCTGCTGTTGATCCTGCTCAATTGGCGGCAGGCCGAACCATCGGAGCAGGGCGAGTATCTCTCGCTCATTCTCTTTGCCATGCTGGGGATCCTGCTTACGGCCTCGGCAAGCGACGTCGTCGTGCTGTTTTTCGCCATCGAGCTGGTCAGCGTGCCGACTTACATTCTTGTCGCGCTGAGCCGGCGCGACGTGCGTGCGTCTGAGGCGGCGGTCAAGTATTTCTTCCTCGGCGCGCTTTCGGCGGCGCTGCTGGCCTACGGACTTGGGTTCCTCTATGGCGCCAGCGGAACGACATCGCTCGTCAGAATGGCGGCCGCGTGGGCCCCGCACCTCCACGCCACGCCGATCGCCGCTGCCGACACGCTCATGCTGATCGGGCTTCTGCTCGCCTTCGCCGGACTTTCATTCAAGATTGCGGCCGTCCCGTTTCACGCCTACGTTGCTGACGTGTACGAAGGGGCAGCTTCGCCGGTGACCGCACTGCTGGGTTTTGTTCCGAAGTTCGCCGGGTTCGTCGCCTTGATCCGAATTATGGAGACGATTCACTGGTGGATGCCGCAAAGCGTCATGTGGCTCATATGGATCGTCGCCGCGCTCACCATGACCGTGGGCAACGTGCTGGGGCTCTTGCAAACCAATGTTAAGCGCATGTTGGCCTACTCGAGCGTCGCTCACAGCGGCACCATGTTGCTGGCATTGCTGGTTGGACCCGCGCTGGGCGCGGGACCGATGAGCAACGGCGTGACGGCCCTTCTCTTCTACATCGCTGTGTATGGCGTGATGAACCTCGGCGCCTTTGCCGCACTGGCGTCGTTTAAGCGCGGCGAGCGGACGCTGGAAACGCTCGACGATCTTTCGGGACTGGCCCGCTCGCAGCCCTGGCCGGCGCTGGCGCTGAGTGTTTGTGCTTTCAGTCTGATGGGCTTTCCGCCCACCGCGGGTTTTCTGGGGAAGCTGTACATCTTCTCGGGAGCGTTCTCGCTCGCGCCCGATCATGCGTTTCGAATGCCGCTCATCGTGCTTGCGGTGATCGGTGTGATCAACTCGGCCATCGGTGCCGCGTATTACCTGCGAATCGTGGGCGCCTGCTGGATGAACCGCCCAAGGGAGGAAGTCGCCTGCGCTGCCGGAATGACCGAGCGACTGGGATTGAACATCGCGGGTTTGGCGATGCTGGTGCTGTTCATCGCGCCGGGTCCGTTGCTGACGAAGGCGCGTATCGGGGCTGCTTCGCAGACGCGGAAAACATCCGCATCCGTCGCGACAGCCGTGGATTTCGTGCCACGCCAACCGGCTCCTCCTGCAGGGAGTTTGCTTGTCGCCCATGAACCCTGACAGCGCGACGCCAATCCGCCTGACGCGCGATCAAGTCCGCCGCGTGGATCGGCTGGCCATCGTGAAATACCACGTCAGCGGGCTGGTTTTAATGGAGAACGCGGGACGAAATGCCGCGCACATCGTTCATCGTGAGTGCCCCGCCGTCCGCACCGGGACGATCGTCTGCGGCGTTGGCAACAACGGCGGCGACGGCCTGGTCATAGCGCGACACTTGCATAACCTGGGCTGGGCCGTGCGCGTGCTTGTTGTGGGCGACCCGTCACGCATGACGGCCGACACCGCGGCGAACTACAAGATTGCCTGTGCCATGAATCTCCCGAAGTGCGTGACCGAGGATTGGATGGAATGCCACGCGTTTCTGAATGCCGCGCCGGCGGGTGAGGTGATCGTGGATGCGCTGCTCGGCACCGGGTTTTCCGGAGAGGTGCGCCCGCCGGTTGATGGGGCCATCCGCGCGATCCTCATGACCCGCCCGCGCACCGTCGTGTCGATCGACGTGCCCTCCGGGTTGGATGCCGACACGGGCTTTCGCGGCAGCGCAATCGTCAAAGCGGACTTCACCATTACGTTCGTGGCGGAGAAGGTCGGCTTTGACTCCGGCGAGGCGCAGCTCTTTCTGGGCGACGTGTTTGTCGCGGACATCGGGGCGCCCATCGAACTGATTGAGGAAGCGCGGCTCGGTTCCGAGTCGGTGTAGCCCGATGCGATCGCACGGGGCCCGCTTGACGGCCCGCCGCGAAGGGCGGAGTTCGTCATTCCCGCGCAGGCGGGAATCCAGCCGGTGGCGGTGCGCACTGGATCCCCGCCCGCGCGGGTGGACGATGTGTATGTCCCGTTTCGGATAACACCGCGGCCTGCTGCGACGGCAGGGTCGCCGACGGCGCCCCATTTCGCTCGGCGCGATCAATAACCCTTCTGATGAGGCACCCAAAACCGCGTCAGCAACACCTCCACGCGCTCCGCGTCCGCATGCAACTCCAGGTAAGCCGGCTTCTTCCCGGTTGCGAAAGACGCCTCTTCGAAGGACTCCCGCGCATTCTGCAGATCCAGCCGCGGCTCCATCGTGCCGCGATGGGGGTATTTCGGCTGACCGGCCATCGGTGCGCCGGCCAGGCTGTCCGTGATGAAGCCAAATCTGGTGTTCCATTGCCCCTTCTCATTGTGGTTCACGCCGGATCGCACGTAGCGGCGCCCATCCAGCAGACGCAAGGGGCGTCCATCAAAGTGGACATAATTGCGAATGGCCGGATCCTGGGAATTGCCGGTGTAGGCGTCTGGGTGGTCATCATAGGGAATGGGATCTCCAAGCCGGTCGGCCGTGCTGAACGTGTAGGTCAGCTTCCAACCCTCCGCCCCGCGGTTTTCGGGAAAGCCCGCCACCGCCGCGGGGCACCGCCAACTGCCGCCTTCCACATAGTTGGCAAGCACGCTGCCGACCCCTGTGGGGAATGTGGGGTCGAAAGGGTCGCGGTTGGGATCGTGAAGATTGGGATCCTCCAGATAGGGCACGCGCTCATGAAACTCCAGCGCATAGGCGAGAATCCCCGTCCACATGCAACGAAGATTGTTGCGGCATACAAGTGTCTTGGCCTGCTCGCGCGCGTCCCGCAGTGAAGGCATGAGCATGGCGGTCAGCACGCTGATGATGCCGATGACCACCATGAGCTCAATGAGCGTAAACCCGCGAGCTTTCCGAGGGTTTCGAGTCATCTTGAAGTCTCCTTATATCGAGCGCAGAAGCCCGGGAGGGCGCGCCGATGCGCACCCTCCCGTGAGGACTTCGGCCAAACTACGCTCCACAATCCACGGTCTTGCACAACCCGCAATCAGGCTGGGACAGACACGCGGTCTGACTGCCCGTCTGATTCCGCAGTTTCAAGCTCGCGCGCCGCCCTGAAATCGTCAGGTCGTAGGGCGCGCCGTTGACCTCAATCGTGACCGGCTGCCCGTCGTGCGTTTCGTCGGTCAGCACGACTTTGGACTTCAGCGTGCCGTCGCGGCAGCGCGCCGTCAACTTCTTGACGTCTTCGCAGGGAATCGGCTCATTGAACGACAGCTCGAGTCTTGCCGGCGCGGCGCCCTGCTCGGTGGATTCCTTCATGTAAAGGGTGGGAAACTCAGACTGCCCTCCGCCCATGCTCGTGTCGGCCAGCGAGTTGATATAGATGAAGACTCGCCCTCCGTTGAGCTGTTCCTGGAAGTAGCGGAGCACGCGCGCGTCCGAGCGGCTCAGGTTGATGTCAAATGTGATGTCAAAGGGGACGGTCTGCTCGCCCGGCGTGTATCCCACCGGCACACCCACCGTCCACGAAACAGGCGTGAACTCAAACACCGGAATGGACAGGCCGTCGTTGTGCAGTCCCTTGACATTGTCCTCGCAGTGCAGGAGATCGTTCGTGGCCTCCTGATACACAAACGGAAATGGATCGCGCGGCAGGTTATTCTGCGAGTCGGAGCCATGGTAGTCCGAACATTCCGACCATGTGGCATAGTCGCTCTGCGGGCCAAAGGCGACGCCAAACAGCTCGAGGGGGCGGCCCGCATCCGCGTCGCTGCTTTCGCCGTCCGTATCGCCTTGCTCGCCGCGAGGGATGCCGTCGGCATTGATAAACCCGTCCTGGTTGATGTCGAATGTGTACCACTCATCAGGAGTCAGATCGACCGCCCAATCGGCATCGGCGATGTTCGTGACGGTGACGCGAAGGGCGGATATGTCATAATTCTCCGCGCCCTGACCGGGGGGAACGAGTTCGCTGGTGTCCCACACGGCCAGAAATGTCCCATCGCGGTCATTGAAGCCATTCAGCCCCGCCGCGCCGAAGCAGGAGCCTACGGTGCGGGCGCAAGGATTGAAATTGAAGGGATAGAACCAGCGGTCATCGGAGGGCGTGTCGAATCTGATCTGCGCCGCGCTGAGAGACGTGAGCAGTGCGAGCACGATCGTGCTTGAAATGCGGAAAGTGGACATACTGAGTTTCCTTCCAGATCCGAATGGGATCGTATTGTGTTCGTGATGGTTCAATGAAATGGGCGCGTAGCGCCTCCGCCGCAGCGTCAAGCCAGCACGGCGGCAATCTTACAGGCTTGGATTGCGCATGAACGCCCGCCCGAATGAGCGACTTGGCCCCGATGCGCGATCACAGAATCGTGAATTGCAGTTCTAGCCCGCGGGAGACCGGCGCGCGGAGGTTGCGCAGACCCAGCGAGTGACGCGAGAGAGAGCAAGATCAGCAGGCGGGCGGGGCGCGCAGCCCATGTACATTGAGGAACACCCAGGCCGAGGCGCGTCTGGAGGAGGCGTGATGAATCCAATCAAAGCAGGCGCGGTGCGTCTGCTGACGAAGCACTTGGCAAATTCCGCGCACCCGGTGCCGCAGTCCGGCTGTCGGGCGAGCCTCAGCGGACAGCGCCCAACTGGACGCGCCTGTGGCAAAAAGTACGACGCCCGCATGGACGGGCAGAAGGGTGTTGCGCGAAGCCTGAGACCGCTCCAGAATACCCAGGTGAAGCAAAGCGACGATAAGCCCGGCACAGAACACAGATCGAGAGCCACCGCGGAAGCGGAGCGCCGGCACGTCCAGGATCTTGAGAACGAAAAACGCAGCCGAGAGTGCCAGCAGCAGTGCCCGCAGCGCGGGCGCGGCGTACTCCCCTTCGACCAGTCCCATCGAAAAATGGCGGAGAATCGATGGGACGGCGCACAGATGCACGAGCAGTGCCGCGACCCAGAACGCTCGGATCCGCAAGTTGCGGCCGCCCGGACTGCGTCGCCGCCGCGAGAACCCGAGCGGGCCTGCAGGTCGAGCCGGAATGTGCTTGTGCCCTGTCATCCGCGTCGCCGCCGAGGCCTGTTCCTGAGTGCCGCCGTTGGGTTCCTCCGCCGCAGCCCAGAACCCCGTTCAAGGATTCTGAAGTCGCCCAAGGTCGCATCTTATTGAACCGTCGGGATTGTCAAGCAAGCGAGCTTGCCAGCTTCCCAGAAATCGCGCCGTCGCCCATTCGTGAAACACGGCCCGAAGGCCTGCCTCCGCGATTGTCGATTCTCCCTGCAATTCCCATTCCAAAGAACCGCATACGTGGGCACCTCACAGCGTATCACGGGCCAGACCCCGCACCCCGGCCCTCACGAGGAACTGGTTTTCGTTCGGACGGCTGGGGCACCTCCTCGCGCGGGGCGTTCGGCGCTTCGTCCAGCAAGAGGCCCACAAGTTGGTCAGCCAGCGGCTCCCGGCCACGCCTCCGTACTTCGCCACCCGCCTCCGATGAAGTCCGCTCCGCTGCCGCCGGCGGCGTCAACCGTGCGAATGCTATCGCCGCCAGCGCCCCCAACGGGCAGCCCACCATGGCGATGAGCACGTCTGTCAGGCTCGGGATGCGCGAGAGAATGAACACCTGCGCCGCCTCGATCACCGCAGACAAGGCAAGGCCGATCATCATGCTCGTCTCGATGGGTCGTCGTCGTCGAGGCGATCTTTGATTGGGCGCCCGGCCGTACATTGCCGCCCAACTCGCGCCAAGCAGGATATACGCCGCACCCTTGAACAGCAGATCGCGCATCGCCCAGTCGAATCGCCCGCGAAAGTAGGCGAAGAACGGCATGAACGCTTCCGAACGAACGGCCTGCTGGATCGGGTTATCGTCGTTGCGAGTTTGAAACGGAATGAACCCCGACAAAACGATAAACGTCGAGAGCAGCATCACCCATGCGGCAGCCGTCCGCGGAGCGCAGGGCTGCATGATCGGGCGCTGGCTCTTCGCGCATCTGCCGGGTCGAATGAGCATCAAGACCAGGCCAACTGCCGCACCCGCCATTCTCGCCAGCCCGTCCGTTGTGTGGAACCCGCGCCCGATGACCACGAACTGGATGGCACTGAGCATGGATGCGAGCAAGCCGGCGAACCAGATCGTCAGCAGCGCGCTGGTCATCCAACGAAACTGGTATTCGATCCGCAGCATGGGCAGCAGGAGCGCCACAAGCACGCCGAAGGAGATCGCTTCCGCCGCGTCGCCCAGCGCATACTCCCAGCGCGACCGTTGTGCAAAAGCTTCGAACAGCGTCGAGTCCGGCGCGGCGGCGATTCCATGGCCAACCGTGCGAGCGTATTCGGCGAAGGGAACCCAGGTCGCATTCTTCCACGCATCCTTCATTCGGTTCACATCGAGTGACACACTGAAGGGCAGGGAGCCCAGCACCAGCAACAGGAGGACGTACGCCTTCGCGCGCGTCTGGAGCGGTGTCGTGCGCCATTCGACCGACACATCGTGCTTAAGCGCCGTGGCGCTGCGCGCGGCCGCCCGGAAGAGACCTACGCCAAGGCCTGCCCCGAGGGCGTTGGTGACCACGTCCACGATCGAAGACACGCGCGAGGGCGAGAATGCCTGGGCGACTTCCGTCACGAGACTCATGCCGCCCGCGACCGCGATCAACTGAAACGCTGAGCGAATCCCGCCGCGATGCCGGCGCCGCGCCGCCCACGCGCCAAAGAACCCCAGCGGCGCATACAGCGCCGTGTTGGCTGACAGATCAGTCCAGGCGATCCGGCTGAACGTGACTTGAAGCAGGCGGGACTTCGGCGACTGCGGAAGCGGCTGGCCGAAGTCGAGGGGAACCAGCGTGTTGGCCAGAATGAACAGGATGCAAAGAACCGACAGGGTTTCCACCCAGTGGCGCAGGAGCGCGTCCGCCAGTCGATCCAGTCGCGTGCGGGTCATGGGCCGTAATAACGGGGAGGCCAGTGCATGGGTGCGAGCGGTCGATTCGGCGTCCAGCCCTCGGGCGGCTCCTGTCTTTGCGGCACGTCATGCGCGATCAGCTCGCGGAAGCAAGCGAGCGCGAGGCTCTTGAACTGCAACCGGGCCAGTGCTCGCGCCTCGTATTCCCACGCGTCCACGTTGTTGTGCGCCTTCTTGGCATTCTTCGGGCGGATGATCGTCTCATTGACCGTGTGAAAGACCGCGATCGGCTTTCCGGTCTTCGTGTCGTGCAGCACGCCGAGCATCTCGTACTTCTCCGGCGCGAGCTGGTTCACCGCGTAGATCAGGCTCAGCCCTGCGTGAAACGCCCGCGCCGCGGAGAGGATCAGTTGCGGCTCGACCGGGTATTCGCCGAGGTCGCGCTCCACCACGGGAAATGCCTCCGAAACCGCAGGCAGGTTGTCGAACGACGTGTTCCAGATCAGGAACTCGTTGTGCGGCGTCGAAGGCGCGGCCAGCGACCCGCCGGCGTTCGTGCGAGGCGTCTCCGCCGCGATTCGGCTCACCGCCAAGGCGCAGGGGAAAAGTCCTTCGGTGGCGTCGGACTGCACGATCCGGTAGCCGTTCTCCACCGACTCGACCGGCTCCGTCGCCACGTCGCTCCACGCGACGCGCTGCGGCGCGACCCACGGCTTTTTCGACTCCGGCGCCGCGCACCCGCACAGCAGCGCCGTCACCGCGGCCGTTAAGAGGACGCGCAACTTCATCACTTGCAGGTTTCTCATTCCCATGCCGATCGCAACCAAGATCGTTCACCTTCCGCGGCGGACATCCCGGCACCGCGCTACCTAATATCGGATGTTCCGACCGCCCACTCACGCAGACGCGGTGAATTGACGCCAGCCCGCCGGAATTGCGGGTTCTGTGCATTCTGCCGGACTGCGCGGCGACCCACGGTCCTCCGCCCCTTGTGGTTACGAACGACTTGGCTCGCCCCCGATAACTCAGACCCCGCCGTCTGCCTGCCGATCCACATGAAGCAACAGGGGGTCAAGTTCCGTATGGATGCACCGCTCGCGGTACAGACGGTCGGCAGCGCAACTTCCACGTCCCTTGGCGCCTCGACCGCGCCATTCGCATGGGGACGGCGGTCCGCGCCGCACATGCAGGCACGCCGTCGAACGGCCTCGCGGATCGGGCAATTTGTGCTCGAACTGCCCGAATCCTCTTGGATGGTGCTCGACGCCCTGCTGGTGGCCGTCGGCTTGGCCATCGGCCACCGCCTCGTCGGCACGGTCTCCACCGGCGCGGTGGTCGAACACGTTGAAACGTGGAAGGCACATCTCGTCTTCGTGGGCTCATTCATGCTCGCCGGCATGGTGTTCGGGTTGTACGAGCGCGAGACGTTCTGGAGTCGCTCGCGCATCCTGACGCGCACCCTGCTTACCGCGGTGGCCGCGGTCGTGCTCGCCTACGCGGTGATTTATGTGCTGCTGTACTCGGTCATCAGCCGGCGCATGGTGTGCTGGGGCGTGGGGTTCTACTTCGTCGTCGGAACCTCCGTGCGAACGTGGACCTGGTGGCTCGTGCACCGCGTTCGGCGAGCGGTCCTCGTCGTCGGCTCCGGCGAGCTGTTCGACTCCTTCCGCCGCGCGCAGGACCAGGATCTCCTGGCCGAGTACCGGCTCGTCGGGTTTGCAACGCCCGGCGAGACGACCCACCCGCATGAACGATCAGCACACTCCCTCGGCAGTGCGGCCAGCCTTGAATCGCTGTGCGAGGAGCATCACGTCACCGACATCGTCGTAGGCTCCGACGCCTCACGCGATGCCGCCATCATGAGCAGAATGGTCAACTGCCTTCACGGCGGGCTGCGCGTCACCAACGAATCCACGTTTTATGAGAAAGCCGCAGGGCAGATCCTCGTGGAGCGCCTCACGCCGGACTGGTTCCTTTTCGCCGATCTGAAAGTCGCCAACGCGGCCTCGATTTCGCTGAAGCGCGTCATTGATCTGCTCGTCTCGATCATCGGGCTGGCGATCACCCTGCCCCTCTGGGCGCTGATCGCACTGGTCATCAAAGTCGCGGAAGGCGGGCCGGTCTTCTATTCCCAGGACCGGGTCGGAGAGCGAGGGCGCACTTTTCGCCTGTACAAGTTCCGCAGCATGAGAACGGACGCCGAAAGCGGCGAAAGCGTCTGGGCGTCGCCCAACGATCCGCGCGTGACCCGCATCGGGCGATGGCTGCGCAAGACCCGCCTCGATGAGCTGCCACAGCTCTTGAACATTATCCGCGGTCAGATGTCCATTGTCGGCCCCCGCCCGGAGCGTCCCGACCTGGTGGCGAAGCTCGCGCAGGTCTTGCCGTTTTATGATGAACGCCACCTGATCAAGCCGGGACTGACCGGCTGGGCGCAGATCAACTACAAGTACGGCGCATCCGTGGAGGACGCCCGGCGCAAGCTCCAGTACGACCTCTATTACCTCAAGCACCAGTGCCTCGAGCTGGACGCCATGATCCTGCTACGCACGATGGGGACGTTCCTGCGCGGAGCCTGCTGATCCGTCCGCGATTCGCGTCGCCGACCGCGCCTCGATCCGCGCGAGCGTCCCAGTAATCAGATCGGGCCGATCCGGCGCATCCGTTCTACGGATTGAACCACATACTTTGGAGGGCGAGCGGTTTGGGCGGAGGGGGCCCAACCTGCCTTTGGGCTTCGGAGTGAGCGCGTGGCTTCCAGTTCCGTCGATGTCTGCCTGATCGAAGATGACGCCGAGCAGCGGAAGCTGGCGCTCAGCATTCTCAGTCGCGCCGGCTATCGCGCGATCGAGGCCGATGACGCCGCGTCAGGGCTTGCCGCCATCAAGGCTGAGCATCCCAAGGTCGTACTCTGCGATTACAACCTGCCGGGCGAGGACGGGCTGGCGCTTTGTGCAAGCGTGCGTAACGACCCCGCCGTCACGGAAACCTACTTCATCCTCATCACGGCGCAGGCCGATCGACAGCTTAAGGAGCGAGCCTGGGCGATCGGCGTTGACGACTTCATCGCCAAACCGTTCGACGCCAACGAGCTGGTGGCGCGCGTCAAGGTCGGGCTGCGCATGTGGGGCCTGCAGGAGAAACTCCGCGCGGCTGCCGTGACGGACGGCTTGACGCGACTGTGCAACCACGATCATTTCAACCGCCTGCTCGACCGCGAGCTGAGCCGCGCCCGGCGCTACGGTCGCCCGCTCGCCTTGATCGTCCTGGACATCGACCACTTCAAAGCCATCAACGACACCTTCGGCCATCTCGTGGGCAACGAAGTGCTGGAGGAACTCGCCCGGGTTCTCCGCGACAATGCGCGCGACGCCGACGTGGTCGGTCGCTTCGGCGGCGAGGAGTTCGTCATACTCCTGCCCGAGTCCACGTCCGCCGACGCGGAGAAGCTGGCGGTCCGAATTCAGCACGCCGTCAGCGAGACGCTCCATGTCCCCGCCCTCGGCGAACATCCCGTCAGCGCCTCCTTCGGTATTGCCGACACGGAGGATCTTCGCGTGCAAAGCGCCGCGGATCTGGTCGACCTGGCCGATCGCGCCATGTACACCGCCAAGCGCCGCGGGCGCAACACCGTCGTATGCGCCGCCGCAGGGCTGGACGCGGAGGACGAGGCGGCCCCGCTGCAAGCCGACCAGATCGAATCGCTGCAGAAGCGCATCGCGGTGCTCAAAGCCCTCGCCCGCGACGTGTACGGGCAGAGCATCACCTGCCTCGGGCAGGCGCTCGTGGAAAAGGACCCGTACACCGCCAGGCATTCCGTCAACGTCTCCTTCTACGCCGGCGAAATCGCGCGCCAGCTCGGATGCGCCCAGGGCACGGTCAAGTCCATCAGCAATGCCGGCCTGCTGCACGACATTGGCAAGGTCGGCATCCCCGACCGCGTCCTTCTGAAGCGCGGACCGCTCACGTCGCTTGAGCAGACGATCATCGCGCAAGTGCCCTTCATCAGCACGCGCATCGTCGAATGCCTGCGCATCCTCGAATCCGAGGTGCTCATCATCCGCCATCAGCGCGAATACTTCGACGGCTCCGGAATGCCGGACGGGCTCCTCGCGGACCAGATCCCCATCGGCGCGCGCGTCCTGCTCGTGGCCGACGCCTTCGACGCCATGACCACCGACCGCGTCTATCGCCAGCGCCGCTCCATCGACGAGGTCGTCGCGGAGCTCAGGACCGGAGCCGGCCGGCAGTTTGACGCCCGCGCGGTGCTCGCGCTGGAACAGTTGCTCGCCAGCGACCGCGACAAGTGGCAGGCGCGCATCGACGAAAGCGTGGACCTCTTCCAGTTGCCGTCTCTTCAGTCGTGAAATCCTGACCCCTGGCGACGCCGCATCTTTCAGAGCCGCGCCCGTAAGAAAGCGGTCTCATCCGCCCTCGCATTCCGCAACGGCGCCGGGACCGAAGGGGTGTCGGGGCGGATCGGCTTCAGCCGACCGGCTCTTGCCACCGACTTCAGTCGGTGGAACTCGGATGCCCGTCGTCTGGGTCAGCCGGCTTCAGCCGGGCTTGCCTGAGCGGTTCATGTTCGGTCAAAGCTGAACTCACGCTGACATGAGGAAGCGTGGGTGCGCACGCACCAACGTCGCGCCCCTCAGCCTCGCCTTGCCCCTGCGCGACCTTCCCCTATCATCCTCGACAAAACGCCATGAAAGTCTTCCTCATCCAGCATTCCCACGGCGATCCCGGCTACACGCACCCGCGCGATGAAGTCTGGCGCCACCAGATTCGCAACATCGAGCTGTCCGTCGAGTTCGCGCGGCGCGACCCGGAGTACCGGTGGAACGTCGAGTGCTTCTGGATGATCGACGAAGCCCTGCGGCGCGGTTCGCCGCTGCCGGACGGCTTTCTCGAACTCGCGCGCCAGGGTCGCATCGCCCTGACCGCCACCTTCCTCAACGGCTCGGACCACCTCGACGCCGAGGACTTTCGCCGCATGTTGCGCTATGCCCGCGCGTTCTGCGACCAGCACGGCATCCCGCTGCGATCCGCGATGCAGTGCGATGTAAACGGTGTCAATGCCTGCATGCCCGACTTGCTCAACGAGATCGGCGTGAAGCGCATGGCCTTTGCCATCAACGACGAGCGCGGCGGCACGCCGTTTCAGCGTCCCAACGCCTTCTACTGGCGCGGACCCGGCGGCGGGCGTATCCTCGTCTTCAACGGCTATGAGTACCTCCGCGCCAATGTGTACGGGATGCACTGCGGCTTCGCGGCCTTCTGCGGCGGGGCGCAGAAGCTCGTGGACGATCTGCGTCGCACGAACTACGCCTTGCCCGTGTGTCTGCTCCAGGGATGCGGCACGTTTGACGACAACGGCCTGGCCGCGCCGTGGATGGCCGAGATGAGCCGGGCCTGGCGTGAAAACGGCGCCTGGCGCGAAGCAGCCGTGGCTCCGGCCGATGCCGGACAAGCCGGCGAACCGCCCTCATCAGGCGACGCTTTCCTCACCGTCGAATCGCTCGAATTCGTTTCCGCCTCCATCGACGAGTTCTTCGACGCCTTGGAACAGTGCGGAGCGGACTTCCCGGAGCATGCAGGCCCCTGGCCCGATTGGTGGTCTGACGGGCAGACCAGCGCTCCTCTGGAGCTGCAGCGCGCCTACGAAGCAAGGCGGACGTTGCGGGCCATTGAGCCACTGCTTCCGGCCGCGGCCAAGCGCGATGGCACTACGTTTGATGCCGTTCAGCGCGACGTCTGGATGTACCTTGAGCACACGTTTGGAAGCTGGCGCTGCGTCGGCGAGCCTGAAGCTCCGGACTCCAAGCGCCAATGGGCCGACAAGTCGCTCATCGCCCACCGCGCGGCCGAGGAAGTCGGCTTCCTCACTGAGGACGTGCTTTGCGGGTTGGCGAAAGGCGACGGCTGCATTCTCTTTCCGACGCAGTGCACGACTGCCCAGTATGTGGTGACGCAGGTTCCGCGCGAAGACCATCCCGAAAGCGGCGAAATTCTCTTTCAACCGAATGCCGCCGCGGCGCGCGCTTGGGTTGTCGTGCCCAAGGAACCCCAGGCGATGGCCTCGCTCATTACATGGGCCAAGACGGCGGGCGACGCTTGGGTCGCGCTGAAGCGATCGGGCTTTCGACCCACGGCTCTTGAGACGCCCGGCAACGCGCAGGCACATGCTCCGCAGGGGGCCTGGGATCTCCCGCGCGTGGTGCTCGAAACACTGCGCGGCACGCGACAGCAGTTGCGGCATGGCGATCCGGCGCTCGGCATCGATCGCGTGGATGCCCGCGTCGGCGCGACGGAGCACTTCGAATGCGATCTGTGGAGCGCCAAGCAATGCTCGCTGGAAGCGCCGGGCTGGCGGGATATGAGGCTGACTTGCCGGACTTGGCGCGACGGCCGAACGCATGAAATCCTCCTGTCGGGCATCAAGGAATACGTGGAAGCGCCGCATGCGTGTTTCCTGATATGGAAACCCGTTGCAAAACCGGACGAAGTCTGGGCCGAGTCCGGCGGATTCTGGCATCGCCCCGGCCGCGACGAGTTGCAGGGAGCGTGCCGCGATTGGCATGCGGTTCAGCACGGCGTCGAGATGCGATGGCGCGATGGAACGAAGCTCGCGTTCCATTCACCCGACGCGCCGGTGATTCACTTCGGCGGCATCAACACCGGAAAGTGGGGGCGCGGCCTCGATCCCACAAATGGCGAGCTGGCCGTGTGCCTTTATCATAATTACTGGTACGTCAACTTCCCGGCCACGGCGCCCGGGCGCCTGACGTACCGTTTCCGCATTGCCGCGGCCCCGCAACTGGACGCGCGCGCTCTGTTGTCCAGTTGGAACAACCCGTTCCTCGTCCACCTCGACAGCCCCCGCGCCCGCCAACTCCGCGAGCGCCGCCTGTCCCGCCTGACAGGCCAGGCCATACGTTGAGCGATCGGATGCGGCGCCTTGCAATGGTATGGCAGCCTCGCGCGGGTGGGTCAGCTCTCCGATGGTGGGCCAGCCTTGCAATGGTGGGGCAGCTCTCCGATGGTGGGGCAGCTCTCCGATGGTGGGGCAGCTCTCTGAGCTGCTGCGAGTTGTTGGGGGCTACCGGGTTGCATCTAATGCCGCAGCAGCCACACCAGATGCCCCAGCGTCGGCAGGATCAACTTTTCCATCGCCAGTCGCACGGCCGCCGGCGACCCCGGCATGGAGAACACCGCCGTCCCGCAGCGCACGCCCGCCAGCGCCCGCGACAGCATGGCCGCCGCGCCGATCTCCTGAAAGCTCAGCGACCGGAACAACTCGCCAAAACCATCAATCCGCCGTTCCAGCAGCGCGCTGACCGCCTCGAACGTGGTGTCCCGCGTCGTCAGCCCCGTCCCCCCCGTAATCAACACCGCATCGCAGCCCGCATCCTCGCACCACCGCGACACGTGAAACGTCACAAGGTCCGGCTCGTCGCGCACGATCTCATAGCCCCAGTCCCGGTGACCGCCTTCGACGAGCAACTGACGAATCAGCGCCCCGCCCGCGTCCGTGGCCTGCGTGCGCGTGTCACTGACCGTAAGCACCCCGCACGCCACCGAGGCAATCGTGCGCTCCTGATGTTGAGACGGCAGCATGAAAAACGGCCGATCCTCGCCCGCAACGAAACCCGAAGCAGAACACGACAATCCTGATGTGCCAGAGCTTAAGCCCAGCAGGTGTCACTCGCAAACATTGCCCGCTGGGGGATCCAATCCTCCATGCCTACGGCCCGGGCGCCGGTTCGCTGCAGCTTTCCTGTTGGGCTGAAAGCCTGCAATCGCCGGGGCACGTCAGGCGGGCATCATCAAACGGACCGGCGCTGCTCTCGGCGACGATGATGGCGACGTTTCCCTCAATGTCAGCCGAATGCTCGATGCCATTGACATCCACAGTCACGCACTCGCCCGTTCGCGATGAATCGCGAAGGGTCACGGTCACCTCGACCGTCTGATGATCGAGGCAGCGAAGACTCAGGTCGCTGAAATCCGGACATACGTCTCCACAGTCGTCAGGGACGCCGTCCGCATTGCAGTCCTCGATCTCGCCTCGATAGAGTTGGTAACGATGCACGGCGTACGCGGCAAAATCATCCACAATGAGAGGCGCGGAGCCTTCAAGCGAATGATATGTGCCGGCATCATCGGCAATATGATGCTCGCAATATCCGACAATCGGCGAAGACGTTTCAGGAGCCATCGCAATCGACACACCTTGCAGCGTCCGGCCCTGAATCAAGGGCGGATAGACTCCGCGGCGCGGCGGATGCACGCGGTCAATCGCTTGTGCGCCGACGTTGCCAGAGTACGAAAACAGGCTCAATGATCCACAGGCGGACCGCATGAGCATGAAGTAGCGGCGCGTCGGCTCGATAATTTGCGGAGGATCAAGCGCCACCTCATACTCTCCCGGCTCGGGAACTCGCACCTTCCATGTCCTAAGTGGAGAATGCGGCGCGTCGTCGCGGAGATCATCCACGTACAGCGTCAGAGTCATCTTGCGGTCTTTGCTGCCGTCTCCGCAGGGATCAACGAGCTGCGCAACGCGGAAAGTGAACTGCGCAAGAAAATACTGGAGTTGCCGTCGGCCCGCTTCCTCGCCGCTGTAAATATCCTGCACCATCACCGTGGCGTCCGTGATCGTCTTGCACCCGACGGGATCATCGTCATCCTCGCAGTCCCACTGGGGATCCTCCGGCAGGGAAGCGGGCACAAGCAGCGGCCGTTCATTGGCGTCCTCGGGATCGAGCTTCAGTTGCGACTGAGCCACCGCCAGCGGACGACTGTAGCCCCCGATTTTGTAACTGAAATAAGGGCTGGATTCCTCCGCCACATTGGCGCAAATGATGTGCGTCGCTGGGCTTTCCGGTTCGGCAACCTCCCACGCCTGACAGTCGATGCAGGGCTCCTCCGAGTCTCGGCAAGGCGCGTCAATCTCCAAGCCCACGTCGGCGGCAAGGGGCGAGGAAACTATGGTTTGCGCGGCATGCAGCTCCGCGCCGATTGCCTGAATGTTCGCAAGGTGCACGGGCGAATCTTCCACGTTATAAATGGCCGGGCCCCGTCCCCAGGGATCCCCGCCGATCCCCGCATCAAAAGGGTAGAACATGATGGCGCGAGCACCGTGAATCAAGGCGTCGAAAACCTGCACCCGCAGCTCGTCGTAGGAAGGCTCCCGGTACGTGCACAGGAACCGGCAGGGCTGATATCCGCTGATGCTGATGATCGAAAGCACCGGCTTGGTCCGCGCCTGGCCGGGGGGGTTTAGAATGTCATATCCCCGCTGCGTCGTCGTCCCGCATCGCGAGGCACGAAAATGAGGAACGGTGTAGCCCGCCTGCAATGCGGCAAAGTCGATGTACGGTGCATAATCCCCAAGGTCATTGGCCTCGCCGTCGTTGATCCCGCCGCCCGACGGCGTGGTGAACACAGGCCGGCCGCAGGGATCCCGCCCCGCAATGGCCTCCGCAAGCGCGCGGAAATGCTCGCCGTCGCAGTCCCTGTTGGGCAGATTAGGCTCGTGCACAATCTCCCACGCGGCAATGCCCGGCTCGTCGAACCAGTCCCCGACGATCTTGCAACTGCGGCTTGCCTGAAGAAACTGGAGGATGCCGTGCAGCTCGCGCCCTTCGTCGAATGAATTGTCCGGGCCTTTTACGAATGAATTGAAGGAGGAAAGCACACTCCAGTCGTAAGTTCCGCCGCAATACGCTTCCCATTCGCAGGACCAGTTCCCATTAATATTCGCGCAGGGCGGAGACTGGCAGTCCATGTTCACGCCGCACGGGGGCGAACTGTAAAAGCCCCAGAAGCCCACGGGAAGAAAGGGCAGGCCGTCCAGCAAAAACGCCCCCGTCAGCGGATCAATCGTCACCACGGGACCGACATCCACGCAGACATCATCGCCGGGGTCGCAGGAATTGTTGTCGTTGTTGACGTGGCAGTTGCCGTCGGGCCGCAGTCCTCCAATGAGAAATGCCAGCCCGATGAGCGCGGCGCCAAGAACATGCGCGCGCAGGGAGTGTTGAATCCTGGCCCGATGCGAAGACGTATGGCTCTGCATGTGTGCTTCCCGGTTCCCGCGTCCAACCATCCAATGGGGAGCCCGAGAGGCACGGCATGCCCGCCTAGGAGCGTGCGGCCGGGGCACCAACCCGAGATCCGGCCCGCGCCGCCTCCGCACGTTCAACCCGGCTCGTCCAGCCGGTCGCGCCGTCCATGACTTTGGAGCCAGCGCGGATACCTTCGACTTGATGCGCTCAGAGTTCTTCGACCTGAAGCGTTCCAGAGTCTATATCGGATCGAAGCCGTTCGGTCAATAAGGGCATTCACCCGACACGAGCCGGAGGGGACGTTGTGGTCGTCGTCGTCCGGTGCAGCGCGCGCCACCACAGGTCAAACGCCGCCAGCGACCACAGCACCGCTCCGTAGCTGTTCCGCCCGCTGGCATGCTCTGCCACGACACGCCTCACGGCCGCCACGTTGAACAGCCCCGAGGACGCAATCGCTGGCGAGTCGGCCAGCCCCGCCGCCAGCGGCGCAAGCCCGCCACGAAACCACTCGTTGAAGGGCACTCGAAACCCGACCTTCGGGCGCGCGAGAATCTCCCGTGGCAGCAGGGGAACGACCGCCCTGCGGAAGATGCGCTTGCCAAGCCCGCGATAAAACTTCAGTCGTGAGGGCAATCGGCCGGAGAATTCGACAATGCGATGATCGCACAGCGGCACTCTCCCCTCAACGGAATGCGCCATGGTCATGCTGTCCAACTTCGTAAACATCTCGCCGGGCAACATCGTCCGGATGTCGGCATACACGAAGGGCGTCATCCAATCGCGCGTGCCGGCGTACCGCTCGAAAGCCTCAACATACGGGAGCGGCCGATCAACCTGCTTGAGGACATCCGCGGAGAGCAGCGCGGCGGGAGCCGTGCCTGAAGTCCGGTTCATGGCCAGGAAGGGCAGCCAGTCACAACGCAGCAATCGCGCTGCATGCGCCGCCTTACGCAATCGTCTCATGAAGTTGGCCAGTGCGGATGAGGTTCCTGCCGTATCCAGCCTGCCGAGGGCATGGTCCAGCGCGCCAAGAAGCGGCCGTGGACAACAGCTCTGCAAAGCGACCAGTCGTTGCAGATGACGATAACGCAGATCATATCCCGCGAAAATCTCGTCGGGCCCGTCTCCCGAAAGGACCACCTTGACGAATTGCGCCGCGCATTGCGCAAGATGATAAAAGGGAAACGCCGACCCGATGGAACATGGTTCGCCGAACATCCGCACAATTTGTTCCGCGTCATCAAGCAGATGAGGCTCGAACAGGATCTCGTGGTGATCCACCCCAAGCTGCGCGGAAAGCCTGCGAAAGTATGGGGACTCGTCATACGCCGACTCCGCAAAGCCGATGCTGAACGTCGCAAGTCGGGAGCCGGTTGCATCGTGCATCAGCTTGACCACCGTGCTGGAATCCACGCCTCCGCTTAGAAAAGCTCCAACCGGGACGTCGGCGATCATCTGGCGCTTGACGGCATCGCGCAGCAACACCGCAAGCTCGGCGGCGCGCTCCTGAGGCGAGGACGCATCCTCCGGGGTCATGTTGAAATCCCAATACGCCCTGAGCACTGGCGCGCCCGCACCGCTGACGTGAAGCACATGCCCGGGCGGCAATTTGCGAACATCGCGGTAAATGGTGAGCGGCGCCTGGATGGTCTGAAACGTCGCGTAACAGAACAGGCCGTTCGGGTCAATGTCTCTGGGAACATCGCAGCATTCAAGCGTGGCCGGAAGCGTGCTTCCGAATGCCAGCCGCCCCCCTCGATCGCAATAGTAAAGCGGCTTGACGCCCAGACGGTCGCGCGCCAGGATCATTTTCCGCCGACGCTCGTCCCACAGTGCAAATGCGAAATCTCCCTCCAGCTCCAGGACGAAATCATCGCCACGCTCCTCATACAAGTGCACCAGAACCTCGGTGTCGCAGCGCGTTCGGAATCGGTGGCCCCGCGACTGCAGCGCGGCGCGCAATTCCAGAAAATTGTATATCTCGCCGTTGAAGACAACGAATATCGATTCATCTTCGTTGCAGAGGGGCTGATGACCCGCCGCAGGGTCGATGATGGAAAGCCGTGTGTGACCAAGCGCAACTCCGCACGCATCCGCGAAGTACTCGCCGAAGTCGTCCGGGCCGCGGTGGCGCAGGAGGGCGCGGGCGCGCCCGATCCGGTCTCGCTCCACCGGCGCGCCCGATGCATAATCAAAGACGCCGCAGATTCCACACATCGCCGTTGATGTCCCGGTTTCAGCCCTCTTTTCCTACGATTCGGACTGCGGACGCCGGGTGGCCGGCACCGCGGCGGTGCGGGCGAGGCCTGCCCGGCACGAATCGACAACCTCCGCGAGCTTCCCGGTCAGCCGCCGGCGATCAAAGTCCGCAGCGGGCTTGCGATCCCTGGCGAAGTCCGCGCCTCGCCGCTTCGCCTTCAACCACGACAAAACCCTGTCGGCGACTTGCTGAGAATCCTCAGCCCGTAGGCACACACCCATTCCCGTCCGATGGATCAACTCTGCGGTTGGCCCGTCTGCGACAAGCCCCAGCACGGGCCGCCGCGCCACCATGTACTCGAAGAGCTTCGCCCGGATGGCGTAATGACCGATGCTCTCGCCCGCCACGATCAAAACGTCGGCGCGGCACATTCGCTCTAGCGCCTCGCTCTGCGGAACCCGGCCGGGCAGATCAACGCAAGGCACTAGCCCGTGCCGCTGCACGATGTCCTTGTGCGCGTCTTTTACGGCGCCCACGAGTTCGAGGCGGAAGTCCTCGATGCGGGCCCGCTTCTCATCGATCAACAACCGCAGCGCCTTGCACACCCCTTCCAGCGCCTCGTCGCTGTAAAAGACGCCCGCGTGAAGCAGCGTCAGCGGGGCCGTCGGATCGGGGCGGATCGTGGCGAGAATGCGGTCAGCCCGCTCGCGCTGGTCCTCGTCGTACCCGTTGGTGATGACGTGGAGGCGGTCGCCGGGCAGGTTCGCAACCTCGCGCAAGTACAAATCACGCATCGCATCCGTCGTGACCACCACGGCATCCGCCGTCCGCAGCACGCGAACTTCCCGTCGCACCGCCCGCGCTCTGCCGGCCTGATTCGATCTCACGTGCCAAGTCCCGATTGCATAGGGATCACGAAAGTCCGCGACCCACGGCACGCCGGTCCATCGCGCCACCCACCGCGCCGCGATGTGGTTCTGAAACGGCGGACTCGTGCTGAAGATCGCGTCGCAACCGCGTGCAAGCGACCTCGCTTTCAGCGCGGACGCCAGCAGCCATCCGGGATACACCTCGTGACCAAAGATGCGCAGCCCCACGCGCCGCATGAGGGCGAGTATCGAGGCCGAGCGCATCCGCGGCGCCGCATGGCTCGCCCTCGGCTCGGATTGCTCCGCGAGGCCGACCAGGCCCGCCCCCTGATCCGCGCGCCGTCGCGGTCGGTTGTGGGCTGCCTTACTGCGGAACCAGTACTCCGGCGCGGAGATCGCGCGCAGCTCGACATGCGGAGGGATGCGCTCCCAAAGGCTCATGTCGGCGGAGAGGCCCAGTTGGTCCGGGCGGAGCGTCAGCACCACCGGCTCCCAGCCGAACTCGGGAAGATGACGCGAAAAGCCCAGCGCGCGCAGCGGACCGGGCCCGCGCGATGGCGGGTAAGCGCCGGTAGCAATCATGAGCAGTCGTTTGGGATTCATTTGGTTGAAGAAAGCTGTTGGCTATGAGCTGTTGGCTATTAGCTGTTGGCTGTTAGCCAAATGCTCACGCACGCGCAGTGCAAACGTAGTGTCAATCCCGCGCACAAGCCGTCTGAACGTTTGCCTCCCAACGTCCGCAATACCCGACTCTCCGAGTCGCCGATACGCGAGTCCCCGAATCCTCGAGTCCCCGATTCCTCCCTCAATCCGACACCGCATCCTGCGACAACCGGAACAACTCCCTCAACCGGTCCGTCGAAAGTTCCGTCAGCCATTCCTCTCCGCCGCCGATGATCCGGTCCGCGAGGTCCTTCTTGTGCATCAGCATCGTGTCGATCCGCTCCTCCAGCGTGCCCACGCACACGAACTTGTGAACCTGCACCTTCCGCGATTGGCCGATGCGATGCGCGCGGTCCGTCGCCTGGTCCTCCACCGCGGGGTTCCACCATCGGTCGAAGTGGAACACATGGTTCGCCGCCGTGAGGTTCAACCCGACCCCGCCGGCCTTGAGCGACAGCACGAGCACCGGGTGCCGTTCATCGCCCGCTTGAAACTGATCCACCAGCTCGCGCCGCTTCGGCTCCGGCGTGCCGCCGTGCAGGAACAGAATAGGCCGCTCAATGTGCGGCTCCATCAGCCCCACAAGCAGGTCGCCCATCTGCCGGAACTGCGTGAACACGATCGCATGGTCGCCCTCGGCCACGACTTCCTCCAGCATTTCCAGCAGCCGGTCGCACTTGCCGCTGCGCTCGGCGGCGGCCCGCTTCTCGCCAAGGAACTGCGCCGGATGGTTGCAAATCTGCTTGAGCCGCATGATCGCCGTCAGCACCAGCCCGCGCCGCTGAATTCCGCCCGCCTGGTCGATCCGCCCGAGCATCTGCGCCGTGACCTGCTCATAGAGCGCGGCCTGCTCCCGGGTCAGGTTGCAGTACACGTTCATTTCCAGCTTTTCCGGCAGGTCCACGTCCACTTCCGGGTCCGACTTCGCCCGGCGCAGCACGAACGGTCGAATCAGCTTACGCAGCCGCCCGGCGCTTAACTCATCGCGGTGGCGCTCGATCGGCGATGCGAACACGCGGCGAAACTCTCCGGCCGACCCGAGCAGCGCGGGGTTGAGGAAATCCATGATCGACCACAACTCGCCCAGCCGGTTCTCGATCGGCGTGCCCGTCAGCCCCACGCGCCGCGCCGTCACCAGCCGCCGCACCGCGATGGACTGCTTGGCCGAAGGGTTCTTGATGTTCTGCGCTTCATCGAGCACGGTGCGGTGCCACGCCACGCGCATGAGATGCTCGAGATCCCGATGCACCAGCCCATACGTGCTGATGACCACGTCGTGCCGCCCGACTTCCTCGACGAACGCGTCGCCCGAAAGCCGCTCCAAGCCGTGATGCACCATGACTTTGATCGACGGCGCAAAGCGATTCAGCTCGCGCAGCCAGTTGCCGACGACGGACATCGGCACCACGATCAGCGTCGGCGCCACGGCCGCGCCCTCCGCGCGCTCATGCAGCAGCAGCGCGATGAGCTGGATCGTCTTGCCAAGCCCCATGTCATCCGCGAGGCAGGCGCCGAGTCGGTGTCGATCCAGGAAATCCAGCCACGAGACGCCGCGAAGCTGGTACGGTCGAAGCGTGCCCACGAATCCCGCGGGCGGCGCCACCATCCGGAACAACTGCCCCGGACCTTCGCCCGCGATCAAACCGCTGAGCCAACCCTCGGCCTCGACATCGACGACGGGCAAGGCCCGCGGCGACGTCTCGACGACGAAGGCACGATGCAGCGCCTCGGTCAGCGTCGTCTCCGTGGCTTCATGGCGATCGAGGAAGCCCAGCGCCTCCTGGATCGCCTCCGTGTCAACCTCCATCCACTCGCCGCCGACTCGCGCGAGCGGCTGCTGCGACTCAACCCATCGGCGAAGATCATCCGGCGAAACGCTCTCCTCGCCCACGGCCAGCCGCCAGTCGAACGTCACCAGCGATTCAATGCCCAACGTCGCTCGTGCCGGCGCAGCCGCGTCCTCCGATGAGTAGGCCTCGCTGATCGCGCCGGCATTCCTCGCCTGCGCGGCTTCCTGCGCGGGCCGCAGCCGCATCTTCAAGCCCAGTCGCGGCCTGCGCCGACCCCACCACTCCGGCGTTTCAACCGCCAGACCCTCGAGCGTCAGCAGCGGCGCGACATGCCGCAGAAACTGATAGGCCTCGCCGAGACCCAGTCGGCACGCGCACGGCGCGGGTTCCTCCAGCACCGCCCGCAGCGGCTCAAAATGCCGCCCGGCCACCGCTAGATCGATGCGCAATCGCTCGGCAAGATCCTCCACGGGACGTCCCAGGAGAGCGGTCGACGTCGGAACGTGCGACGAGATCGCGTCGGCGTCGATCACCACGTCCGTCGCTTCCAGTGATTGCAGGTGAAACGTCAGCAGCCAATCCCCGCCGTTTTCGGCAACGGCGGATTCGCCCTCGCCGGGCGCGTGCAGCCTCAAGAGCGTGCGGAAACGGTGCGTCGAGCCGCTCGGATCCAGAATCGCCAGCCATTGACGGACGCGATTGTGCGTCTCGTTCTGCTCCTCAACCGATCCGGCAAGGATTCGATCCTCTCCCACAAGCGTCGCCAGCCACCGAGCCTGAGGCGACGGCGCCTCTCGCGCCTGATCCAGCACCGCCTCGGCCAGTTCATCCCCCTTCAGCGAGTCGCGGACGAGTTGATCGACCATGGCGCGCAGGAAGCCTTCGACAAGATCGAGCGGTTGCGGCTCACGCTCGTCCGCGGAAACCCAGCAGCGGCACGCCGCGGGCATCGACTGCGCATAGCGGAGCAGCTCCGCGCGGTCTTGATCGTTGAGGACGGCGCGCCACCAGCCTTCAAACGCCCCGGCCCCGGCGCGAACCAGATCCGGCGCGAACCGCTGCCTCGCCGGAAACTCGACCACCCGCCGAGCCAGCCGTCCCCAGAACTGCGCACTGGCGGTATCCGTCGCCGCCGCGTGGGGAAGCTGGGACAGGCTCAGCAGCCACTCCAGAGCGTCGTCGGGTTTGAACACGACCGTCGGCGTGCGCCAGGTGTGCAAGGCGATTCCCGCTCCGGGCGCGATGTCGATTGACTCCGCGCTCGGCGACGGCGCGCCGGCGGAGCCTGGCAGCCGCAGAGACAGGCAGGAGGCCGGAAGATCCTGCACCCACAGGACGTTGCTGACCTCTCCCAGCGCGGCCCGCAACTGCGCCTCGCCCAGCGCGAAGGGATGCGGAGCAGGGCGCGTTTCCGCACCCGCATCGCCCGATCCGCTCTCAGGCACGGCGAATCCCCCGGGCGTGGGCGTGCCTTCGCCCCACACATGGAGTTCCATCCCCGTCCACAGACAATGCAGCTTGCACGCCGTCAACGATTCCCGCCATCCATGCCGTAAAACGCGCAGATCCGCTCCCACGCCTCGACCGGCGTCTCCGCAAACTCAAACAGGCTCAGATCATCCGGGTCGATCACGCCTTCCTCCAACAATCCGCGCCAGTCGATGATCTTCTCCCAGTAGCTGCGCCCGAACAGGATCACCGGCACGCGCGGCGTCTTGCCCGTCTGAATCAGCGTCAGCGTCTCGAACAGCTCATCGAGCGTGCCGAAACCGCCGGGAAACGCCACCAGCGCCTTCGCCTTCATCAGGAAGTGCATCTTGCGGATCGCGAAGTAGTGAAACTGGAAGCATAGCTCCGGCGTGATGTACGCGTTGGGGGCTTGCTCGTGAGGCAGCGTGATGTTCAGCCCGATCGACTTCGCATGAACGTCGAACGCCCCGCGGTTGGCCGCCTCCATGATGCCGGGACCGCCGCCGGTCACGATCACGAACTCGCGATGACCCTGCACCTGGCAGGACGAGGAGACCATCCGCGCAAACTCGCGCGCGTGTTCGTAATACGCGGCCTTCGCCAGCAGACGCTCGGCGATGCGCACGTCCCGCGCCAGTTCTGCCCGTCCCGGCTCTTTCTCCAGCCGGGCCTGCGCGGCGCGCAGCCGAGCCTCGGCCGCCGCGGGTTCCCCGATCCGCGTGGACCCGAACACGACGATGGTCGAAACAATGCCGTGTTCCTGCTGCGCCAACTCCGGTTTGATCGCTTCGAGCTGCAGCCGCACGGGCCGAAGCTCCGGACGCGCAAGAAACTCCTCGTCCGCCTCCGCCAACCGATACGTCGGCGAAGCCATGATCGCGCCCAGCATCTTCTGAAGGTCCGGCTCCATCCCCGCCTCGCCTCCCCCGCGACCGCCAAGCCTCGGCTCATCCATCGTCGCGCGGAAGGAAAAGCGGACATCCTACCCCAACCCGTCCTCCACCGGAACAGCCGTCAAACTCGCATCAGCAGGGGGCAGGGCAGGGCAACCACATCTTGGACTCAGTTGAGGTTGGCACGAGACCATGTCGGGTGGCACGGTCTGGCGTACTTACCCGGGTGGCACGGTCTGGCGTACTCGCCAGGCCGTGGCGAGCGAAACGTGCAACCGAGTGACGCAATCCGGCGCACGCCGCCAACTGTCCCTCCGTCATTCCCGCGCCGGCCGGAATCCATCTCTCCGCCTCAACGCGCCCGTCATCCGGAGCCCAAGCAGCCCGCCGCCGGCGCCCTTCGCCGCCGCAGCCCGCTACGCTTCCGCGCCCAGCGCCATGGCGGGCATCGACACCGCAATGCCCGGCGCGCGCCTGGATCGGCGAACCTCGCGCACCACCAGCCACGTGCTCAGCGCCGTTCCCCCAAAGAACGCCAGCGCCGTCGTCGGCTGAAGCAGGCACCAGGGCTGCTCGAAGAGACGCCACTTCGCCGCGATCTCCACCGGCGTCCATGCGACGATCGCCACGCCGATCGCGTACCGCAGGGCCGGTCCATGCCCGCGCTGCCGGCAGAGCTTCACGACGAGCCACCCCGCCACGCCGAAGGAGCCGAAGAAGAGGGCATGTGTCAAAACTCCGCGCACGCCGAACACCACCGGGTCATACGCCCATAGCAGCAGCACGTAGAACGTCCACGTGATCGTCACGTATTCAAACGCGACCCGCGGCGCGTAGTTCTCGACTCGCCCGCACGCCACCGCGCCGCGCATCAGCGGCAAGCGACGCCGAAACCACAGGAACACCGGGCATCGGTTCGACTCCAGAAACAGAAGGTACGCGCAGACGACGACGAGGATGCCCCACGTGTGCTTCAACAGCACGTACTCGCCGAAGCAGCCCACGATCCGCCCGTCATAAGCCGCCACGGATTTGGCGATCCCCAGCGTCCGGCTGGCGATGACCAGGCCGTACTCCACGCCCCCGGTCCAGATGCTGAGCCCCGCGAACACGCCGACGATCGTTTGCAGCGCGTCGCTTCGCACCCGCCGCGAAATCAGCAGGAGCGAGAATCCAAACACGATCAACCCTCCCGCTGCAGCCACCAGAAACGGTGACACAGGCAACATGCGCAGCGGCTGCGCTGGATCTGCGGCCGCAGCGATGCCGGTTCGACGCTCGAGGGCGCCGCTCTCCTCCGACAGGGGGGCGTCTCCCAGCCACCTCGCCTCCACGCCGTCAGACTGGTATCGGGTGGCGCTGCATCGCTCGTCCAACGTGTTGACGGCAACCATCAGCAGGTGCGCCGCCGCAATCGTGAAGTACACGAACACAAACCCCAGCGCCGCGCGGACGACGCCGGACGCGGCCAGCGGCGCTTCGAGCGTCAGCTCGACGACACTCCCCGGACAAACGGACGCCTCCTGGCACTGCGCGAGGGGCTGAACCGTTTCGGGCCTCGTGGAATCGCCTTTACGGGAGTGCCAAGCCGACCACCAGCGATGAGGACACAATGTCGACCAAGAAACTGACGAGAGGAATCGCGTCATTCTACAAATCCAGCCAAGAACATGTCGTGGATCGCAAATGAGACTCAGTCTCAAAATGGAGGACTTTAGGGTCACGCCGCGTCTTGTCAAACGAATTCTGGACGCACGATGACACAGGGCGCGGCCACGGATCCTGGCCTATCACGTCCGAACCACGCCCACGCGAGCCGGCGCCCGAGATCCAGCCGGCGGAATCCCGGCGACGCATCAGTGCCGGGGACGCAAACGCGAGCACCCATGCATGAGCGCCGCCGCTCGCCGGGTCGCCGCCGAGTGGTTCGCCTGTCGCTGGCAGCCGATGCCGACTGTCCCAGCGCCGTATCGTCGACCCCTGTTTCCTGCGGGATTGCCGGTGCGCGGCGCGTCGCTACGATCCGCCCATGCTTCGGGTCAGCAAGCTGAGCAAATCGTTCGACGGGGGCGCTCGCCGCGCCGTGGACGACGTGTCCTTCGAGATTCGCCCGAAGGAGATCTTCGGGCTGCTCGGTCCCAACGGCGCGGGCAAGAGCACGACCATCAACGTCTGCGTGGGCTTGCTCGATGCGGACAGCGGGCGCGTGGAGATCGACGGCGGCTCGCCGAGCGATCCCGCGGTTCGCTCGCGGCTCGGCGTTGCGCCTCAGTCGCTGGCGATTTACGAAGAGCTTACGGCCGAGGAGAACGTGCGGTTCTTCGGCAGCCTGCAGGGCTTGAAGGCCGCGGCGCTCAAGGAGCGGGCGGACTGGGCGCTGGAGTTCGTGGGCTTGTACGACCGTCGCAAGGACCGCGCCTCCGCCTACTCCGGCGGCATGAAGCGGCGGCTCAACCTCGCCATCGCCGTGGTCCACGGACCGCGGATGCTGCTGCTTGACGAGCCGACGGTGGGCGTCGATCCCCAGTCGCGCAACGCCCTCTTCGACAACATCCTCGCCTTGCGCGAGAAGGGGCTGACGGTCCTCTACACGACGCATTACATGGAAGAGGCGCAGAGGCTCTGCGACCGCGTGGCCATCATGGACATGGGGCGCATCCTCGCGCTGGACACGGTGGACAAGCTCATCGATACGCACGGCGGGCGCAGCTCGGTGATCGTCGAGAGCAACGGCGTGGAGCAGCGGATCGAGGCGGACGACCCGCTGGCGGAGCTGATCCGCCTGCGCGAGGTCGGACCGCTGCGGCAGTTCCGCGTCGAGCGCCCGGACCTGGAGCGCGTGTTCCTGCACCTGACGGGGAGGCACTTGCGCGATTGAGACGCGTGCGGAAGGGTCGCGTCTCATCAGAGTCGCGCCCATCAGAGTCGCGCACATCAGAGTCGCGCCCATCAGAGCCGCGCCCATCAGAGCCGCGACCGTGAGGGAGCGAACGCTTGCGGGAAACGGAAGCGTTTCCTGGCGAGTGCGGCTTCAGAACCCGTAGCGCCAGCGAGGGCGGTCGCGCAGCGACAAATGGAAAATGCTGAATGCCGAATGCAGCGATCAGAACCCCTCACGCAAGTGAGGGGTCTTGTCGCGCTGCGTCGGTGCCCGGGCGCGGGTCGGATAGAACTCGCTTCCTTACGGGCGCGGCTCTGTAGGAAGGCTGCTCATTCACGCTGTGCGGGGCGGAGGAAGGAACAGAGAACGCATGATCCGGCAGATTCTCACGTTGGCGAGGAAGGACCTGCTCGTGCTGACGCGCGATCGCGTCGGGTTCTTCTTTGTGTTTGGCTTTCCACTTATCTACGCGGTGTTCTTCGGGCTGATGTTTCGCGGCGCGGGCGACGGGGCCGACCCGATGGCCGTGCTGATCGTGGACGAGGATCAGACCGCCGCTTCCAAGTCACTCGTGGATCGCTTTCGCCAGGCGCCGGAAATTAAGATCGAGACGCAGTCGTTTGACGACGCCGTCTCACTGGTGCGCAAGGGGCGTAAGACGGCCTACATCCGCATTCCCAAAGGCTACGCGGAATCGACATCGCGGCCGTTCTGGGGCGGCGGCAGCTCCATCGAGCTGGGCGTGGACCCAAGCCGCAAGGCCGAGGCGGGCATGTTGCAGGGGGTCGTCATGCAACATGCTTCACAGGACATGTTCAAGGCGTTCACGGATCCCGAGGCGATGCGCAAGCAGACGCAGCTCGCCCTGGAAGACATCAACAAGGACGAGTCCATCTCGCCGCTGCAGAAGGGCATCTTCAGCACGTTCTTCGCGGCGCTCGATCCGTTCATGGTCATGGTCGCCGACAAAAAGGCGGGCGACGGTGACGGCGAGGGCGGCGCGGGCATCATGTCCGAAGGGTGGCAACCGCTGAAGGTGGACGTCAAGGAGGTCCGCTGGGACCGGGCCGCGTCCGAGTTTCCCAACAACCCGATGGACGTCACGTTTCCGCAGTCGCTGGTCTGGGGGCTGATGGGCTGCGCGGCTTCGTTCGGCATCTCGCTGGTCGTCGAGCGGACGCGCGGGACGCTGGTGCGCCTCCGGCTCGCGCCGCTGGCGCGCTGGCACGTGCTGGCCGGCAAGGGCGCGGCCTGCTTCGTCAGCCTCATCGCCGTGACGCTCGTCCTCCTGCTCTTCGCCATGCTCGTCTTCGGCGTGCGACCGGAGAACTACGCCTACCTGGCGATGGGCATCTTCTGCGCGGCGATCTGCTTCACGGGCATCATGATGCTGCTGGCGGTCGCGGGGCGCACGGAGGCGTCGGCGGGCGGCATCGGCTGGGCGGTGCTGATCGTGATGGCCATGCTGGGCGGCGGCATGATGCCGCTGTTCTTCATGCCGGGGTGGATGCGCTCGCTGGCGAGCATCAGTCCGGTGAAGTGGACGGTGCTGGCGCTGGAGGGGCCGATCTTCCGCGGGTACACGTTCGGCGAGATGATGCTGCCGTGCGGCGTGCTGGTCGGCGTGGGGCTGACGTGTTTCGCGATGGGCAGCACGGTGTTCGCGCGGATGGACGCGAAGTGAAGCGGTCAGGCGTTTGCGGCGGTCGATGCCCATGAAGCGGGTTTCAGTTCAGGGACTGGTGCGATTCACGCGGCTCGTGCGGCGCGAAATCGCCGCGCCGCTGACGGTGGAGGGCAAGGCGCGCCTGCGGACGCTCATCGAACGCAACACCCGCTTCGTGGACGACCTTCTGCAACGAGAGGGGCTGACGGACCGCCATCTGCCGGCGCCCACGCGGGCGGCGCTGATGTTCCTTCGCGGAGTGAACGTCGAGGCGCTGCCCTCCGCGGAGGAAAACGCCGAGGCTCCGCCGCGCGGCGCCGCGGCCGTCCTGCGCCTCACCGGGCTGCCGTCGAAATTCGAAGCCCTTCTCGACGCGCTGGGCAACCCGGCCTCCTTCGTCACGAGAGCCAATGTGCGCGCCGCGATCGTCGGCGAGCACCGGCACGTGGAGCGGTTGATCGAGCATCACGGCGTGGAGCCGCGCTTGCTCCTTGCCGATCATCGCCACATCCGCGGCTGGCTGGCGTATCTGGCTGAGCCCGCGCATTTTGAGACGTACGCCGCGGCGCTGGATCTCGCTCGCCGGTGCCTTGAGGCGGCCGCGGCGCAGAATCGCCGCCGGGGGGCGGCGCTGTGGATTCATTTTCGCCCGATGCGCGGAATCTACCGAATGCGCTGGAACGATCAGCGGGCGTTGCTGCGACTGCCTACGCCGATGATCTCCTTTGACGCGGAAGGGTTCGAAGCGCTGGCGCGCACCGTGTTCCTGCCAGGCGGGCGCGACGGGGCCGTGCTGAACCTCATGCAGTCGGCTGAGTATCGTGCGGTGGAGGCGGCGCTGGAGTCGGCATCGGGCGTCGTGAGCCAGTCGCGCGGCGCTGTGTACGACCTTGTCGCGTCGTTTGAGCGCGTCAACGCCGCGCACTTCGGCGGCGCGGTTCAGCGCCCCAGGCTGGCGTGGAGCGACCGCGTGGCGATGTGCAAGTTCGGGCATTACGACTTCACGCGCGACGAGGTGCAGATCAGCGCCGCGCTGGATGCGCCGCACGTGCCCGAGTTTGTCCTCGACAGCGTCATGCATCACGAGCTGCTGCACAAGCAGCACGGGCTGCGATGGAGCAACGGCCGAGGCCACGCGCATACCCCGCAGTTCCGCGCCGACGAGCGTCGCTTCCCGCGCTACGCGGAGGCGGATCGGTTCCTCGCCGAGCTGGCGCGCCGGGCGCGAGGGCACTAAGCGCCGCGTCGCCGTGCCTTCCGAACCCGTAGCGCCAGCAAGGGCGTCAAGCTTTCCGAACCCGCAGCGCCAGCAAGGGCGTCGAGCTTTCCGAACCCGTAGCGCAAGCAAGGGCGTATCGCACCGTGGCTCCTGACGCCCTTGCTTGCGCTACGGGTTCGGACAATGCGGCTTCGCCGGCGCGATGAGCGCGAATCAGCGATCGACGCGACCTTCGCCAGCGCTTCCGGACGCAAGCTCACGACCGCTTCAAGCTCACGACCGCCTCAAGCTCACAACCGCCTCAAGCTCACGACCGCCTCAAGCTCATGACTGCCTCAAGCTCACGTCGGCTTCTTCGCCAGGCTGCTCTCCAGGGCCTTAAGGTCCGCCTCCGTCAACTGCGGGCCGGTCTGCTTTAGGACGCTGACGAGATGAGCGATCTCGTGCGGCTCGACCGGGAAGCCGACGTTGCCCTTGCCGCCCTTGCCGTCGTCGCCGTTGCCGTCCGCGAGCTTCTTGCCCTCGGCATCGAGCACGACGAAGAACGGGATGCCGCCGCTCTGCGTACCCTGAAACCTGGCGTCCATCTCCTTGCCGCCGGTCATCCGGTCGCGGTCGATCATCACCGGCACGTAGCCCTTGCTCATCAGCGCCGCCACGTCCGGCTTCGCCAGCCAGTCGGACATCCGGTGGCACCACGGGCACCACGGCGCGGAGAAGTACAAGAACACCTTTTTCGAGCCGGTCTTGGCCGCGGCCAGCGCGGACTTCAGCACGTCGTCGGCGCTTTGCGGTGCGGCCTTCCACTTGCCGAGAAACTCGGCAACCTTGGCGGGGTCGTGGTGATCGCCGGCCTCCAGCGCGGCGGTGTCCTGCACCGTCAGCGTCGCGCCGGCGGCGTCCAGCACGACAATCACCGGCAGGCCCTTCTGCATCGGATTGCCGTACTTGGCGTTCACGTCGGCGTTGTGGACCTTGCCGTCCACCGTGTCCACGTCGATGAGCACGACCTCGTACTCATACTGCAGCGTGCGCGCGATGTCCTTGTCGCTCTTGAACAGGTCGTGCAGCTTGTGGCACCAGGGGCACCAGTTCGCCCCGAACTGCAGCAGCACCCGCTTATTCTCGCGCTTCGCCACCGCCAGCGCCGTCTCAATCTGCTTGAAGCCGTCAGCCTTGCGGTCGTAGATGTCCGGCTTGCCCGTCGCGGGGTGGGCGTCCTGGATCGCGCATGCGAGCAGCGGAGCGGTCAGGGTCATCAGAATGGCGATGCGGAGCCGAATGCTGCAATGCCCGAACATGGCTGAGTTCTCCCTTGTGCAGATTGAAACGCGGATCGTTCGTGGGCGGTTATGATACCCTGCGGGCACGATCCTGCGTAGTGCTGCCTGCGCCCGCCCTGCACGATGAGGCCGGACTCCCGGTGTGCTACGGATGCTTGCGATGCGAGAGCGGATCATAGGCCTGCCGCTGCATGGGCTTGTCGCAGCGCGGGCAACGAACGCCGGAAGACAGGTCGGTCCAGGTTCCCTTGGGGAGCCGGAAGCGAATCGGTTGGGGCCGCTGAGGATCCGCCGAGGACGTGTCGAACTGGATTTCCGCTTTCACGTCGCCGTGCTCGGCGCAGTGGTACACGTCCACGGGCACGCCGGGTGAACCGCAGGTAGGGCAGAGGCGCGCCTCGAGTTGTCCCTTCCCGGTGAACGAATGTCCATTGGGACAGGACCACGCAATGCTGAAATCCGCAAGCTGCCGTTGGTGCGGCTTGATTTCCTCCTCGGAAGTGCCCGCGAATCGCCAGGTGACGAAGGCGATGATCAGGAGCGCGAGCGGGATGCCCAGCCCCAGGCGGACCGCCCAGGGCGTGCGCTCCTTCCCGACGACGCGAATCCTGCGGATGGTGGTGGTAGCCGTGCGGGCCAAGCGAGAATCAGCGCCTCACTTCGTGATCGCTGAACGGCAGCCGACCGGTGTACCAGTAAAGCTGGTCGCCGGAGAAGTTGTAGTGCGGCAGATCGTCCAGCTCGGTGCACAAGGAGCAACCGCCGTTGGCGCAGCGCGGGTAATACGAACGGATCGGGTTGCGCATCACGTCCGCCGTCTTCGCCTGAACCACGGAATTGCCGAGGGTGAGAATGTTGATCCCCGTGCCGTGCCGCTTGGTCACCCACGGGTACCCCGCATCTTCGTAATAGGGGTCGTAACCGTCGTCCCACTGCAACATGCTCGCGTTGCGCGGCGGACCCTTGTCCTTGCCCTGTTCCATCGTCGTCGCGTGATGATCGGGGCCGATGTCCGCGACCAACAACGTGTTCATGGGAAGAGCGGGCTGGAAGCGATCCACGTTCGACAGATATCCTCCGCCCGCGCGCAGCAGGAAATTGTTCAGGCCGTAGCTCGACGCATTCGCCTTGAACGAATCGTCCTTCTGGTCGCGCAAGGCGCGGAACCGGCCCTTGAAGGGATCCTCAGGGCATGTGACCGTGGCGTAGTCCGTCAGGGGTTTGGGGAACAGCTTGACGAACCATGTGCTGACGCGCTGCCGCGAGTCCACGTCCACGCTCGGCAGCCAGCCTTCATTCTCAAGGCGATAGATGTGCAGCGCCTGCCCGACTTCGCGCAGGTTGTGCATGCACACGGTGCCGTTGGCCTGGCGCATCGCGTGGATCATGCCAGGAATGAGAAGCGCGAGGAGCAGCGCGATGATCGAGACGACGAGCAGCATCTCCAGAAGCGTGAAACCGCGGCGCGCAGCGCCGGAGGGACGGGGCGTGAGGCCTCTTTTCCTCTTGCGATGTCGCACCATGACCGCTCGCGCGAAATCCGCAGATTTCGAAAAGAGTAATACTATCTGCTACGCAATCTTACGCTTTCCGACTGCCTCTTGCAACCGGTCGCCCGCTCTCCCCTCGTTTCTTTGGAATCCTTTCCAGCGTACTAATGTCCGTGGCCGGCTGCATCCTGTCAAGCTTTTTTTTCTCAAGGGGGCGAATTATTCACGCTTATCAGATGCCGTCGCCCTCGCTCCGGGGATGGGCGGCTATCCACAATCAGATTGTATCGGTAGAATCCTGCAGTTCGTGCCAGTCAGGATGAGGCGTTTTTCGGGCCGCCGCAACCCACGGAGACTGCATCGGAATCACCCGGCCGGCGGCGCGCAACCTCTTTTGATTGTTTAACTTATGAGCTTACACCAGCGCGTTTCAACAGAGCTTCTCCCCTTCGTGAAGCAACCGGGGCAGTACATCGGGGGAGAGTTGAACCAGTTGTGCGACTCCGACCGCTGGCTTTCCGCCGACGCGCGGGTCGTCGTCGCGTTTCCGGATACGTACACCATCGGGATGAGCCACCTCGGTTGCCAGATTCTTTACTGGCTCATCAACCACACGCCTGGGTGCGCGGCCGAGCGCGTGTTCGTCCCGTGGGCGGATGCGGAAGCCCGAATGCGCAAGGTCGGACTGCCGCTCTTCACGCTCGATTCGCGCCAGCCCGCCGCATCGGCGGACATCTTCGCCGTCTCGCTGCAGTACGAAATGGGATTCAGCAGCGTGCTGACGCTCCTGGATCTCGCCCGCATCCCGCTGCGCAGCGCCGATCGCGACGACTCCCATCCCCTCGTCATCGCCGGCGGTCCGCAGGCCGACAACCCCGAGCCGATGGCGGAGTTCCTCGATCTCGTGGTTCTTGGCGACGGGGAGGATTCGATGGCGGCCATCCTCGCGGCGTATCGTGAACTGAAGGAGGCGGGCGTGAGGCGGCGCGACATGATCCTGCACATGGCGAGGCGTTTCGAGTGGATTTATGCGCCCTCGCTGTACGACGTCCGCTACCACGAAGACGGCACGATTTGCTCGATCGCCCCGACCGACGCGAGCATCCCGCGGTCCATCGAGCGCTGCCAGACGCCGGATTTCGAGCACGCCCCGTTTCCGCTGCGGCCCATCGTTCCCTTCGTCGAGGTGGTGCACGACCGCTTCGCCATCGAGATCATGCGCGGCTGTCCGCAGCGATGTCGCTTCTGTCACGCGGGCTACACCAAGCGCCCGCTGCGCCTGCGAAGCGTGGACACGATCATGACCATGGCCGAAGAGATGTACCGCCACACCGGCATGGAGGAGTTCGGCCTGCTTTCGCTCTCCACGGCGGACTATCCGCACCTGCGCGAATTGGCGGAGAAAGCCAATGCGCAATTCTCCTCGCGTCGCGTGAACATCTCCGTGCCTTCGCTGCGCGTGGATCAGATGCTGCAGAACATCCCGTGGATGGTGAACACCGTGCGCAAGGGCGGGCTGACGCTCGCCGTCGAGGCCGCGCGCGACGACATGCGCGCCGCCATCCGCAAGAAAGTCACCGACGGCAACCTGCTCGACGGCGTGAAGGAGGCGTACAAGGCCGGCTGGCGCTCGGTGAAGCTCTATTTCATGGCGGGCTTTCCCGGCGAACGGCCGGAGGACATCGACGGCATCTGGGATTTGAGCAACGAAGTAAGCCGCGCCCGCAAAGAAGTGGCAGGTCACCCGGCCGGCGTGAAGGCTTCCGTGGGCTGGCTCGTGCCCAAACCGTACACGCCGTTCCAGTGGGCGGCGCAGCCTCGCGCCGAGTATTTCCAGGGCGTGCGTCAGCGGTTCCACGAGTTGGCGCGCGGAGGGCGGCGCTCGTGCGTGCGGGTTCAGATGCACTCCGTCGAGCGGTCCATTCTCGAAGGCGTGTTCGCGCGCGGCGACCGCAAGCTCGCGCCGGCCATCGTGGCGGCCTGGCGGCTGGGCGCGCGGCTGGACGGCTGGGACGAGTGCTTCAATCCGTCGATCTGGCGCCGCGCGTTCGAGGAGACCGGCATCGATCCGGACTGGTACGCGCACCGCGAGCGAAGACCCGACGAAGTTTTCCCGTGGTCGCACCTGCACGGCGGCGCGCCGACGGAATACCTCCAGCACCAGTACGACGACGTGTTCGTGAAGATCGGCTCGCCTGCGCCCGGCACGGCGACGCGCGGCACGCGATCGCTGGCTGTCGTCGCTTGATGCCGAGTTCGCCGGTGGTCCATCGCGCGGGACGGGCGATGCCCGCCGCCCGTCGGGCAACGCGCGCCACCCACCCGGCGCGCGCCGGCGGCGTCGCACATCGCCGGTGGAAGCGCTCTAGATTCGCCCGCGTGCCACTCCTACAATGCCCTGTGAAATGACTGGGCAAGGGAGAGAAGCATCGGGGCCGAATCAAGGACCGCTTCCTCAAGGGCGCGGCTCTGTTTCGGAAACGATGCCGCTGGTCGGAGTCGCTGCACTGCGGGGAATTACCCTCCCCCGACCCCTCCCTCACAGGGAGGGGGGTTACGCAGGGCCTTCAAGGAGGACTCGTCATGCACTCGCCGCGGTTGAAGCCGGCTCGGCTTAAGCAGGTTCGAGGGGGACTGTGCGCGGCGGGCCTCGCGCCTCTGCTGCTGCTGACCGCGGGTTGTCAGTCGCAGAGCCGCGACTTCAGCCTTTGGAACCCGTTCGGGCTGAAGCTGCCGTTCAGCTCCGACCAGCCGCCGGTGCGGATCGGCATGGTGATGGACTCGCAGGGCGTGCTGGATCCGCAGCGCTGGTTCGACGCCTTTCGCACGGCCCCGTGGGAGCCGATGTCGCGGCAGCTTTCCGACGAGCTTCGTCAGCCGGTGCAGTTCGAGCCGCTCACCGCCGATCAGATCGCGTTTCACCTGCAATCGGGCCGTCTGCACTTCGCGCTCGTCTCCGGCGAGAGCCTGCAGAAGATCCGCGAGAAAAACCCCGACATCGTGGAGCTGGCGGCCGCGGAGATCAGCACGCGCCGAGGAGTCATCGTGACGAAGGCGGATTCCGGCTTGCGAGCCTTCGCCGACCTGAAAGGGAACCGATTCGCCTTCGGTCCGACGAGTGACCCGATCCTCGACACGGCCGCCAAGGCGTGCCTCGCGGCCAATGGCGTGACCCTCGACGACCTGAAGCGCGAGATTCTCCCGCTCCCCGGCACGCTGCAATACCACGTCAGCTCGTTCGAGTCGGCCAAGGAAATCGTGTACGGCGGAACGCCGGCGGGCGTCATGGACGCGGAAGAGTTCGCCGCGCTGCCCGAAAGCGGCGGCCGGTTCACCTGGAAGGGCTTCACCTTCAGCCGCGATCAGTTCCACGTCATCGGTTACACGGAGCCGATCGCGGTGGACACGATCGAGGACGCGCGATTCGTGGCGTCGCACACGGTCAATCCCGCTCTGCTCGAAAAAGTGCGGGGATTCCTGCTGAACATCGAGCATAAGCACCCGGCCGCGGCGGAGGCGATGGGGTTCAAGGGGTTTCACGCTTCCAAGAGCGCGCCGGGCGTGCCCGAGGCTTCAAGATCCGCGGACCGCGTGCTCGCAATGCCCGCTGACAAGAGCAGCGCGCAACAAGGTTGGAATCAATGCCGCGGCCCCCGGCTCGTCTCCCGGAGGGACGAGCTGTCCGTTGGACTCGGACAGTCCGTCGGAATGCTGCTGATGGCCGCGGGCGCCGTGGATGCGATCAAGGAGATTGCTTGGGAGGGCGAGCCTGGCTACTTCCCCGCCGCATGGGAAGGGTCGATGTGTTGGCCATTCACAAACGTGTTCGTACTCCACGTTCAGACGCACAGAGACATGCGCGCGGGATGGTACAACCTCTCGATGTCACTGGATTCGGGCATCTGTCGCTTGGCAAGCAACCGTCGAGGAATGACGCTGCAGATTCTCGTGGGGAACGAGTGTGACCTCGGGATGAGCGGTCTTGATCTCGATGGCACGTAGGAACGGCCTTGTTTCGCTGCGGAATCTTCAACAGCTTCGGGGATCCTGCCCCTGCGATGGCGAGGCCTGAACCATGCCGCTGACCTACGCATCCTACCTTAAGATCGACGAGCTGCTGGGCCTTCAGGAGCCGCGGTCGTCGCCGCCGGAGCATGACGAGATGCTCTTCATCGTCATTCATCAGGTGTACGAGCTGTGGTTCAAGCTGCTGCTGCACGAGGTCGATGCGGTCAAGATCGAGCTTTCCGAAGCGCACACCTTCAAGGCCATCCACACGTTCAAGCGCATGCGGACGATCATGAAGACGCTGGTCGGGCAGCTCGACATCCTCGAGACGATGACGCCGATGTCGTTTTCGAGCTTCCGCGACCGGCTCGAAACCGCTTCCGGTTTTCAATCCACGCAGTTCCGCGAACTGGAGTTCGTGCTGGGCTATAAGCGGCCCGAGACGCTGGCGTACCTGCCGGAGGGCAGCGCGGCGATGCCGACGTTGCAGCGCCGGCTGCGCGAGCGCAGCCTCGTCGATCACTTCTACGATTTCCTTGAGCGCGAAGGCGTGGAGATCCCCTTTGACCTGCGGGCGAGGGACGCCGCGGCGCCCGCGGTGGCCGACGAGCGCGTGCAGGAAGGGCTGCTGTCGCTGTACCGGTCGCGCGGGGAGCTGGCGATCCTGTTCGAGTTGATGACCGACTTCGACGAGGGCATGCAGGAGTGGCGCTACCGGCACGTGAAGATCGTCGAGCGGACCATCGGCGCCAAGAAAGGCACCGGCGGCTCGCCCGGCGTACCGTTCCTGAAGCAGTCGCTTTTCAAGCCGGTGTTCCCCGACCTGTGGGCGATCCGGCATCGGCTGTGACGGCGGGGTGGCATGGCTTCACGCGCAGCGGGTAGCCATGCGGACCGGCGCCTGGGCGATCGCATGCTCACGCCGAGTACGGCGAGAGCATGCCACCCTCCGCCGAGCACGGCGAGAGCATGCCACCCGGCCGAGTACGGCGAGAGCATGCCACCCGGCCAGGTCTGCTTTCCCGTCTGTTTGACTTGTAAGCCGGAATGACGATATTAGCCGGGGGGTGAAAACCCGCTTGATGCTGCGGATGGTAAGCCGCCTGGGATTCGAACCCTCACGATATCGGGGAGATTCACGTGAACGCGAGATTAAGGTCTGTATTCGTCCTGATGGTGGCCTGCCTTGTGACCATCGGGCTGATGGGCTGCAAGCCGAAACCGCCGACGCCGACGGGCGGGGGTGGTGATACGGCAAAGAACACCGGCGGCGGTGAGTCGAAAGCTCAGCCACCCAAGACGGAGCCGCCAAAAACCGAGCCTCCCAAGACTGAGGCTCCGAAGACGGAACCTCCGAAGACGGAACCTCCCAAGACGGAACCTCCCAAGACGGAACCGCCTAAGACGGAGCCGCCCAAGACCGAGCCTCCCAAGCCGCAGCCGCCAAAGACTGAACCGCCGAAGTCGGATCCTCCGAAGACGGAACCTCCGAAGCCCGAGCCCCCCAAGACGGAGCCGCCGAAGCCGGAACCGCCGAAGCCGACTCCACCGGCTCCGCCCACCGGCGAGAACCAGCCCGCCGGCGGCAACGACAACACGTCCGCATCGGCTTGGCTCTTCAACGTCTCCGACTGGAGGAAGAACCCACTCTTCGCGGCTCGACCCGACGACAACCGCGCCACGCGACTGCGTGAGCGGCGTTTCACCAACGGCAATCTGTGCGAGCAGCAGGAAGTCTGGGAAGACCCGGCCGGTGAGCTCATCCAGCACGGCACGACCGTCCGCTGGTTCGAGACCGGCATCATGGCCGAGGAGTGGACGTTCACCGACGGCACACCGGACGGGCCGATGGTGCAGTACCATCCCAACGGTCAGCGCCGCATGTTCGCCACGTGGGCGCAGGGCAAGCTCAACGGCGTGATGATCTCATGGGATGAGAACGGCCGCATCGTCCGCCGCGCCGAGTACAAGGACGGCGCGCTGGTTGCGACCGGTTGACGCGATCGCCGGAGGATGGGTGCTTGAGGCTCGGACGACGCGCAACTCGGCGCGCGTCCGCCGCACAAGCGAAGGGTTCATCGCACCCGGCGAGCGGGCTTTCTTTGATAATTCACGTGCCGGCGATCGGGATTGCCAGGTCGCCGGCACGCTTGCTTTCAGGGATCGACGTTGTCGTTGACCGCGGGCGGCGCGTCCGGCGACCCAGCGTCCGGAAGGGAGCTGCGAGCGTCCACGGGAAGCGGAAGTTGACCCGGGCTGACTCGACTCAGCGCGCCGGAAGGTGTCGCAATCCGAACTTGCGAGGGGTTTACGCGCCGAGCGGACAGCGGTGTGACCGACAGCGGCTGGACCTGCCGGGTCGCGCTGACAGCGCCCAGTTGCGACTTGCGGCGCATCGGGTTGATGATACCCGCGGCGAGCACGACCGCGCCCAGCGTCGCCAGTCCGACCAGCAGCACCTTTCTGCGGTGGTCGCTTGAGGGCCGGACGATGCCGACCTCGCGCAGGTCGCTGCCGCATTCGGGGCACGTGAACGTCGGCAGCCCGCGCGCGGGATATCCGCATCGTCCGCAACCGGGTTCGCCGGCCGGCTTCCCGTGTGCAGGCGTCCCGCGCATTCGCAACGTGAGGATTCGCATCACGCCGACCGCGACGAGAGCCAGAAGCGAGAAGAGTCCCACCGCGCTCATACAGCGTCATCCGGATCAGGCCGCCGCCAACACGTCCAGCTCGCGACGGCGACATACGTATGGCATCGACACGATATGTCATCCTACACCACCGCGCTTCCGCCAGCGAACACTGGGATCTGTTGCTCGAGCACGACGGCGCCCTGCTCACCTGGCAGCTCCCTTCGCCCCACCTGTCCACGCTGCCTTTGCGGGCCCGGCGGATTGCCAACCACCGGCTCGCCTACCTTGAATATGAAGGCCCTCTCACCGGCGACCGCGGCACCGTAACGCGCGTCGAGGCCGGGCGGGTGACGATCCGCGACTTGAACGATACGCTGTGTGCGTTCGACCTCAGCGGAGGCCGGTTCGAGGGCGCATTCCGCCTCGAACTTGCGAACCCTGTGGTGGGGCACTGGCTGCTGCGGTCCGACGGAAACGCCGATTGACCGATAATCAGGTGTGAGGCGCGCTCGTTCCCGCAACCGCCACATGGAGGCCGTAGCGGGGGCGTTCCGATAACGCTCGCAACAGGTCGGCAGGAACTGCGCTTCGCATAGTATTCAGCACCGTCGGGGCCGCGATATTCTCGGACTTACGGCGCGCAAGGGCAGCGACGCCCGCGGCAAGCTCGTTGCCGCACGCGTGGGATAGCGATCTTCATGGCCGTTGCGGAAGTGGATCGACACAGCTTCGTCGCCGGAGGTTTGACGCCGCAACTGGCGCTGCTGGACGGCGGCGCGCGCAATCCGTGGGAGCAGCCGCTGTTCTTCTGGCTGGGGCTGGCGCCGTTTCTCCTCCTCGCGGTGTTCCTGGGATTGATGGGTCAGATCTTCCCCGCGGGAGTGCTGGTCGGACTGTACCTGATCGGCGCCACGTTCGTCGCGCCGCAAATCGGCCTGTACGTCCTCTTTGCGATCCAGGCGTGGGATCCGTATTTCGTCGATCCCGCCAGGGTGCTGGAGACGTACGGACTGCTCACGCCGACCAAGGCGTTCAGCTTCATCGTGATCCTGGCGTTCCTGTTGAATCGTCGCCAGCAGCGTCAGCCGGTTGTGGTGACGAAGCGAGCGTACGCCGCATGCGCAGCCTTCATCATCTGGGGGCTGCTCATCGCCATCTTCGCGCCGAATCCGATGCTGGGCGTCCGTTACGCCGCCCAGGTGCTCGTCCTGGTCGCGGTGAGCTACGCGGCCACGCGGCTGTTGCGGACGCGCGAGCAGGTGAACCGGTTGATGTTCTGGACGATCGCCGGGAGCTTCAGCGCCTCGCTGGCGTTCTATCTGCTCGGCGATCCGGCCTCGCGCCAGCGCGGGACACTCGGCGAGTATGCAAATCCGAACACGACGGCCATGACGCTTTCGATCGGGATGATGGCGATCCCCGCGGCGTGGGGCTTGACGCGGCGCAAGTGGATGTGGGCGCTGTACGCGCCAGGCGCGGCGTTCATCATGTACACGCTGATGCGCACGGGTTCGCGCGCGACGTGCGGCGGCGTGGTGATCGCCTACTCGCTGGGCGCGGTGTTGACGCGCGGACGCGGCTTTCTCAAGAAACTCGCGACGGCGGTGTTCGCCACGGCGTTCGGCCTGACGCTGTTCTTTGTGATTCTCAACGCGCATGTGCTCGATGAAAAGAGTCAGGAGCGTCTGGAATCGCTGGTGTCCGACGCGCCGCCGACGTCCGCCGAGTTCAGCCGCTGGGCGATCTGGCGAAACAGCCTGAAGGTGTTCACGTCCAGTCCGCTGGTGGGCGCGGGCATGGGCAACGCGCCGCAGGCGATGAGCGAGCTGCTCCACGGCGAAGCCCGCGACGTCCACAGCAACTACCTCGGCGCGCTCGTCGAGACGGGCATCGTCGGCGGACTGATCTTCCTGGGTGTTCTCGTCCTTGCCGGACTGGCCGTATGGAGGATTCCTCAAGCCAACCCCGGCGTTCCCGCCACGATCCTCTTCCTGTACATCCTGCTCATCAACGTCATGCACACGTCGTACCTGACGAAGATGTTCTGGCTGCCGCTGGCGCTGATGCTCGTGCTGGCGGAGTATGGCGCCTCGCGGGAGGCCGCCGGCGCCGCGCCCTTGCCGGCGGCGGCGCGGACGTGAGCGATTGAGCCGCAGTCCTGAAGACATCGAGGTGGCGGTGGCCGGCTATCGCATCGCGCGGCGCGAAGGCATCTGGCATACGCACGCCGCGTTCGGGCCGATTCTCAGGATGCTCTCCGAGCGCGTCCGGAGAGTTCACTTTCACGCGCCGCTGATGCCCGCCGGCAGCGAACAGGAGTGCGACTCGCCGCTGGATTCCCCGCGCATCGAGGTGACGCCCTGGCCCGCGCGCGTCAACTCGCTGCACGACCTGCGCCATCCGTTGCGGGTTTTGCGGCAGTACCGGGATCTCGTGCGGTGCGGCGGCGTCGTGTTCCTCCGCGGCGGCGGACCGTTCATGTGGGCGGCGCACCTGATGGCGCGCCGGGCGCGCAAGCCGGTCGTGCATTGGTTGATCTCCAATCCCATCGCCGCGGTGACCAGTCAACCTCGCCTTGCGAACGGCGCATGGACCGACCGGCTGGGACGACTCTACGCATGGCTGGACGTTCGGCTCATGCGCGTGGCGCTGCGTGTCAGTCGTGCCGAGGTGCTCGCGAATGGCGAGGAGGTCGCGCGGCTTTACGGTTCCCCGCGAACGCGTGTCATCGTCAGCACCAGCATCCGCCGGAAAGACATCCGCTTACGCGAAGACACCTGCGGCGGACCGACGATCCGGCTGCTGTTCGCAGGCTACATTCGTCCTGAGAAGGGCATCGAATACCTCCTCCGCGCGCTGCCGCTCTTGCGAAGCGGTAAACCGATTCAATTGGCGCTGGTCGGGTCGTGGGAGCAGTTTCCCGGCGAACGTCAGAGGCTATGCCGGATTGCGGCGGAGCTTGGCGTGGCCGAGAATGTCTGCTGGGAGGGGCATGTCGCTTTCGGCTCCGCGATTTTTTCGCAGATGGACCGCTCGGACGTGTTCGTGCTGCCCTCGCTGTCGGAAGGGACGCCGCGCGTCCTCGTCGAGGCCCGCGCGCGCGGCCTGCCGGTCATCAGCACGAACACTGGCGGGATTCCCACCAGCGTCACTTGCGGCGTCGATGGATTGCTCGTGCCGCCGCGCGACGCGCCAGCGCTCGCCGCCGCGATCCAAAGCGTGCTGGACGACGCGCCGCTGCGCCGGCAACTGATCCAAGCCGGTCGGCAACGCGTCGAGACGCTCACGCTCGAACGCTTCGTGGACGACCTCGTGAACCTCTTCGCCGACATCTGCCCGGAGTAGCTCATGTCCCATCGGGAAGCACGTTGCCGACTCCTGGCCGTGGGAGACCTCATGCTCTGCGGCTGCGTCGCGGACGGCATGCAGGCCGATCCGTTGTTCGGCTTCCACGCCGCGATGCCCGTGCTTCGGGATGGGGACACGCTGTTCGGCAATCTGGAGACGCCGATCAGCCGCGATCGTCGCCCATCGCCCGGCTCGCCGGCCACCTTCCACGCGCCGCCCGGCGCAGGGCAGGCGCTGGCGGGGGTCGGGTTCAGCGTGGTCAACCTGGCTCACAACCACATCTGGGACTTTGGCGACGAAGGAGTTCGGACGACGCTGACCGAGTTAAGCGAGGCACGGGTGCCTGCGGTCGGCATCGGACGCACCGCGCGGGAAGCGCGACAACCCGTCCTCATCACGACGAAGGGCGGGTTTCGCATCGCTTTTCTGGCGTACACAACGGCCTTCAACGCGATCGACGAGCGCCACGCTTACGTCGCCGCGCCCCCTCATGTCGAACGCCTGCGCGCCGACATCGCGGGCGTGCGTCCCCAGTGCGACGCCGTCGTCGTCTCCTGCCACACCGGCGCGCAGTTCAACCCCCACCCCTCGCCGGAGACGCGCGCCACGGCGCGCGCCGCCATCGAGTCCGGCGCGAGCGTGTTCCTCGGCCATCATCCCCACATCATTCAGGGCATCGAACGAATCGGCGACGGGCTGGCCGCGTACAGCCTTGGGAACTTCTGTGCTCCGCCGCAGAACGAGCAGACGCGCCGCACGTTCGTGCTGCGCATCGATCTGGCTCGACATCGCGTGGCCTCCTTCGAGATCCTCCCGTGCCTGATCGATGACCGAGGCCGACCCGCGCCGGCCGACCCCGAGGCCGCTGCCGCGATTCGCTCCGACGTTGACCGCCTCAGCGCGGACATCCTCTCGGGGCGCAGCGACCGGCTTCACCTGGATCACGCCGGCGATCGGTTCTTCAGCCAGTACGTCACAAGCTGGCGGCGCGAGCTGCGCGAGGGCGGGGTCAGCGCCTTGCTGCGCAAGTTCTCGCGCCTTCGACCCTACCACTGGCAGCTCGTCAGAAACTACATCCAAAGGCTCTGGCGGCGCGACTCGCCTAGGAAGTAAGCTCGAACGCCGTGATGGGTGTCCCGCCGCCGCAGGAGCCTTCAGCGAGTTCTCGCCTAAGCTCCGCCGCGCCGTTACCATGCCTCGCGCCCATGCGGTCGCCGCGACGCGCGACCCACGGCGTGCTGGATCGAGACCATGCTGATTTCGCTCAACTGGATCAAGGACTTCGTGGACCTGCCCGCCGACCTGGATGCCAGGGCGCTGGCGGAGAAGTTCACGCGCACCACCGCCGAGGTGGACGACGTGCGGCCGATCCAGGTGGCCGCGGACGGTTTGATCGCCGCAAAGGTCCGCTCGTTGTCGAGCCTGGACGACGGAAAGCGAAAGCTCTCGCGCGTGACGCTGGAGGGCGCCGGCGGGGCGAAGTTTGAAAGCGTCACCGCCGCGGCGAACGTGGGCGTGGGGGATGTGCTCGTGTATGCACCGCCTGGCGCCGGGGTGGCCTCGCGCGGGCGCGTGGGCAAAGCCGAGGTCGCCGGACACGCCAGCGAGGGCATGATCCTGCCCGGCGAAGACCTCGGCATCGCGCTCGCCGTGCAGGAGGCGATCCTGCTTCCGCCCAGCGTGGCGCCGGGCGCGCCGCTGAATCCGGCGCCGTTCGATGACTGGATCATCGAAGTTGACAACAAGTCTTTGACGCACCGACCCGACCTGTGGGGGCACTACGGCATCGCCCGCGAAATCGCCGCGATCCTCAAGAAGGAGTTGAAGCCGTATCCCGTCGAGGCCGTGCGCGACTGGGAAAACGCCTCGCTGCCGACGATTCCCATCGACATCCGCGAGCCGGACGCGTGCCGGCGCTACAGCGGGATCCTGCTGGACGGCGTGACCGCGCAGCCCGCGCCGCTGTGGATGCAGCTTCGACTCGGGCACGTCGGTCTGCGCCCGATCAACGGCCTGGTCGATCTTACGAACTACATCATGATCGAGCTGAGCCAGCCGATGCACGCCTTCGACGCGGCGCAGGTGGCCCGCATCGAGGTCGCTTTCGGCGAGGCCGGTGCCACGTTCATGACACTCGACGGCGTGGAGCGCCGGCTGCCGCCTCGGGCGCTGATGATCCAAAGCAGCGGCGGCAACGTCGCGCTGGCGGGCATCATGGGCGGGCGACAGACGGAGGTGACGCCGCGGACCCGCACGCTCCTGCTGGAGTCCGCCAACTTCGACGCGGCCACCATCCGCCGCTGCGCCTCCGCGCTGGGTCTGCGAACCGACGCCAGCGCCCGCTTCGAGAAGGCGCTCGACCCGATCAACACCGTGGCGGCGATCCAGCGCTTCATCGGGCTGGCGAAGGCGGAGTACCCGGCGCTGAAACTGGCCAGCCGCCTGTCGGACAGTTTTGCCAAGCCGTTTCCCACGGGGAACATCGCCGTGGACCCGAAGCGCGCCGGTCGCGTGATCGGCCGCCCGGTGGACCGCGAGGAGATGCGCGAGATTCTCGAAGCCATCGACTTCGGCTGCGAGGACGACGGCGAGGGTTTGCTTGTCGAGCCGCCGTCCTTCCGCGCCACGCGCGACGTGACGATCGAAGAGGACGTGATCGAGGAGGTGGCCCGTTTCGTCGGCTACGGGCACATCGCCGCGGAGCTTCCGCGCGTCAGCGTGCGGCGCTTCGCGCCGAACGCGCTGCACGGCTTCGAGCAGCAAACGCTCGCGTGGTTCTCGCAGAACGAATCGCTGCACGAGATTCACGGGTACATCTGGTCGGACGCGACGCGCTTGCAGCGCCTGGGCATCCCCGCCGGACCGCGCATCGAGCTGCGCAACGCCATGGGCGAGGGACTGCACCTGTTGCGGCGCGAGCTGACGCCGAACCTGCTGGACGCGCTCGCTTTGAACCGGTTTCATTTTCCGCAGGTGCGGCTGATGGAGCTGGGCAGCGTGTTCGAGCCGGCCTCGCCGCAGGACGCGGAGTTCCGCCACGTGGGGTTGCTCATCGCGCGGCGGCAGAAGCAGGCGGAGGAGGCGCTGCTGTCCGAGCTTAAGGGCGCGATCGAGCGCTGGGCGTGGTCGCTGCTGACCCGGCCGGTCACGTATGCCACGTGCAAGGACGAGCCGCCGGTCTGGTCGGAGCCGCATCGAACGGCCGACGTCCGCGTGGGCGATCTGACGGTCGGGCGAATCGGCATCATCCCGCTGGCGATGCGGCGGAAGCTGGACGAGCATCTGGCCGCGTGGTCGGCGGTGTGGGCCGAGCTGCGCATCAACGCACTGGCCGAGCTGCCGCCGATGATCGAGAGGCTGGGGCGCATTCCGCCATTCCCTCTGGTTGAGATGGACTTCACGTTCCTCGTCCGCCGCGGGCACCGGTACGAGAAGGCGTCGGGCGAGCTGGCGACTTTTTCGCACGCCCTGCTGAAGCGCCTGAGTTTTGTGACGAGTTTTGAAGGGGCCTCCGTCGGCCCCGACCACCGTAGCCTGACGGTGCGCGCGCTGGTCGGCGACGCGGAGCGGACGTTGATGGAGGCGGATCTGGAGTCGTTTCGGCAGGCGTTCGCGGCGCATTTGCACCGCTGCGGGTATGAGATGAGGGCGTGAAAAAATGGCGAATGCTGAATGGCGAATGGCGAAAGCAGAACCCGTAGCGCCAGCGAGGGCGATCGCGGCGTGGCGTCTTGCGCTGAGTGCCATGATTATGGCACTCCTTTCGGCGGGCGGTTGCTCCACGCTCCGCGATCCGAACGTCCCGGAGCGGATTCAGGCGTTGTCCGAGCCGGAGGGCGGCGGGGCGTACGAGCTGTATCGACCCAGCGCGTACGACCGCGCCAAGCGCTGGCCGCTCGTGGTCGTGTGCTGCGGGCGCGGGCTGATGCAATCGCCCAACGCGGAGATTCGCCGCTGGACGTCGCTGGCGGAAAGCTCGGGGTTTCTCGTCGCCGCGCCAAAGGTGGACTGGCCGAAATCGGGCTTCGGCTCGGCGGAGGTCGACCGGGATGAGGCGTGGCGCGCGGGCGAGCGGCACATTCTCGGCGTCGTGCGGCACATCCAGGGCGCGCACAACATCTCCGACGACCGCATCTTCATTTACGGCTGGGCCGAAGGGGCGCTGCCCGCGCTGTACGTCGGACTGCGCAACGCCGAGACGTTTCGCGGCGTGGCCGTCGCGCAGCCGGAGCTGGACCCCGCGGACCTGGGTCCGCTCGTGGGGCGCGTGGACCGCGATCAGCCGCTGCTGGTGCGCTACTCCGTTACGGACGCGATCACCGGCAAGGACGCGCGGGCGTGCGCGGAGTGGCTCCAGACCCATCACGGCAACTTCACCGACGATCGCGGGACGGTGCGCGAGGGCGTGCAGCAGCGCGTGCTGGACTTCTTCGAATACGTTGTGGCCACGCGCCCGTGGGTGCACGTGCGCGCGTTCTCCATCAGCGCGGAGCGGCCGCTCGACGTGCGGTTCAAGGCGCGGTGCTCGTTTGCGCCGTCGGCGTATGAATGGGACTTCGGTGACGGGACCACGTCGCTGCTCTCGGAGCCGACGCACGCGTTCGCGGAGCGCGGCGTGTATCAGGTGCAACTGACGGTCACGCCGCCCAGCGGCCGGCCCGTGACGCGCACCGTGGCGGTCACCGTCCCCAGCCCCGAACGCGGCGGCGGATGAACCGGGGCTCGCCCGGTCCCGGCGTGGACGCGCGTTCGCTTGCGCCTCGCTCTCTGTTGCGCGCCGGCAGAGGGGCCGCCCGCTGAAAGCCCGCCGGGCCGGGATGCGGGATGTTCCGCGCCGGCGGGAATCGGGGGATCGGGCACGTCGGCGGAAGGAGTTTTCTTGATTGGCTTTGTTTGGTTAGAAAAAAGATAGTTAATTGCGCGCCGGCGAGGGGGCGAAGGGCGGTTTTTCCCGGGGTTTTTGAGGATATGGCGTTTTGCGGGCGCGCAAATTGGCGCACTTTTCGGGGGCTGAGAAAAGGCGGGGTTGGAGGGTTGTTGTGCGTCATTGTCTGACCTGCCGTGCTCGTGAACGGGCGGGTTTCCTTTGCCGGGTTTTGCCTCGCGCGGCGCGCGGATCTGGCGCCCGAGCCTTCGGATAACGCTGCGGGCGCTATGGCGGGAGCGGGTGTCGATGTTGCGGCGTGGGGAGCGCGGGAGTCGCGGTGGGTGTGGATGTTGCGACGCGGGCGGGGTTGAGGACGCCGCGCGCGCGGCATTGAGAATGTCCCGCGCGCGGGCTTGATGGGGCGGCGGGGGTGTGGTTGAATAGCGGCCTCGATGCCCTTTCGCCCGTGCGGGCGACGTCGGGAGGCAGCAGTCTTGACCACAGGAGGTGTTAGGATTATGTTACACACAAACGCCCGAACGCCCGAACGCCCGAACGCCCGAACGCCCGAACGCACGAACGCACGAACGCACGTCGCCTCGATTCCTCTTGCCCTGATCATTGTCTTTGCCTTGGCCTTGTCGGTTCGCGCTGAGGTTATTTACGTCAAAGCGGACGGCTCGGACACCGCCAACAACGGCGAGAGTTGGAGCACCGCCTATGCCACCGTGCAGAAGGCGCTCAACGCATCCAACAGCACCCGAAATCAGATCTGGGTGAAGCACGGCGATTATTACCCTGACACCGGCCCTGACCAGACGGACAACTCCCCGACTTCGACGTTTCGACTTCGCAACAACATCGCGATGTACGGCGGTTTTGCGGGCACGGAGAGCGACGTAAACCAGCGCGACTTAAGCAATGCGGCTTACGAAACCGTGCTCAGCGGCGACCTGGATCAGGATGGGAATTACGACTCGGGGCTGGACGCCTACCATGTGGTCACCTGCGACCCCGAATCGACGGACGATACCATCCTAGACGGTTGCACTATCGAGCGGGGGTACGCTACCGGATCCGGCGCCGATGGTGGCGGGGCGGGGTTCATGAACATCAATGTGCCGACGAGTGCGGCATTCCGCCACTGCGTGTTCCAAAACAACCACAGTGTGGGCGGCGCAGCCGCGGCGTACATTCACACAAGGCAAGAGGGCGACCCACCTGCCAGCAACGTCACGTTCGAGGATTGCACGTTTCTGGCCAACAGCGCCGGTGCGATTTCCGAACAGTCCACCTGGGGCGGGGCGGTGTATTGTTCCCTCAAGGGGAACACGACATTTGATCGGTGCACGTTTCTGGGCAATCATGCCGATGGAAACGGCGGAGCCCTGGCGTGTGCGGAGAGCACGATACGGCTTGAGAATTGCCTGTTCAGCGGAAACACCAGTGGCACGAGCAGCGTCGCCCGCAAAGGCGGCGCGGTCTATCTGCACGCTAGTGCTTGGACAGCGAGCACGGACGCGACGTTTGTCAACTGCGTCTTTTCGAAGAACTCAGCCACCGGCGACGGCGATGCGGACGGCGGCGGCGCGATCTACTGCGAGGCGGAGCACGTCAACGGCAGTGAGGGAGAGGGCGACCAGTTCCTCTACCTGACAGTTGAGAATTCCGTCGTCTGGTACAGTGCCGCGGGCAACCCGCCCACGGATTACAATCAGATCGCCGAGGACGAGAACGACGGCGATGGGAACACCAACGAAGTCACCATCACCGTAACGTACACCGACATTCAGCACGGCGGGTTTGGCGGCTCAAGCAATCACAATATCGACGCCGATCCTCATTTTCGCGACCTCGACGGACCCGACGAAACCGCGGGTACCGTGGACGACGACCTGCGGCTGGGTCGGTACAATGCTTGTATCAATAGCGGGGACAATCAGGCCGGCGCAGGAGATTATGACTTGGACGGGAATACGCGCATTCTCGATACCTATTGCGACGCCGATGGCGAGCCGGATTCCGCGACCATCGACATGGGGGCGTATGAGTACCAGGCCTTCGGCTTGATCCACGTGGACAAGGACGCCACGGGCGACAACGACGGCTCAAGCTGGACGGACGCCTACACCGACCTGCAATCCGCGCTTGCGGACGCCGACTCGGATTATGAGGTTTGTGAAATCTGGGCGGCGGAGGGCGCCTACAAGCCGGACGACTGCACGGCCTGCGGCACCGGCGATCGCGCAAGCACGTTCACCCTCGTGGACGGCGTCGGCGTGTATGGCGGATTTGTCGGCGGGGCGAACGGCGAAACGGAACGCGACCAGCGCGATCCGGCGTCGCACGAGACCATTTTAGATGGTGAGATCGGTCTGGCGTCGCTGACGCGCGTGTACCACGTGGTGACGATTCCGGCCAATGCGCTGAGCGGGACGATCCTGGACGGATTCACGATCAAGCGCGGCAAGGCCGACGGCACTTCCGCCGCCAATTATGATCGAGGCGGCGGCATTTACCTTGTGGGAGGATCATCCGTGATTCAGAATTGCGAGCTGTCCGACAATGACGGGATCCACGGCGGCGCGCTCTATCTGGGGACGAACGCGCAACCAACTTTGAAGCAGCTTGATTTCTGGGAAAACACGGCCACGTACGGCGGCGCGATGTACGCCACGCAGGCCGCGCCCCAAATGAGCGACTGCGTCTTTTCCGGCAATATCGCCGACAACGGCTCGCACGCGGGCAACGGCGGCGCGGTGTACGTCACGTCGGGATCCGCCGCGACTGGCGGATTCAACGTGACGCGCTGCCGGTTCTCCGGCAACGAGTCGGAGGACAACGGCGGGGCATTTTATATCACTGGTTCGAGTGGCGCCGAGCCGGCCTTCCGGAACTGCCAGTTCAGCACCAACAAGGCGCGCAAGAACGGTTCCAACGAGCATTTGGGCGGCGCCATCTACACCCAGCGCGCCGTGTTTCTGCTGAACTCCACGTTCGCGCGGAACATTGCGACGCTGGCCAACGGCGGCGGAGCGCTATACCTGGCGGGCGGGAACACCGACATTAAGAACTGCATCTTCTGGGAAAACAAAGCCGACGGCGACCGCAGCGACGAGGCGGATCAGATTGTGGTTTACGCCGGAAGCCCGACGGCGCGGAATACGTGCATTGAGGATATGGACCTCAATGGGGTTCTGTATCATGCGACCAACACTCTATTTGATCCTCAATTTGTATCGTCCACTACGGATGACTATGAACTGGATGACGCGAACTGCGGTACTGAGAACGGCTGCACCTCAAAATCCATCGATCGTGGGGAAGATGATTATTGTTATGACACTCCCTGTACGGACGGTGACGTTGAACTGAGGCCTCGTCGCGTAAACCTAGACAATCTTCCCGATGATGTTGACATGGGCTCACTCGAAACACAGAGTCCTTAGGCCCAACTCCTCCTCACATTCGTCGGCTGTTCAAGTCCTCGGCGCGGCTGGCCGTAGGCCCATGCGCCTGGGGACTTGAACAGTCCCTTGTTCTTCTACTCACGATTGATCGAGGGGAGCAGTCATCATGTGCAAATGGGTCGCTGTCGCTATTATGGTGTATTTGGCACAAGTAGCCTCGGGCAAGACCATCTTCGTGGATGATAATGCGGTTGGTGCGAGTGATGGCACGAGTTGGACCAACGCCTACAGAAGCTTGCAATCCGCCCTGCGCGCTGCGCGTGCAGGGGACCAGATTTGGGTCGCGGAAGGAATCTACTATCCAAGCTCCGATGGTCGTCGCAGAACGAGCTTTGAGCTGGTTTCCGGTATTGAGTTGTACGGTGGATTCTGCGGTGATGAAGCCAGCGTCGCCGAGCGCCCCCAAAAGCTGCGAGAGACGTTGCTTTCCGGGAATATCGGCGATCCATCGCGGCGCACTGACAATTCCGTCCATATCCTAGAGTCGATCGGTACGGATGCAACCACACGATTCGACGGGTTTCATTTAATGGGGGCATACAACAGCCTCAGTGGATTTGAGGGACGAGGCGGCGCCATCTATGCAGAAGACAGCCGGATGGCGGTGGCCAATTGCGTGTTCCGCAAGAACTACGCAGGCGGCGGCGGCGCCATCTGGTTCCAGGACTCCAATCCTGTGGTCCAAAAATGCAAGTTTGTCCATAACAAACATCGCGCGGTAAACAACAACAATAGTCATGTGGCGTTGGAATCGTGCGTATTTATTCGGAACAGTACGTTCGCAGATGGATCCGCAAGTGCCACCTATAATGGGAGCACCTTGCTCGCGTCTAACTGTGCATTCATTAGGAATATGGCGGAAGGTGACGGTGGTGCATACTTCGGGCGGTTTGAATCGGCATTCATCAATTGCCTGTTCATTGGCAACAGTGGCCGTGGGCACGGCGGAGCAATATATCAATTTGATGGGCCTCTCATTGTGGCCGGATGCTCTTTCTACGAGAATCATAGCGATTTGCGGGGAGGGGGCGCCATTTCGTGTATTCCAAATGCGTGGCTTGAGAATAGTGTGTTTTGGAAGAATACGGCCTTTTGGAGTGGAGAAGATGCTCAGTTGGAATTCGGGGACAATCCTCCAAGCATCGACCATTGCCTCGTCGAAGGCTGGACGGGTCGCTGGGGCGGGGAGGGAAACTTCGATGCGGATCCGAAGTGGATTGACGCCGGGGGTGGGAATCTGCGGATTGCGGGGGACTCGCCGTGTGTTGACGCGGGGACCAATGATGCCGTGACGGAGGCCGTGGATTTGGATGGGAATCCGCGGATCCTAGGCGGGCGGGTGGACATTGGGGCTTATGAGAATCTGTGCCGGGAGGTGATCGACCTTGCGGCCTCGATGGTCGAGGACGACGCCGAGGGTCACATCGGCGACGGCGACGGCGTGTGCGAGACAGGCGAGGACTGCGTCGTCACGGCCACGGTGGCGGTGGATGCGGCGACGATGCCCGAAGGCTCGGCGGTGCGCGTTGTGTTCGCGCCGGTGGATGAGAACGGCGACCCGGATCCCGATGCGTGCTGCGCCGACCACACCTGCGGCCCGGACGCCCGCTGCCCGAAAGTGCGCAAAGCCCGCATCGACGCTGCGGGCGGGGGCATGGCCACGCTGCGCGGCTGCGCCGGGGGGCGGTGGACGGTCTGTGTTGAAGGCTGTGGCGAGGCGCTGTGCCAGGAAGTCTCATGCCCGTGACAGGCCGGGGAAAGTAGGTGTGTCGCGGCAGAACATGCTCACGCTGAGTACAGCGAGAGCATGGCACCCGCCGGGAGAGACGGGTGGGAGCATGCCACGCGGCCGGGGAGAGCGGGCGCGTGGCGGCAGAACATGCTCACGCTGAGTACAGCGAGAGCATGGCACCCGCCGGGGAGAGCGGGCGTGTGGCGTCAGAACATGCTCACGCTGAGTACAGCGAGAGCATGCCACCCGCCGGGCGTGTGGCGACATGACATGCTCACGCTGAGTACGGCGAGAGCATGCCACCCGCCCGCTTCCTGACGGGCGCGGCTCTGAAAGGAGCGACTCCGCAAGGGCGCGGGGCTGTTGCGAACGCCGTCCAGCGGCGCACACTATCGTGCTGCTCGGCATGAACATCCTCATCCTTCACGACGATCTGCCGCCTGACGCGCGCAGCGACGAGCTGGACGTGTTCGCGCAGGCGCGCGCCATCGGCGCGGCCCTCGATGAGCTGGGCCATGCGTGGAGCACGCTGGGCGTGTCGCTGGATTTGCAGGCGCTGGCGGACCATGTGGCGCAGGATCGGCCCGATCTGGTCGTCAACCTTGTCGAGTCGCTGGGCCGGCAGATGCGGCTGGCGCACGCCGCCCCAGCGCTGCTGGACGTGCTCGACCTGCCCTATACGGGCGTGCCGACGGAGGGGTTGTTCCTCACCAGCGGCAAGGTTCTGGCCAAGCGGTGGATGGCGGCCTGCGGCATCCCGACGCCGGCGTGGGTGGACGCGTCGGGGCATGTGGGCGATTGCGGCCTCGAATGCGGAGCTCGCTTCGACTGCGGCGACGACGATTCCGACCGCCGCGGCCTTGACGACTACGGCCACTCCGGCGACGACCACGCCCATTCGGGTGGTCGTGCGAGCTCCCTTGCCGGTGCGACGCATAATCGAGGCGCGAAGCCCGATGGCGGCGGCCCGTTCGCAGGGCGATCGTCGCACACATCGGGTCGCCGGGCCGAGCCGGATGCGTTTTGCCCCGGACGTTACATCATCAAGTCCGTCTGGGAACATGCCTCGCTGGGACTGGATGACGACTCGATCATCACCGTTGCGAGCGTCGATGACGCACGTCGCGCGATCCGCGAGCGCGCCGGCAAGCTCGGCGGCGAAGCCTTCGCGGAAGCGTACATCGACGGCCGTGAGTTCAATCTGGCGCTGCTCGATCGCGGGAAGCGAGACTGTCCGCGCGGGGATGACCTGCCCGTGGAGGTGCTGCCGCCGGCGGAGATTCGATTCGAGGACTATGCGCCGGGCAAGCCGCGGATCGTCGGCTACGCGGCCAAGTGGGCGGAGGATTCGTTCGAGTATCACAAGACTCCGCGGCGCTTTTCGTTCCCGCCGCAGGACGTGCCGCTGCTTGCGCGGCTGCGGGAGCTGGCTTTGCGGTGCTGGGTGGCGTTCGGGCTGAAGGGGTACGCCCGTGTGGATTTCCGCGTCGATGAGGCGGGGCAGCCGTGGGTGCTGGAGGTCAACACCAACCCGTGCCTGTCGCCGGACGCGGGTTACATGGCTGCGGCGGCGCAGGCGGGCTTGAGCTATCGGGACGTGGTGGAGCGACTGGTGCAAGCGGCGTTGGCGGGGCGAACTTCTCCGTTGGACGCTTCGGCGGCGAGCTGATGCGCCCGCTTGCCGATTGAGGCCGAAACGGCGCGCAGAGGCGCGCCCGAACTTGGATCGCCTCGTCACCGCCGCGCAGGCGGGCGTCCCGGGGGCTGAGCCCGACGGGCTGGATTCTCGCCTGCGCGGGAATGACGAAACTGGTCTCGCCTGCGCGGGAATGACGCGCTGTGCCGTTGTGCCTCAGTTGCAAGGGAACTGCTGATGCCGCCGCCCGTTTCATCCTTGAACGCGCTGCTCGACGCGACATCCGCCACGCGAGTGTGGCTGGCGGGACATGCGGTGGCCGCCAAGCGCATCGTCGAAGGCGCCCTCGGCGATGCGGCCCGGCCCCCGACCGGACCGATCGACCTGGCGATCCTCGCGCCGTTGGACGCCGACGAAGCCCTCTACTTCGCGGGCAAGGGCGTCGAGAGGTTGACCGACAAGGGCCGGCTGATCCTTGTGCGGGAAGCGCCCCGGCAAGATCCGGTTGCATGGAAGGGTGAAACTGAAGACTTGCTCATCGCGCGAATCGAATCGCTCGGCCTGCGCATGGCGGCCCGTCTGAATCTGGAAACCGGCTCGGCTCTGGAGTTCCTCCGTCGCGGCGACTCGGCGGAAGCCATTCGGAAGGGATGATCGCGTCGCGATCGGTCATTTGCGAACGACGCCCGGCGATCCCCGACCCGTCAGCGATCCACCTCGCCCATGACCACGTCGATGCTGCCGATGATGGCCGGGACGTCGGCGAGGAGGCAGTCGCGGGCGACGTGCGTCGTGATGGAGAGGTTGCAAAAGCTCGGTCCGCGCGCTTTGACGCGGGATGGAATGGCCGAGCCGTCACCGCGAACGTAGAAGCCGAGCAGGCCGCGCGGGTTCTCGACTTCGACATACGTTTCATCCGTGGGGAGTTTCTTGCCCTGCACCTTTTCGGCAATGGACGGGCCCTCGGTCAGCCGCGAAAGCGCCTGCCGGATGATGCGCACGGACTGGGCCATTTCCAATACGCGAACATAATAACGGCTCCAGCAGTCGCCGACGCAGACGCCGCGCGGGGTGCTGCCCGTGCCGCCGGGCTGCGCGATGGGCACGTCGAACTCATACGTTTCGTAACCGTCGTAGGGCATCGTCTTGCGCAGGTCGAACCGCACGCCGCTGCCGCGCAGGCACGGGCCGGACAGTCCCCACCGCACCGCGTCCTCCGCGGAGATCACGCCCACGCGACCCGTGCGCTTGACGAAAATGTGGTTGTACGAAAGGAGGTTATTATATTCCGGGATTTTCGGCTCGAAATAGTCGAGAAACTCGCTGCATACGTCCGTCCAGCCCTCGGGCACGTCGTTGTGCACGCCGCCGACGGTGATGTAGCTGTAGGTGAGCCGCGCTCCGCAGGCGGCCTCGAAGAGGTCGAGGATGCGCTCGCGCTCGCGGAAGGCATAGAGGAACGGCGTGAACGCGCCCATGTCCAGACCGTAGGTTCCGAACGACACGAGGTGCGAGGCGATGCGGTTCAGCTCCGCGAAGATAACGCGAAGAATCTGCCCGCGCGGCGGAACCACGATACCCGCCAGCTTCTCGATGGCGAGCGCGAAGCCCTGGTTGTTGTTCATCCCCGCCAGGTAGTCCATGCGGTCCGTGTAGGGGATGTATTGGAACGGCTGGAGGTTTTCGCCGATCTTCTCCGCGCAGCGGTGGAGGTAGCCGATGTGCGGAATGGCCTCGAGCACCATCTCGCCGTCCGTGCGCAGCACCACGCGCAGCACGCCGTGCGTGGACGGATGCTGCGGACCCATGTTCACCAGCATCTCTTCCGTGCGGACGTCGCCCTGCTCGCGCCGGTCGATGTCCAGCAGCAGGTCCGGTTGTGCTTCCAGCAGTACGTCAGTCATGCGAAACCGCCTATTCCTTTCCACGTTCCTTCAGATTCAGCGACAGACCCGGCAGCGCGGCGGACTTGTAGGATCTCCCGAAGGGCACGACATGCTCCTCCCAGTTGCGCGCGCGCGGCTTTCGGCGAAGGGCGACCAGCGTCGGCTCGAGGGCGTTGCGCTGCGGATCCACGATCCAATACTCGAGGATGCTGCGCACCTGCCAATACAGGTGCCGATCCCGAACCGTGTCTTTCTCCGCTCGACGGTTGGAGACGATTTCCACCACCAGAAACGGAGACACATCGTCCCATGACGCGGGCGGCGGGTGCGGGAAGTCGCGGTAAACGGCCAGGTCGGGGTGAGGCCTCGTCGGCGCCATTCGACCCGGAACCTCCAGTTCCGCGCCCTCGGTGATGTGATTGATGCTGCCCCGATGCCGTCGTCCGAACGCTGTCAAGGCCGCGCGGACAACCTGGAGCCAATAGTCATGATTCGGAATGGGGTTAGGCGACACGGCGAGAGCTCCGTCGATCAACTCGTAAACGTACCCCGGCGTCCCACGGGCGCTGCGGTATTCTGCCAGCGTCAAGATGCGCCCGTGGTCCGCCGGACCCAGTGTCTCGACGGCCGGTGCGTGTGAGATGGTCTCAATCTGCCGCAACATCGTTCACTCGTCCCGCATTTCCAAGCTCAATGAATACGAGTTCATCCACAGATTACGCAGATTGCGCAGATGAATGCAAATAGCCATGAGTTCAAGTGCTGTTGATTCCCAATGATACGGCGAGTTGCCTCATCCCAATCTGCGAAATCTGCGTCATCTGCGGATCATTCCATTTCGCCCGGCACAGAGCCTTCCGGGCGACTTCCATCAGTGGTACGGATTCGTCAGCTCGTACTCCGTCGTCCCGGGTATTCCGTGGTATTCCAGCGGGTAGGCATAGTCCTTGCGCAGCGGATGCCCCTCCCAGTCGTCCGGGCAGAGGATGCGCCGCAGGTCCGGATGCCCCGTGAAGGGGATGCCCATCAGGTCGTACGCCTCGCGCTCGTGCCAGTCGGCCGCGGGCCAGACCTCGGCGACGGATGGAAGGCTCGGCGTCTCGCGCTCGGTGACCAGGCGAACCGCGAAGCTCCAAGTTTGCTGCGGCACGACCAGCGAATCGCCCTGGTCCAGCGCCACGTGCATGAGGTCATACACGCAGGCCAGCTTGTTGTCCGCCAGCAGATCCAGCGCCGTGATGGAGCGAAGGAAGTTCAGTTGCAGCCGCGGCTCGTCGCGCAGGAACCGCGCGACCTGCGGCCAGAGGGCGTTGTCCGACTGCCGGATGACCGCGTAAGGCCTGGCGCCTCCCACCGCGGCGTCATGTATCGCCTCACCGAAGCGATTCTTGAGAATGTTGCAAATGGATTCGGGTGTCATGATTCGTACACCTTGGAACTGGATGCTCTTGTTGACATCACCGCGAGAGGTTGACCGCCGCTCTGCGGAAGTCCTTGCGATTCAGGTTGCCGGTCCCTGGGTTCATCCACAGGGAATGACGCGAGCCTTCCCGCTTAAGCACGCAGCCATGGCGGCGCAGGTGTCGCAACAAGGCTGATCGCTTCATCGGACGGTCACGGTCTCGCGGATCGCGTCTTCCGGAACGCCGGCCAGCCCATCCGTTCGCCGATCCTCCAAGATGAGCCGGATGGCCTCGACCAGGCTCTCGCGGCACTCATCCATGGTGCGACCCTGCCCATTGGCGCCGGGCACTTCAGGGCAGTAACCGATGTACCAGTCCCCGTCCCTCTCGAACACCGCTGTGAACTCGTTGCTCATCCCAGCGCTTTCTCCTTCGCCTTCGTCAGGACATCCTTGGCCCGCGTCTGGTGGCGAATCTTGTCCTGCAGGCGCATCAGCCCCTCGATCAGCGCCTCAGGGCGCGGCGGGCAGCCGGGCACGTACACGTCCACCGGCACCACGAGGTCCACGCCCTTCACGACGTGATACCCATGCTTGAAGTACGGCCCGCCACCGACGGTGCAGGCGCCCATGGCGATCACATACTTCGGCTCCGGCATCTGGTTGTAGAGACGCTTGAGCCGGCTGGCCATCTTGTAGGTCACCGTGCCCGCGACGATCATCAAATCCGCCTGCCGCGGGGTCGCGCGAAACGCCCCCGCGCCGAACCGGTCAATGTCGAACCGCGACGCGCCGACCGCCATCATCTCGATCGCGCAGCACGCCAGACCGAACGTCATCGGCCACACGCTGTTGCTGCGCCCCCAGTTGATGAGCCAGTCCAGCGACGTGACCATCACGCCTTCTTCAAACCGATTCTCAATCCAGCTCATGGTCGCTGCGCTCCAATGGTGAATGGCGAATGGTGAATGGCGAATGTCGAAAGAACAACTAGATCCTCACGCGTTGCGTTGAACATTCGGCAATCGGCATTCAGCATTCGGCATTCGTCATTCCTCCAGTACCGTCGTCCGCTTCTGTCCCGTCGCTGCTCGCACCCAGTCCAGATACCCGGAGCTCCACTCATACACGAAGGGGATGGCGATCAGCAGAAAGAACACCAGGAACGGCCAGAACGCCGCGCCGAGCATGCCCTTGAACGCCACCGCCCAGGGCCACAGCAGGGCGACTTCAACGTCGAACACAATGAACACCAGCGCCACCGTGTAAAAGCGAAGGTCAAACTGCACCCAGCTTTCGCCGATGGCCGGCTCGCCGCATTCATAAGTCGCGTTCTTCTCGGGGTGAAACCGCGTGGGACGAAGGAACCGGCCCAGGGTCAGCGCGCCGAGAGCAAAGCCCGTTCCCGCCAGCGTGAACAACAGAATCGCCAGCGCCATCTGATTGTTGGAAACCGCCCCCGCCGGCAGCGCCGCACGAGCCGCATCCTCATGCACAAGCGCCAGCAGGTAAGCTGTCATGCACGCATTCGTCATCTTGCCAACTCCGCGTCGAGACTGCCCCGCCTTGCCCTATTCCTCTTGCCTGTTGCCTGTCCGCTACTTCTTCTTCTGCTCCACCATCGCCTTGATCATTTCCTCGCGGCGCCGGTCGTTCTGGTCCGTCAGCTTGTCGTGCGAGAACTTGAACTCCTCCCAGTCGCGCTTCTTCTCGTCCGCCCAGTCTGGCAGACTCTCCTTCTGCATCCACAGCGGTTGCGGCGTCTGCAGTCCGGCCTTGGCGAGATCGGTGAACTCGACCAGCATGTCCTTGCGCGTGTAGCCTGACAGGTCGTGCAGGTTGCCCATGTGGATGCAATCCGTCGGGCACGGGTCGCAGCACAATGCGCAGAACATGCACTTGGCATAGTCGATCGCGTATCGCGTCATCGCGCCGCCGACGGCGATGTTGGTTTCCTTGTCGATCTTCCGTGGACCAGTCTTCTCAATGTAGATGCAATCGACCGGGCACGCCTTGGCGCACAGGTCGCAGGCAATGCACTTCTCGATTTCGTAGAAATGAAATCCCCGGTAGCGCGGCTGAAGCACCGGCGCCACCTCCGGGTACTGCACGGTCACCGTCTTGGCGAAGCAGTACTTCAACGTGATGCGCATCCCGATGAGGATCGTGCGCACCGTCGAGTAGATATTGTGAAAATATTCACGAACCGCGCCGGAGTCAGACCTCCCGGCCGGCACCGGCGAACGTGGCGCAACCATGCACTTGCCCCTGTGAATCCCGCCCGAGGGCAGGACAGTTCCGGGTCGCCCGAACGGACCGCCGAGGCGCCGGGGCCTCGCCCCAGAACCCCTTCCGACCCCGCTTAGACTCTAGTCGAACCGCGCGCCCCCTTCAACAACCGCAGCCGCAGCAGGTTCAGCGCCGTCTTGGCGGCTCGATCACGAATCTGCTCCCGGCTGAGATGCTCTCCGAACAGCACGCGCTTCGTTGTCACTTCCATCCTATCAGCGACACCGAAACACACCAACCCGACGGGCTTTTCCGCGGTTCCTCCCGTCGGACCGGCCACGCCCGTGATGGACAAAGCGAAGTCGGCCTGGCTGACCTTCAGGCAGCCTGCGGCCATGCTGCGCGCCACCTCGTCGCTGACGGCTCCATGCTCCGCGAGCAGCGCGGCCGGCACGCCGAGTAGCTGTGACTTGGCCTCGTTGGCGTAGGTGACGTATCCGCGGGTGAAGTACGCGCTGGACCCGGGCACGTCAGTGAGCATTTTGGCGAGCAGCCCGCCCGTGCAGGACTCCGCCGTGGCGAGCTTAAGCCCTTGCGCGATGAGCAGCGCGGCGACGGCCTGCGCGAGCGTGGCATCGCCCTCTCCAAAGACCGCCTCGCCGAGCCGGCGTCGAACTTCCGCGGCGTCCTCCTCGGCCAGGCGCGAGGCCTCCTCCTGCGATTCGGCCGTCGCGTTGATGCGCACGCTGATGACCGCTTCGGAGGCATTGACGCCGACGTGCGGGTTGCGCGCGGGGGGCATGAGGTCTTCCAGCGCTTCGCCGAGGGTGGCCTCGGTCATGCCGTACGTGCGCACGATGCGTCGCACAGTTCGCCGCGCCGCCGCGATGCGTTCCAATTCGGGTCGGAGGGATGCGGCGAACATGTTCTTCATTTCGACCGGGACGCCGGGGAGGAGGTAGATGCGCAGCCCGGATGCGCTGCCTGGATGCGCCTTGATGTCGGGCGGCGGGGCACTGCAGGATTCATGAGTTGTCTTCCCCGATGGGCAGAATCCCCCCACTTGCGTGGGGGGTTCCGGTGCGTGGCTCGCTGCACCTGCACGCCTGCTAAATCCCCCCACTTGCGTGGGGGGTTCTGAAAGCGATCGGATCCCTGATTCAGGGGCGCGGAAGGCGACGCCGGGCGCGGTGCCCCAGGGGTTGGGGATTACGTCGCAGCCGCGAGGAACCTGCGCCTGCCGCATGGTGGTGCGCGGCATGGATCGCCGCAGCCGCTGATAGAACGCCGTGATCTGAGCCTCGGCCTCGCCGCTGTGCTCCAGCGGCACGTCGAGCGCATCGGCCAGCCCCTCTCGCGTCAGGTCATCCGCGGTCGGCCCCAGTCCGCCGGTGACGATTACCACCCGCGCCGCGAGCATGGCCTCGCGAAGCGCAACCGCGATCTCCCCGCGTTCGTCGCGCACCGCCCCGAGCATCCGCACGCGAAACCCCAGCCCGGTCAGCTCCCCCGCCAGCCACGCGGCATTCGTGTCCACGATGGCCCCCGTGACGACCTCGTCGCCCACGCTCAGAATGGCCGCCACGGATTCACTCGAGTTCACGCGAATGCTCCGATACTCCTGGACCGATGCCGGCTCCCTCGCGCACGACGGGGCCGGTCGATGACCCGCAAGCCCCGCATGCGCCCTCCGGGTTTTCGAGCCGCGACGGCCTGCCGTCCGCCGCCGGCGCAAGGTCGCCGGTCCCCGCCGCTTTGAGGGCGCCCCATTGAATGCTAACCTACGACGCCGGTTGCGGGGAGGTCGGCACGGAATGGCAGGTGCGCCGCGGGACATCATCGAGTTGGTCGAACGGTTCGAGCGAAACCGCCAGACCTACGACGCCTCCGGCTACAACGAGACCCAGCTCCGCCGCGAGTTCATCGACCCGCTCTTTAAAGCCCTCGGCTGGGACACGGACAACGAACAGGGCTTGGCCGAGGCGTATAAAGACGTCATCCACGAAGACGCGATCAAGGTCGGCGGCTCGACCAAGGCCCCCGACTATTGCTTTCGCATCGGCGGCACGCGCAAGTTCTTCGTCGAAGCGAAGAAGCCCGCCGTCGCGGTCGGCAGCGATCCCGCACCGGCCTACCAAGTCCGCCGCTACGCTTGGTCGAACAAGCTGCTCCTGTCGATCGTCACGAATTTCCAGGAGTTCGCGGTCTATGATGGCCGAGTCAAGCCCAGGCTCGAGGACAAGCCTTCGACCGCGCGTGTCCTGCACGTGAAGCATTCGGAGTACCCGGAACGGTGGTTCGAGATCGAGTCGGTCTTCTCCAAGGACGCGATCCTCAAAGGCTCGTTCGACAAGTACGCCGAGTCCAACAAACGAAAGCGCGGCACGGCGGAAGTCGATGACGAATTCCTTAGGGAAATCGAAAGCTGGCGGGACGAGTTGGCGCGGAACATCGCGCTGCGCAATCCGGACCTCTCGGAGCGGGAACTCAATTACGCGGTCGGAAGAACGATCGATCGGATCCTCTTCCTGCGTATGTGCGAGGACCGCGGGGTGGAGTCCTACGCGCAGCTCGGCGGTCTCCTAGGAGGATCCAGCACCTATAAGAGACTCTTCCACCTCTTCCGTCAGGCGGACGACCGCTACAACTCGGGGCTGTTTCACTTTCAGCGCGAGAAGGGTCGCGCTGAAGATCCGGACGCGCTGACGCCGAGTCTTGCGATCGATGACAAGATCCTCAAAGATATTATCAAGTCCCTGTACTACCCGGATTGTCCGTATGAGTTTTCCGTGCTCCCCCCGGAAATCTTGGGACAGGTTTATGAGCAGTTTCTCGGCAAGGTGATCCGGCTCACGACGGGCCATCGAGCAAAAGTCGAGCCGAAGCCTGAAGTCCGCAAGGCAGGGGGCGTCTATTACACGCCGCAGTACATTGTGGAATACATTGTCGGACAGACAGTCGGGCAATGGCTGGTTGGGAAGTCGCCCCCTGAAGTCGGTCCGACGCTGGACCGCAAAGCTAGCTCTGCGGGCAGCTCCCCCAACCGCGCCCTGAGCATCGTTGACCCCGCGTGCGGCAGCGGCTCCTTCCTCCTCGGAGCTTATGAATACCTGCTGGATTGGCACCTGCGCTGGTACCTCGACAATGATCCTGGGGCTTGGGCGAGGAAGCCGATCCCTCCCGTTTATCAATCGACATCGCGCGGCTGGCAGCTCACGATCCGCGAGAAGAAACGAATCCTGCTGAACAACATCTTTGGGGTGGACATTGACGCTCAGGCCGCCGAAGTCACAAAGCTGTCGCTGCTCCTCAAGGTTTTGGAGGGCGAGACTGCCGAGACCCTCGGGAGCACGCTTCGGCTGTTTCACGAACGAGCGTTGCCCGACCTCTCCAGCAACATCAAGTGCGGCAATTCACTGATCGGTCCGGGGTTCTTCAATGGCCATCAGCTCGATATGTTTGATGAGGAGGAGCAGTATCGCATCAATGCCTTCGAGTGGGAAGTCGAATTCCGCGACATCTTCCGCTCCGGCGGGTTTGACGTCGTAATCGGGAACCCTCCTTATATACCCACCGAGCTGATGAGAAGCGAAGAGCGAGCCTTCTATCAGTCACAATACCCATCGCTCATGAGGAAATTCGATTCCGCCGCTGTCTTTATTCTCGCCATGATCGAGAAGCTCTCTCCGCGAGGACGTTTGGGTTTTATCTCCTCCGTGACCTGGCAGACTGGGGAGAACTACGCTTCGCTTCGTGAGCACTTGTTTGCACGAGCCGGCATAGAAACACTCATCAACTTGCCATTCGACGTCTTTAAGGGTGCGTTCGTGGATACCGGTATATATATCTTCTCGGCAGTTCCGTCTCCAGCCTACCGGATATACCGATTTCCCAAGAAGCACAAAGTGGATCGACTCACTTCCCTGCCGCTGATCCGCGTCCCGACCAGCCTCGTGTCCGCGCCGCACTACCGGCTGGTCCTTGACCCGCTGGCCAGCTTGATCCTGCGGCGAACGACGCAGGATCCGGCGTTTCGACCGCTGGGCGAGGTCACCCTTTCGACGCAAGGACTTGCGGGAAACCGATTCACCGTGGTGCGCAAGGGAAAGCGCGGCGGAGCGTTCCCCTTCCTGATGAAGGGTCAGGTGCGAAGGTATCGACTCGAAGAGGAACGTCTGGGTGATGTGGACATGAGCGACAAGCCGAGCCTGCAGCGGTTCTATGAATCCGGCCCCAAGATACTCATCCGCCGCGTCATCAGTCGAGGGGATCGATTGTTCTGCACCTATGAGAGCCGGCGATTGGTCTTCAAGAAGGACATCAACCCATTTATCATCAATGATCCGAAGCTTGACACGTATTCCGTCCTTGCAGTACTGAATAGCCGGTTGATCTCCTATCTGTACCTCAACACGTCCGCCATAGCGACGAAGGACGATTTTCGTCAGACGACGCTGGCTGAACTGCGGGGTCTGCCCATTCCGAAGCTGGATGCGGCTGATCCCAGCAGCGAACATCTCTCAGGACTCGCTGCGAGGATGCTTCGCCTCAATGAGCGGCTTGCTTCGACCAAACTTCCTGGAGTCAGAACTTCGCTCCAGCGACAAATCGACGCCACGGACGGCCAGATCGACCAACTCGTTTACGAACTCTACGGCCTGAGCGACGACGAGATTCGCATCATTGAAGAGTCGACCCTACGAACATGACTTTCGCACCGTTCAGCATCACCATCATCACCACCGGCGGCACCCTTGAGAAGGTGTACGACGAGGCCGGGGGGACGTTGTTCAACCAGCATTCCAACGTTCCCGCGCTGGTGCAGACGCTTCGCCTGCCCGACCTGCACGTCACGTATGATCACCTTTTCTCCAAAGACTCCCTGCACATGACCGACGCCGACCGGCGCAACGTGCTCGACGCGGTGCGGCGGCATCATGGCTCCTGCGGGGCGATCCTGATCGTCCACGGCACGGACACGCTGGCGCTGACGGGCGAGCTGCTGCACCGCGAGGTGGCCGACCTGCGCATCCCCGTCGTGCTCACCGGCGCGATGCGCCCGCTGCAGATGCGGGACACCGACGCGATCCAGAACGTCGCGGAGGCGCTGCTGGCCTGCCGCCTGCTCGGTCCCGGCGTGTACGTGACCATGCACAATCGCGTGCTCAAGTTTCCCGGCGGAGTGAAGGATCGGGCGCTGCTGACGTTCACGCGCGAAGCCGCCGAAGCTGCCGGGGACCACTCCCATGTCGCGTGACGGATGGGCCGCACGGATCGGCCGCGCCTTGAGACGCATGGAGCCGCGAGCATGAGCCTCGACTATCGCCTGCGACTGGTGGCCGGTCCGCAGAAGCTCGGCGCGCAGCTCGCGCTGCGTGAAGGCCGCAGCGCCACGATCGGCCGTCGCGAGGATTGCTCGCTGGTGCTCGCCTCCGCGCGCGTGTCGCCGGTTCATGTGCGGCTCCACGCCGGCGCCAATGCCTGGCGCATCGAGGCCGGCGAGACGACGATGGGGCATACGCCGCTGCTGCTGATCAACGAGTCGCGTTGCTCGCAAGGATCGCTTGCGCCAGGCGACGTGCTCGACGTCGGCGGGCATCGCTTGCGCTTCGAGGATGACCTGCCCCTGGCCGGCGACGGCGGAAGGCCGGACGCGCTGCGCCTGCAGATTCGTCACGGCCCATCCGCGCCGGAGAAGACGTTTTCCGCGCTGTTCGGCGAGAGCTTCATCATCGGGCACAGCCAGACGGCGCTGTGGCTTCTGCCGGAGCCGAGCGCCTCGCGGCATCATTGCCGCATCGAGTCCGGGGAAGGCGGATGGATCGTGCGCGACCTGCAGAGCCGCAACGGCACGTTTCTCAACGGAGAGCGCGTCAAGTCGGCCCCGCTCTGCCACCTCGATCGGCTGATGATCGGCAAGTATGATGTGCAGGTCAGCCTGATCGAAGCGGCAGAGGCGTCGTGATTCGCATGGCGCGCGGCGCGTACGACGCAGGGCGTGGCGCGTAGGGCGGGTGGCACGGTCTGGCGTACTCGCCAGGCCGTGGCAGGCGAGGAATGAACGGTCCGCCGCGCAGAGCATGGATCCAGTGCGTGGAACACGGGTCCGCTGCTGCGGACCCGTGTCACCCGCGAGCGGGCAGGACAGCGACCGCTGCATTCATCGTGCAGGAAGTTCTCGCATCAACCCAGGCCGAATCATGTCCGAACCTCAGATCATCCAAGCCGACTGGACCTACCTGAGCGGTCGCTTCGTGGACGGCGTGCAGGTCGTCGTGCAGCCTGACGGGCGCATCGGGCAGGTGGGGTCGATGGACCTGCGCCCGACGCGCGTGCTTAAAGACCGGGCCCTCCTGCCGGGCATGATCAACGTCCACAGTCACGCCTTCCAGCGGGGCCTGCGCGGACTGGGCGAGCTTTTCCCGCACGAGCGACTGGACGAAACCGCGGCGCGCGGCGACTTCTGGTCGTGGCGGCAGGCCATGTACCAGCTCGTGCTCGACATGGACGCGCGGCGGATGTACGACCTGACGCGGCAGGCGTTCGAGGAGATGCTCGCCTGCGGAATCACCACGGTCGGCGAGTTTCACTATCTCCACCACGACGGCAGCGGCGAGAACTACACGCTCGACGACGTCGTCCTCCAGGCCGCGCGCGACGCGGGCATCCGGCTCGTGCTGCTCTACACGTACTACCGCACGGGCGGGATCGGTCAGCCGCTGGCGGGCGGGCAGCTTCGCTTCCACACGCCGTCGCCGCGCGAGTATTGGAGGCGCATGGATGAAATCGCGCCGAAGCTGGACGGGCGAACGCAGTCGCTCGGCGCCGTCGTGCACAGCATCCGCGCGGCCTCGATTGCAGACCTCGTCGAAATCCACCGCGAATCGCAGCGCCGCGGAATGGTCTTCCACATGCACGTCGAGGAGCAGCCCAGGGAGATTGAGGACTGCCTGGCGGCCTACGGCTGCACGCCCATGCGCCTCGTCAACGAGCGCCTCGCCGTGGACCCCCGCTTCACCGCCGTCCACTGCACACACACGGCGAAAGACGACATGGCCGCCTTCCTGAAATCCGGCGGGCGCGTCTGCCTGTGCCCGCTGACGGAAGCGAACCTCGGCGACGGCATCGCCGACGTGCGGCACATTCTCGAAAGCGGCGGGCGCGTCTGCATCGGCTCGGACCTCAACTCACGGCTGTGCATGGCCGAGGAGCTGCGGCTGATCGAGTATGCCCAGCGCCTGCGGTCTCAGCGCCGCGGATGCGTGGCCGACGCGGAAGGCAACGTCGCCCGCCCGCTGCTGGACATGGCCACGCGCCACGGCGCCGAGTCGCTGGCGATCGACGGCGGCGCGATCGAGCCGGGTCGGCTCGCGGATTTCTTCACGCTCGACCTGACCGCGCCCGCCCTGCGCGGCTGGACGCCGCAAACGCTGCCTGAGTCGTTCATCTTTGGAACGTCCGAAAGCGTGGTCGCCGACGTGTGCGTCGGCGGCGTGTGGAGGCGGCCTGCGGATTGAACGGCTGCACCGGCACCGGCACAGGTTGGAAACCTGTGCCACATACACAGGTTGGAAACCTGTGCCACACACACCGGTTGGAAGCCGGTGCCACACACACCGGTTGGAAGCCGGTGCTACGCACACAGGTTGGAAACCGGTGCCACACACGGCTCTGCGTGACTTCGTCAATTCTCGGCTTCGTGCTCCTCGTCCGCCGGTTCCTTCTTCGGTTTCAGCGCCGTGTAGTCCAGCTCGTGCGCCGGGGGGTCGCCGCCCGGGCCTTTGAGGTAGTGCTCAAACCACTGCATCATGCGCAGGTTGTAGTCCAGGCGCGCGGCGGCTTTGCGGTTGCCGTGGCCTTCGCCGGGGAAGAGGACCAGCCGCACGGGCGTTTTGCCCCATGTTTTCAGATAACGATACAGCTCCATCGACTGCGACGGATCGACGCGCGTGTCGTCGGCGCCGGCCATGATGAGCAGCGGCGTGCGGCAGTTCTGAAAGTGCGTGATGGGGCTGCGCTGGCGGAAGAACTCCCAGTCCTCCCAGGGGTATTTGGTCGCGTGGACCAGCGTCATCTCCTGCGGAATGTCGGTCGTGCCGAACTTGCTGACCAGATCGGAAAGACCGACGAACATCACGCCCGCGGCGAAATGCTCGGACAGCGCCGTGGCGCACCACGCGGTCGCGTAGCCGCCGTACGAGCCGCCCGTGACGCCGACCTTGGCGCGATCGACCAGCCCGGTTGACGCCAGATGATCGGCCGCATCGACGAGGTCGTCGAACTCCTTGCCGGCGTAATCGCCCTGATCGAGCTTGGAGAAGGCCACGCCGCGCCCGGTGCTGCCGCGATAGTTGGGATAGAAGACGGCGAAGCCCTTCGCGGCGGCGAGTTGGCCGGGGCGGGCGTAGTGCGATTTCCAACCCATGCTCTCGTGCGCCTCGGGTCCGCCGTGGACGGAGAGGATGAGCGGATAACGTTGCCCGGGCGCTTCATCGATCGGGCGGATCAGCACGCCCTCGATCTCCAGACCGTCTCGGGCCTTGTAGCGCACCGCTTCCTGCCGCGCGAGGCGCTTGTCCGCCAGCCACGGGTTGCTGATCGTCCCGCGGCGCGGCGCGGCGTCGCCATGCCCCATGGCGTAAGCCTCAGGCGGGTGCTCCGCGCTTTCACAGAGCGCGGCGGCATTCAGTCCGTTCTTCGTGAGCGACAGGCCCGACAGGACGTGCGTGCCCGCCGGCAGGATGGTCTTCTGGTTCGCACCGTCCACATCGACCTTGCCGAACGCGGTCCACAGCCCTTCATCGACGAGGTACATGACCGTGTCGTCGTCCTGCCACGCGATCGACGTGACGTGGCCCGGATAGTTCGGAAGAACATCGCGGACCGCTCCGCCCTCGACGCCGCCGATCATGAGCCGCCCCTCGGCCGGATCGTGCAGGTCGGCCGCGCCGATGAAGGCAATGTGCCGCCCGTCCGGGCTCCAGCGGAACCCGCCGAGCTTGCCGACGGTGTCGAGGGTCGCGACGATCTTGCCGGTGGCGACATCGACCACGTGGAGCTTCTGCTTCATGTACTCGTCGTCGATCAGCGGCGTGGGCGCCAAAGCGACGGCCAGGTGCTGACCGGTGGGGCTGTACTGCACGTCGGTGGCGGAGCCGGGCAGGTCGAGAGCCTTGGGCCTGGGCGGCTCGTCGTCGGAGAACGAATCGCGCGCGGGTTGCGGCGCGGCGAGCCAGACCTTCACCGACCGCAGACCTTCCTCATACACCTGCGCCTTGAAGCCCTTGTCCTGCCGCGTTTTCTTATCCTTGGGTTCCTTCTCCGTGGCGAGGAACGCGACTTGCGCTGCGTCGGGACTCCACGCATACGCGCCGATGCCGGTGTCGTGTTCGAGAATCTTCCTCGCCTCTCCGCCGAGGAGGAGGTCGATGACATACAGCGAGGTTTCCTTGTCCTCGCCGCGTTTGGCGCGGAAGGAAATGGACTGGCCGTCGGGCGTCCACTTGATGTCGCTGACGTTGACGTGGCCGGTGATGAAGGGCCGGCTCTCGCCGCCGGGGGTGAGGATGTGCAGTTCGCTCCACGGCGGGCCGTCGTCATCGACGAAGGGGCGGCGCGGGACGCTGAGCGTGTAGGCCGCCGCCGCGAACGTGTTATTGTCCGGGTGAATCTGGACGGAGGTCACGCTGCGCAGCCGGGCGATATCGAGCGCCGTGAGGACATTGTCTTGAGCCGGCGCCGGCAGCGCCGTTGACAGGAGGAACGCCGCCGCGAATGCCGGCAGCGCGCGACGCCGAGGTGCCGTTATACCGTGTAACTGCGTTGCATCTTGCATGGACGTTCTCGTGGGTTGATGACCGGAATCACTGAAACCCAGGGCAATGCCTCGCCAATCTCACAGCGTTCAATCTTGGGGGGGGGGGGGGGGCGGGCTTTGGGGGGGCGGG
>CAZGJA010000140.1:0-10366 GCA_964526695.1 uncultured Phycisphaeraceae bacterium
GTTCGTGAAATCGCGGGAGCGATCCTGCCGCGTTTCGGATTGCAAAAGACGATGCAAAACTGGAGAGCCATCGCACGGGGCCTGTGCGACGCCCCGAGGAAACGAAAAAGACAGTCGTTAAGTTAACGCTTATGGGGCTATACCCGCCGAGTTGGACGCTTCAGGCGTCGGCGGGCATAGCCAGCCCTGCGGTGACTCAGGCAATTGGCGGGCATGGCCCGCCCTGCGGTGACTTGGCGCAAAGGAGCGAAGAACCGTTCGCAGAAACCGAGCGGGGGGCCGGCTTCAGCCGGACGGTCCTTGCCCCCGCCTTCAGGCGGGGGGAGTGGGGCATGCGTGCCAGGACAGCCGGGCTTCAGCCGGCTTGCGCCTTCTTGCGGAAGCCCGGCTGAAGCCGGCTCCAGGCAGCTCAACAGGGCGGAGCGCCCACCCGCTGAAGCGGGTGGCAAGAACCGGTCGGCTGAAGCCGACCTGCCCCGCTCCGTGCTGTGAAGGGATAAGTCAAACGACCCCGAGAGCTTGGCGTAGGGCCGGCTATGCCCGCCGAGTTGGAGGCTTCAGGTGTCAGCGGGCATAGCCAGCCCTGCGGTGACACAGGCAATAGGCGGGCGTGACCCGCCCTGCGGTGGCTATGTGCCCACCTTGCGATAGCGATAATTGAAAGTCTGACGCGTGACGCAGCGCAAGAGTTCGTTCCACCGTAACCTCGGGCGAAAGGCGTCACGGAGATGAGGAGCGTAGGTCCAATGAAGAAAACCAGCATGAGAACAGCGCCGGCTCGCCGGAGCGGGCACAACTGCGCGCTGCCCATCGCGGTGCTCCTTGCCTTGGGATTCTCCCTCCCCATCAAGCCGACCGTCGCCGCCGAGTCGCGCGACGGGCAGGAGGGCGCCGCGCAAGGGAAAAAGCCGCGCATCGCCTTCGTCAGCAACGGCATCGCGTCGTTCTGGACCATCGCCTCCGCCGGCGCGCAGGCCGCCGCGAAGGAGTTCGACGTGGACGTGGACATCCGCCTGCCCGCGCAGGGCGCCTCCGACCAGCAGCGCATCGTGGAAGACCTGCTCGCCCGCGGCATTGACGGGCTGGCGATCGCGCCGGCGGACCCGGACAACCAGGCGGGCCTGCTCGACGAGGCCGCCCGCCGCACGCGGATGATCACGCACGACTCCGACGCCCCGAAGTCGGCGCGCCTCTGCTACGTCGGCATGGACAACTACGCGGGCGGGAGGATGTGCGGAAAGCTGGTGAAGGAGGCGCTGCCGCAGGGCGGCGAGGTGATGATCTTCATCGGGCGCCTCGAACAGGACAACGCCAAGGCCCGCCGGCAGGGCGTGATCGACGAGTTGCTCGATCGCCCCGCCAGCGCCAGGAACTTCGACCCGCCGGGCAAGCTGCTTAAAGGTGAAAAGTACACGATCCTCGACACGCGCACCGATCAGTTCGATCGCGCCCGCGCCAAGCAGAACGCCGAGGACGCCATCGCCGCGTATCCCAAGCTCGCCTGCATGGTCGGGCTGTTCGCATACAACCCGCCGCTGATGCTCGACGCCGTGCGGCAGGCCGGCAAGCTCGGCACGATCAAGCTGGTGGCGTTCGATGAGGACGACGCGACACTCGCGGGCATCATCGAGGGGAACATCCACGGCACGGTCGTGCAGAATCCGTACCGTTACGGTTACGACTCGGTGCGCATTCTCGCGGGGCTGGCGCGCGGCGACCAGACGGTGCTTCCGCCGAAGGGCTTTCTCGACATCCCCGCGCGGCAGATTCGCAAGGACAACGTCGAGGCTTTCCGCGCCGAGTTGAAGAAGAACCTCGCGGCGGGGGGCGGCTGACGCGACATGCGGAAGATCGCCGGCATCCTGGCGCTCGCCGTCGCCGTGTTTGTCGTCACGGCCGTGATGCAGCCGAACTTCATCAGCGCGTACAACCTGCAGAACCTGGTGCGCTGGACGTCGCTGTTCGGCGTGATCAGCCTCGGCGCGATGTTCGTGATCGTCACCGGCGGCATCGACCTGTCGATCGGCTCGGTGGTGTGCCTGGTGGGCTGCGTGCTGGCGTGGCTGCTGGATCGCGGGTGGAGCACCGGCGCGGCGCTGGCGGGGGCGGCGGGGCTGTCCGTGCTGATTGGGCTGGCGCACGGGCTGCTCATCACGCGCCTGTCGATTCAGCCGTTCGTGGTGACGCTGTGCGGGCTGCTGATTTATCGCGGGCTGGCGCGGTGGCTGACGGCGGATCAGACGCTGGGATTCGGGTCGGCGCATGACGGACTTCGACGGCTGGCGACGGGGAAGGTGCTGCTGCCGTTTCAGTCTGGAGGGTTCGCCCTGCCGACTCCGTTTTTCATCCTTCTGTTCCTCGCGGCGGCATCGGCGATCGTGCTGCATCTGACGACGAGCGGGCGGTCGCTGCTGGCGCTGGGGCGCAACGAAGAGGCCGCGAGGTTCTCCGGCATCCGCACGCATCGGCTCACGGTTCTCGCCTACGTGGCGTGCGCGGCGCTGTCGGGGCTGGGCGGCGTGCTGTTCGCGCTGGACTGCAACTCCGTGCAGCCGGCTTCGATGGGCAACTTCTACGAGCTGTACGCCATCGCGGCGGCCGTGCTGGGCGGGTGCAGCCTGCGCGGCGGGGAGGCGTCGGTGGCGGGGACGGTGCTGGGCGCGGCGGTGATGCGCATCCTGTACAACGCGATCAACCTGCTGCAGATCCCGACGCAGCTTGAATTCGCGATCATCGGGACGGTGCTGCTGCTGGGCGTGATGGCCGACGAAGGCGTGCGGAGAATCGGGCGACGCCTGCACTCGCGGAATCCCTGCATGACCGGACCACGCGCCTAGGCAAGGGGGTTTGAACCGGGCCGCGCACGGCTCGTTCGACGCGGGCTTCCGGATTCTCGCTCGCGCCGCACACCGGCAAGCGACGCCCGTCAACCGCCGCCGATGTCCCCCCGTCGTCGAGTCGCCCCAGCGCTTGCTGGAAGACGCGTTCCCTCGCCGCTGTACGTCCGCGACGCGATATCGTGCTGCGATGCGGCAAACGAGCGGGGCGAAACACGTCCGGCCAATTTCCCGTCTGACACGCCCAGTGCATTGACGGATCGTGCAGCACGATCCATGACATCACCCGCCCAATCACCCGGTTGCAAAGCGTGAAACGCCCCGACGCGCCCTGGTCCCCCGGGCAACAACGCCAAAACCACCCCTCCACTTGGCCTTCCATGGCTTGCCCCCTTCTGGATCCATCCGGAACCCAGCAAGAAAACCAAAGGTAGGTCTGGGGGGCTTATGTTTTCACGTCACATGCGACCGTCGTCGCGCGATTCCTTGTGACGGGCACGGCTTCAAAAGCGGACCTGGCGGATCCTGGCTCAACTTTGTCCCGACAATTTCGCGCGGAGAGCTTCGGGGATGCGCATGGACTTGAAATCTCCGTTCGGTCCGGTCGCGCAGCAGATCGCCGTGATTTTCCCGGTGGCCGCGACCTCGTCTCCCAACACGAACTCCACGTCGTAGCTGAGCGCCTTGTTTCCCACATGCGTGAGGATCAGCCGCAACTCCACCTCGTCCTCGAAGCGCAGCGGCGCGCGGTACTCGCACTCCGCCGCGACGCGAGGCCAGCTCACCGTGACGCCGTCCGCCTCGCTGATGACGCAGGTGCCCAGCGAGCGAAAGAACGCGTGCTCGATCTCCTCCATCAGGCGGAAGTAATTCGAGAAGTGCAGAACGCCCGCCAAGTCGGTCTCGGCAAACTGAATGCGACGCTTCTGTCGGAACGCAAGCCCCATGTGTACTCCGGTTGCAAACAGCGAGGCGGCTGCAGATAGCCGTGTGGCACCGGTTTCCAAACCGGTGATGTAGCACAGGTTTACAACCTGTGCATCATCAGCCTGTGCCGCTTCCGGGTCCGCCTCATCCGCCAAGGGCCGTTTCTGCCCAAAACCTGAAGTTCCGCCCCCGGTCGTTGCTGCCTGTCTGCTGGCGCATTCTCGCGGCGGCTTTGGAGGCTGACAACTTGGACTCCGGCAGCGCCGGGCGCGCCGCTCATCGGCGCGGACGCCGACCCTCCCCATCCCCGCCCCTTCTTGAAAAAAAAGCCGCCGCGTCGTTAGATGTTGGGCACGGGTCGTGCTTGCCTTTTAGACCGGAGGAATCGAGTCAGCGACGTATCGGCCGCCGCGACCGCCGCGTGCAGGCGCCGCCGGTTCGGGTCCGCGCCAACACCTTTCTCGGAGAAATTCGCCATGAACGACGCTTCCAGCGGCATATCGAGCATGATGAAGGAACTGCGCGTGTTCCCCCCGCCGCCCGACTTCGCACGGCAGGCTCACATCCGCGGCATGGACCAATACAAATCCATGCACGCGCGCAGCCTCAAGGATCCGGAAGGGTTCTGGGGCGAGGCCGCCGCTGAGCTGCACTGGTTCCGCAAGTGGGATCGCGTGCTGGACTGGAAGCTGCCGGACTCGAAGTGGTTCGTCGGCGGGCAGACCAACGTGGCGTACAACTGCCTCGACCTGCAGATTCAGCGCGGGCGCGGCGACCACACGGCCATCCTCTGGGAAGGCGAGCCGGGCGAGGTCCGCCGGCTGACGTACCGCGATCTGCACCGCGAGGTGTGCCGTTTCGCCAACGGGCTGCGCAAACTCGGCGTGGCGAAGGGCGACAAGGTGACGTTGTACATGCCGATGGTGCCGGAGCTGGCGATCGCCATGCTCGCGTGCGCGCGGATCGGCGCGCCGCACTCCGTCATCTTCGGCGGCTTCAGCGCCCAGGCCATCGTGGACCGCGTGATCGACGCGGAGTCGCATTACCTCGTCACCGCGGACGGCGGGTATCGCCGCGGCAGCGTGGTGCCGCTGAAAGCCAACGTGGATGAGGCGTGCGCCAAGACGAACCTCGTCAAGAAAGTTGTCGTGCTCAAGCGCGTGGGGCAGGACGTGCCCATGCAGGCCGGACGCGATGTCTGGTGGCACGACGTGGTGGAAACGGCCTCCGCCGACTGCCCGGCCGAGCCGCTCGACGCCGAGCACATGCTCTACCTGCTCTACACCTCCGGCAGCACCGGCAAGCCCAAGGGCATCCATCACACCACCGGCGGTTACATGGTCTATACCTACCTGACCGCCAAGTACATCTTCGACCTCAAGCCCGACGACGTGTACTGGTGCACGGCCGACATCGGCTGGGTCACGGGGCACAGCTACGTGGTGTACGGCATCCTGTGCAACGGCGTGACGTGCCTGATGTACGAAGGCGCGCCGAACCACCCCGCGTGGGACCGCTTCTGGGACATCATCGAGCGGCACAAGGTGACCAAGTTCTACACCGCGCCCACTGCGCTGCGCGCCTTCATGCGTCAGGGCGACGAGCATCCCAACAAGCACAACCTCTCAACGCTGAAGCTGCTGGGCACCGTCGGCGAGCCGATCAACCCGGAAGCGTGGATGTGGTATCACCGCGTCATCGGCAAGGAGCGCTGCCCCATCGTGGACACCTGGTGGCAGACGGAAACCGGCGGCGCGATGATCTCCCCGCTGCCCGGCGCGACGACGACCAAGCCCGGCTCGGCCACGCTGCCGTTCTTCGGCATCGACGCGGACATCGTGGACAAAAACGGGACAAGCCAGCCGGCCAACGTCGGCGGGTTCCTCGTGATCCGTAAGCCATGGCCCGGGATGCTGCGCGGCATCTACGGCGATCGGGAGCGCTACGTTCGTCAGTATTGGAGCGAGGTGCCGGATGTTTACTTCGCCGGCGACAGCGCCCGGCGCGATGAGGACGGCTGCTTCTGGATCATGGGGCGCATCGACGACGTGATCAAAGTCGCCGGGCACCGGCTCGGCACGGCCGAGGTCGAGTCCGCGCTGGTCAGTCACCCCAAGGTCGCGGAGGCGGCGGTCGTCGGCATCCCGCACGACCTCAAAGGGCAGGCCATCGCGGCGTTCGTGACGCTGCGCCTGGGCTATGCCCCCACGGATGCGATGAAGAAGGAGCTGACCGAGCACGTAAGTCGCACGATGGGCGCGCTCGCCAAGCCGGAGCAGATCCGCTTCACCGACGCCCTGCCCAAGACGCGCAGCGGCAAGATCATGCGCCGTCTGCTGGTCGAGATCGCCACGAAAGGCGAAGTAAAAGGCGACACCACCACGCTGGAGGACTTCAGCATCCTGTCAAAACTGGCGACGAAGGACGAGGAGTAAGCAACCCGCCGCATCGCGGCAGCCGTTGGTTTTTCTCGCTGCGCCGACGTTGCGAGCCGTGGACTTCAGTCCGCGCGGCGGGTGCGCGTGTGGAGCCGCGAGCTTCAGCTCGCGCGGACGTCGCATGCGCCCGGGTGGCATGCTCTCGCGGTACTCCGCGTGAGCATGGTTTCGGCTCGCACGGCGCATGCGTATGTCGAGCCGCGGGACTCATCGCGCGCGGACGTGGTGCTTGGAGAGCGCACGACATGCGTGGGCGACCCGCGGCCGGTGAGAAGATCACTCCGCGCACGCACAAGGCACATTGGACGAGTATCGCGCAGCGCCGCGCAGAACGCAGAGCGAGCAGATCATGCGCAAGGTCGTCGCCTGCGATCTGTAGCTGGACCGTCGCGCGCGGACCGTGCTGTGTGATTGACCTTTGAGCCCCGGACTTGAGGACCGCGCCTCGCCATCGCCACTGCAGGTCCGCGTAGTCCGGATGGCCGTGACTCGCGGTGGCTGCTGCGCGTCCGCCGCTCGCGACAGGCTTCCTTGCGGTCGTGATCGTCAAAGTCGGGCGCGCCCTTGCCAGCGTCGAGCGATGCCGGTAAGGGAATCCGCATGAAATGGTCGCAGTTCTTCATCGTCACCGCCAAGGAAACCCCCGCCGACGCGGTCGTGCCTTCCCATCAGCTCATGCTGCGCGCCGGGTTGATCCGGCAGGTCGTGGCCGGGGCGTACACGTATCTGCCGCTGGGGCTGCGGACGCTGCGCAAGATCGAGGCGATCGTGCGCGAGGAGATGAATCGCGCCGGGGGGATCGAGGTGTCGATGCCGGCGATGCACCCGATCGAGCTGTGGGAGCAGACCGGTCGCGTGGCGGCGATGGGCGACGTGCTGCTGCGCCTGCACGGGCGCGGCGACGACTGGCGCTCGCGCACCGTGCTGGGGCCCACGCACGAGGAGATCATCACCGAGCACGCGCGGACGTACATCAACAGCTACAAGCAGCTTCCCGTCACGTTCTATCAGATTCAGACGAAGTTCCGCGGCGAGGCCCGCCCCAAGAGCGGCGTCCTGCGCACGCGCGAGTTCCTGATGAAGGACGCTTATTCGTTCCACTCGAGCAAGCACGGACCCGGCGGGCTGGATGACGGCTATCAGGCGATGTACGACGCGTACTGCCGCATCTTCTCGCGCTGCGGGCTGCCGTACATCGCCGTCGAGGCCGACTCCGGTCCCATCGGCGGCGACGCCTCGCATGAGTTCATGGTCGAGACGGATGCGGGCGAGGACTTTCTGGTCAAGGCGGAGGACGGCGCCTATGCCGCCAACCTCGAACGCGCGGAGGTCGCGCCGGTTGCGGATGCCGGGGATGGGCGCCATGCGCCGTTGGCCGTCGCGCACACGCCCGGCCACACGACCATCGAGCAGGTCTCCGCGTTTCTGCGCTGCGCGCCGTCGAAGATGATCAAAACGATCATCTACGTTGCGGACGGTCAGCCGCTCATCGCGCTGGTCCGCGGCGATCATAACGTCAACGAGCCGAAGCTGCGCCGCGTGGCGTGCGTGCTGAATCTCGAACCCGCCGACGCCGCGCTCATCAAAAACCTCACCGAGGCGGACGTCGGCTACGCCGGGCCCGTGGGCTTAAGCAACGTGCGCATCATCGCCGACCAGGCCGTCGCCGTCATGCACGACGCGGTCACCGGCGCCAACCGGACGGATCACCACCTCACCGGCGTCAATCCCGGTCGAGACTTCGAGATCAAGGAATCCGCCGACATCCGCGAGGCCGTGCCGGGCGATCGGGCGAAGAACGGCTCGCCGCTGACGTTCCGCAAGTGCATCGAGGTGGGCCATGTGTTCAAGCTGGGGACCAAGTACAGCGACGCGCTGGGCGCGACGTTCCTCGACGAGAAGGGCGCGTCGCACCCGATGATCATGGGCTGCTACGGCATCGGCCTCAACCGCATCCTCGCGGCGGCGATCGAGGCCTCGCACGACGCCAACGGCATCATCTGGCCCGAGAGCATCGCGCCGTTCCGCGTCATTATCTGCTCGCTCGACACGCGCGAGGCGGACGTGATGAGCGTCTCGCAGAAGCTCCACGACGAGCTGGAGGCCGGCGGCGTGGACGTGCTCTGGGACGACCGCGACCAGCGCCCCGGCGTGAAGTTCAAGGACGCGGATTTGATCGGCATCCCCGTGCGCATCACCGTGGGCAAGAAGGGTCTGGCGGAGGGCGTCGTCGAAGTGACAACGCGCAAGGACGGGCAGACGCGGAAGCTGCAGCCGGATCAGGGGGTCAGGGAGTTGATCGAAACGCTGCGCGTGGTTTGACGGTGCCGCCCTGCCGTACAGCGATCATCTTACCGTACCGCGCCCGGCAGAAAGCGGGTTCGCTCGTCACGATGGTAATGCGCGCACTTTCCTTAACCGCGCTCCCGGCCTCACCGCGCGACGCGTCCCCCTCGCCCCTTCAACCCGCGCCGAACGGGTTCCGTGCGATATTACGCTCAGGGCCAAGCCGACAAATCTGCGCAATCTGTGGATCACTTCTCTCCGCCCCCCGCTGCAAGAAACAGTGAATAAAACGAGGCATTGCACACGATAAGAGGAGTGCGCGCTGCAAGGTGACGCCGCGATGACCGTGGCGGCCGCGCGGCTCCGGGCGTCCGCGGTGGCATTGAATCGCGCCGCCACGCCCGGACGAGGTTTTTTTCAAGGAGGATTGGAATGCGACGGGAAACAAGGAACGGGTTGGGCCTGGCTGACCATCCGATCGGGCGAAGCCCGATCGGATCGGATCGGATCGGATCGGATCGGATCGGATCGGATCGGATCGGATCGGATCGGATCGGATCGGATCGGATCGGATCGGATCGGAGAGGAGAGGAGAGGAGAGGAGCGGAGCGGAGGGCAGGCGGTGATGACCCATCGCACACATGGGACGGGCGTTGCGTCGCGCGTAGGGCGGGCCATGCCCGCCTCTGGGGGTACGGATCGGCCCGCCGCACGTCCTCGGTTGTCGGCGTGCTTACGGCTCTCCTCGCCCTCCTGCCCGGATTCTCAGCCATGACCCGCGCGGACGACTACAAATACGTGGACGCCACGGCCACCGGGGCCAACGACGGCTCAACCTGGACCCACGCCTACACCTCGCTTGCCACAGCCATCGACGCCGCCGGGTCCACCTGGGTCATCCGCGTCGCTCAGGGCACCTACGCCCCGGGAACATCGGAGCCGGATTCGTTCGACATCGACACCGACGGCGTGGAGATTTACGGCGGCTACGCCGGCTTGCAGGGGCAAGACCCCGACGCCCGCGACATCGAAGACTTTGAAACGATCCTGACCGGCCTGGTCATCCCCACTCCATCGGCAACCACTCGCGCCTATCACGTCGTCACATTCGCATCGAATGTCGGCACGACCACAATCCTCGACGGGGTCACCATCAGCGGCGGCGAGGCCGACAGGGAAGGTGAGCAGTACGCCGCCGACCGGGACGGCGGGGGCATCTACATTGACACCGGCGAGCCACTGATCCGCAACTGCACCATCAAGAACAACTATGCCGAGCGCTACGGCGGCGGAGCATACATGCTGGGCGACACCTCCGGCAACGGCGACGACGCCAGGTTCGAGAACTGCACGTTCGACAACAACACCGCGGCCACCAATGGCGGCGGTCTGCTGATCTCGATGGCCCGCATTATTGTGACCGATTGTGTGTTCAAGAACAACGACTGCACGGGCGCCACGCCGGAATCCGTGCATGGCGGCGGCGGCGTCTGGATCGGCCCGGGCTACAACCCTCCGGGCGACCACGACGCCGTGTTTGAGGGCTGCAACTTCATGAACAACACGGCCGTCTGCTTCGGCGGCGGGCTGGCTGTGGGAACCGGACAGGGACCGCCGCCCATGCTGGTCAACTGCCAATTCCACGAAAACATCGCCAGCGACGGCGACACGGCCGGAGTCGGCGGCGGCATCTGGAGTCAGCGCCCGCTCATCATGCTGAACGTCACGTTCGCCAAGAACACGTGCAGCGAATCCAACAAGGGCGGAGGCCTCTATGTGGACACAACGAGCTGGCAGTCGGAGTCCATGGTGCTGATGACCAACTGCATTCTCTGGGGCAATGAGTCCACCAATCACAACAACGAGGTCGATCAGATC
>CAZGJA010000141.1:0-5514 GCA_964526695.1 uncultured Phycisphaeraceae bacterium
GCTGTCCACATCGTGCTCGAAACACCCACTTGGGCCAGCCGCGCAAGCGGTGATGCTCGGATAGAAGAATGAGCCGGCTCTCCGACGAGAACGCATTGACAGGCGAGGGACGCTCATAGAAGCCGTGGGTGAAACCCACGGCCAGCGCGGCTCATCGCCATTCGACCCCGTTGGGGTCGAGGAGCAGGGTCAACGCAACACCGCGTCGCCGCCGCGGCTCCGTGATGAAGCTGAGACACCTGCCATTGACACTCGCTACCGTGCGACGCAAGCTGACGGCATGGCTGCTTTGACACGGAAAGGCGCTCGCCGCGCGCGGATCGTCAAGGCCCGGATTCTGCCCTTAACGCCGCAGCGCTGGGGCGATCTGGAAGCGCTGTTCGGAACGCGCGGCGCGTGCGGCGGATGCTGGTGCATGTACTGGCGGGAGCCGCGCAAGGACTTCACGCGCCTCAAGGGGGAGGGCAATCGCCGGGCGTTTCATCGCCTGGTCGAAGGCGGCGCGCCGACGGGCGTTCTGGCGTATGTGAAGGGACGCGCCGTCGGCTGGTGTGCGATCGCGCCGCGCGGCGACTACGTGACGCTTTCGCGGTCGCGGGTACTCAAGCCCGTGGATGAGCAGCCGGTCTGGTCGGTCACGTGCTTCTTCATCGCGCGGGATCAGCGCGGATGCGGGTTGAGCGCGCAGCTTATCGAGGGCGCGGTCCGATACGCGAAAAAGCTCGGCGCGAAGATCGTCGAGGGCTACCCCGTCGAGCCTCGCGCCGGGCGGCAGGCGGACGTCTTTGTTTACACAGGACTGGCGTCGGCGTTCCGCAAGACCGGTTTCCGCGAGGTCGCGCGCCGATCGCCGACGCGCCCGATCATGAGGCGGATGCTGGCGCGGCGGACGTCCACGCGCCGCGCGCCGCCATGACGCCGGCGGCTTGACGTTGAAAATCGCGCACGGCCGACAAGTCCGCCGCGAGATCCTCCAGCACGCGGCCCACCTGCCGATCGCACTCCCCGGCGTCCCACGCCATCATCGGGGCGATGTGCGCCGCGATCCGCCGCAGGACGCGTCCGTCCTCGATATCCGCAAGGAAGTACAGGGGCGTGCGCCGTCGCACGAGGTCTTCAAGATGTCGCACGCTTTCCGCTCGGCAGAGGTAATCCACCTCCGCCAGCGTAAAGGGCAGACCGTCCACAAGCGGCTCCGCCGACGTCCGATCGCGGAACATCCTGGCCACGATCCCCGCGGCATCGACCCCGTAATGGCGGATGACGTGCGTGATCGTCTCCTCGTCGAGTTCGGCGGAGCGAGCCTCACGCGCCAATTGGTGGTGCAGATCTCCGCGCCCTCCGCGCACCAGTCCGGGCCACAGCGCTTCGCCGCGAAGGCGCTGGCGCGTGCGGCGGCTGATCGGCGGCAGGGAGAGCATCGTGACGACCTGATCGACGGCCTGCTCGGCCATGCGCCGAAACGTGGTGAGCTTTCCGCCGCTGATGGTGATGACGCGGCGTGCGGCGTCGGTGTCGATTTCGTGGTGGCGCGACAGGGCGTTGTCCAGGGCGCCTTCCTGCTGAATGATGGGGCGCACGCCGGCAAACGCCATGCGGACGTGGTGCGGTCGCGCGTGCAGCCCGGGGAATGCGTCCGCGAAGCTGGAGAACAGGTCGGCGACCTCGTCCTCTTCCGCGCGCACCCGGCGCAGGTTCCCTTCGTAGAACGACTCGGTGGTTCCCATCAGGAGGCGCGATTCCCAGGGCACGACCCACAGCGGCCGCCGGTCGCGTAAACTGCGAATCACGATCGCGTCGTCGCCGAATCCAGCGAGCCGATCCAGCACGATGTGCGTCCCCTTGACCCACATCAGCGGCTTGGGCGGCTCGGACAGCAGCTCGGCCGTCAGCGGCGCCCAAGGCCCAGTCGCGTTCACGATGGATCGCGCCTGCACCGCAACCGTCACGCCGGCGTCTTCGTCGCACAGGTGCACGTCCCAACCGCGGCCGTCGAAACGCGCGGCCTGCACCGCGGCGTAGTTGAGGATCGTCGCGCCGGCCTCGACCGCGGTGCGCAGCGTGGCGAGCACCAGCCGCGCGTCGTTGGTCTGCGCATCCCAGAAGGCCAGCGCCGACGGAAACGACCGCAGCGCCGGACACGCCTCCGCCAGCGCAGCCTCGTTAAGCGTGCGCGATCGTCGCCCGCCGTCGTACAGCCCCATCAGGTCGTAGAGCTGCAGCGCGCTGGTGGCCAGCAGCCATCGCTTCAGATCGTGCTCCTCCAGCGGGATGATGAACTTGAGCGGGCGGACCAGGTTCGGCGCGATGAGGTTGAGCAGGCGGTTGCGCTCGCTGACGCCCTCGAGCACCATGCGGAACTGGCCGTACTCGAGGTAGCGCAGTCCGCCATGAACCAGCTTGCTCGTCAGGTGGCTCGTGCCGGAGGCGAAGTCGTGGCTGTCCACGAGGAGCACGGACAGCCCGCGGATGGCCGCGTCGCGCGCTACGCCCGCGCCGGTGATGCCCCCACCGAGCACGAGGCAATCCACCTCGCGTGGGATTTGAGACGATGTCTGCATCATCCGTTTCTCACGCAGCAGGGTCGGCCCACGGCGGCGCAACGATCACGGCGTTGCCGCAGCGGCCCATCCGTCGGCGTTCGTGTATTGCCTCGCGAAAGCCGCATCCCAAGCGTGTCAGAGGTTCGCCACCAAGGAAGCGATTTCGCAGTTCTCAAGTCCTTCGCTCCCTTACGGTCGCGGCTCTGACAGGATGCCATTCACTTGAGTTGCCACGTCAGCGTTTCATTCCGTCCACGACGATGCCCACCCACACGTCGGGTTTGAGGAAGCCACCGCCCCACTTCTCGTCGAGGGATTTTGTTGGATGCGCGGCGACGATCTCTTCCTTCGATTTCCCCGCCTTCACCAACGGGCTGATCGCGTCGCGCGCGGCGACCAGCATCGCCCGAAAGGCGCGAAGCTCGGCGATGCCGCTGACCTCGCCGTGGCCGGGGATGAACTTCGCATCCGGCGCCGCCTCCTTCAGCACGAGGTCCACGGCGGCGATCATGCCGTCGAGGCTGCCTCCTCGCGCCGTGTCAATAAACGGATACATCCCGTTGAAATACGTGTCACCCATGTGATACACGTTGGCCTGGGTGAAGTGGATGACGCTGTCGCCATCGGTGTGCGCCGGCGCCACGTGGAAGACGCGGATGTCGTCGCCGTTGAAGTGGAACGTCACCGACTCCGTGAACGTCACGATCGGCAAAGCCACGGGCGGCGCGGCCGGGACGTTGGCGTTGAAGGCCTCGATGAACTGATCCTTGCTCATCGAGCGGCGAACATTTTCGTGCGCGACGATGATCGCGCCGGCCTTGCCGAAGTTCTCGTTTCCGCCGGTGTGGTCGAAATGCCAGTGCGTGTTGACGAGGAACTTGACGGGCTTGGGCGAGAGTATCGCGACGGCCGCCTTGATCTTCTCGGTGAGCGGGGCGAATTGATCGTCGATGAGAAACACGCCGTCATCCCCGACGCAGACGCCGATGTTGCCGCCCTGCCCGACGAGCATCGACACGTTGCCCGCCACAGGCACGGTCTTGATTTCAACCGGCTGAGCATCCTGCGCCGCGGCGACAGCGAAGGATGAAGCCAGACCCGCCGCGGCCGCGAACAACGACACGCGACCCACGCCTCGCCGTAAGAACCCATTCTTCATTCAGTAAGTTCCCTTGAAAACGACGGCACGCTGGATCGCCAAGAGTGGGTTTCGAATGATCCGCGAAAGTCGAGCCGAACCGAACCGCTCGACGGCGGACCTGCGGATTACGACCGCTGCGCCGCACCCGTGAGCGCGAGGATCTCCCGCCGCACCTTGTCGTACGTGACGCCCAGCGCGCCGAGCGCCCGGCAGGCGATGCAGCCGCGCTCCTTCAGCAGCGCCAGCAGCAGGTGCTCCGTGCAGAGTTCCTTCGCTTCGAGTTGCTGGCACTGCTCGACGGCGACGGCCATCACGTTCTTGAAGTGCGGCGTGCCGGGAAGCCTGCCGAACACCCAAGTCTCCTCCAGGCTTTTTTTGACGAGGTTATCCACCTCCTGGCGAAGGGCGGCGGGCGTGACGCCGAGGCGTTTCAGCGCCTCCGCCCCGCGGCCGGCGTCCTCCTCGATGATGCCCAGAAGCAGGTGCTCGGTCCCGATGTATTCGCGGTCATACTTGCGGGCGACGGCGTCGGCCCGCTTGATGACTTGCTGCACTTTGGCGCTGGATGTCGGCAACATGGCGATCGCTCATTTCCCGTGCAATGGCCGGTCACGGCGATCCGGCGGACTCCGGAGCGGAAACCGCCGGCGGCCCATCTTTCCCCGGCTCGTCAGCGCCGATCGCTCGGCGCTTGACGTATTCATACCCCAAACTGACGACGGCCACAATCAGCGTGCTCACCAGCGTGATCTTGATGAGGCGAAGGCGGTTGGCGACTTCGCGGTCGCGCCACTCGCACAGGCGCTGGTCGATCTGATCCAGCTTGCGGTCGATGCGGCGCTCGATCTCGTCGAGCTTTTCGGCCACGTAGTCGTCGGCGACGCCGCGCAGCGTGCGCGCCAGCCCGCTGACGACGCCGGCGTTTTCGATGCGTTCGCGCATGACCTTGCGCTCGCCGTCGTCGGGCAGGAAGCGATACTCCTCGCCCGTACGGTCCGGCTCGATGACGCGCTCGACGATCGACGCCATCCACGATCGGCGGACGCGGCGGATGCGGCTCCAGATGCCCTCGGCCTTGCGCAGCCGCCGCTCGATCGACGCCCTCGCTTCACCCGGTCTTGGCGTTACGTCGCGCAGTTTCGCCAGCGCTTCGAGCCCGCGGTCCGAGAGGCCGTCGAACTGGACCTTCGATCCGCCCACAATCTGGGCGACGAGGAAGAAGCGGGAGTCCGACGGTCGCACGGGGACGCGCATCCACACGACGATGTCCAGCAGCGCGTCGCGGTCGATGGATTCGATGAGCGTCTCGCGCTGGCGGATGAGGCGGAGCAGCTCCGTTCGATGGGACTTCGCGTCCAGCGACAGGCCCAGCGAACGCGCGTGGCGCACGAGCTCATCGGACGGCAGACCGTCCAGCGAAACCGCAGGTTGTGGGGCGGTGTCTTGCGCCATCGCACGTTCCCATCCCAAGGCGATGACGGGAGTTTATCAGGTGTGCAGTTTCACCACCAACCAGAGGAGCACAAGGAGGGCGGCGATCTCCAGGAAGCCGCGCAGCAGCACGCGGGGCGAGGTTCGCAGCAGGAGCACCACGCCGTATCGCCAGAGCACGCGCGAGCCGCGATCCGTCAAGGGCATCAGAATCCACCGGCGCAACTCGCGAAGCAGATGGAGCGCGGCATAGATGCCCACGAAGAGCGCCAATCCGAACCGATACGATTGAAACACGTCGAAGGCCAGCATGAAGTCGTCATTCTACCCCCCTCCCTTCTTCAAGGGAGGGGTCGGGGGAGGGCTACACCATTCAACCCCCCTCCCTTCAAGGGAGGG
>CAZGJA010000142.1:0-44199 GCA_964526695.1 uncultured Phycisphaeraceae bacterium
CACCCCCAAAAGCCGCTTGCGTCCGGCCCGGCCCAACGAGACAATGCCGTCCATGGCTTCGCCTCCAGGATCACCGGGTTCTCGTTAACCACCGGTATCCTGGGGGCAAGCCAGTTTACTTTTCAAGGGGAGCTATTTAGGTTGCCTTTGGCGGGTAGAATGAACTGAGGCTCGGGAAGCGCGTTGAAGGCCTAAACAAAAAAGGAGTGCTGCGATGTTGCGTCCTCTACTCATGAGTTTCTGCGTGGTCACTTTGCCGTTCGGCTTTGCACAAGCTCAAACACAGGAGAAACCAAGTGGCCCTCCATCGTCCAAGGCAGGCGATGAAGCGGAGAAGAAACAGATTGAGAAGCCGACACCTACGATGGACGGCTTCCTCGGCGACTACTATTTCGGCGACGGTCTGGGTGTGAATTGCACTCTCAACGTAGCGGAGGGTGGGACGTTCACGTTTCGTTGGACAGGCTGCAAGGGTGAGAATGACAGGAATAACGGCACGTGGTCCTTCAAGGACGGACTTTTGGTCCTCGCGCCCGAACAGCCAAATGTGCGCGAGAATTTCAAGGGAACAGCGACACGACTTTTCCCTGTGATACTTGGCAGGCGGCACTATCTGATCGCGGAAGAAGGGATCATCGACTTCTGCCACTCGTACAAGAAGCACTCGTTGATGAAAGGCTTGAACAAAATGAGTCCCTTCTTTTACCTACGACGGGGCGATGAAAAGCTGCCCATCAAAGGCGAGCCTTCCGTCCCTGAATTGTATCGCAGGTACCTGACCGAGCCTTTCGTTGCAAGGGTTGTTGAGATCAACAGTGACGATAGCTTTCGCATCGATCGAGGCCGGAAGGACGGCGTGGTCGTGGGCATGATGTTTAACGTCGAAAACGGCGATAACTTCGCCTATGAGGTAAAGGAGGTTGCCGACGACGCCGCGGTTTGTGTCGCGCGCGATCTGAAAGCCGACAAGTCGCTCGTGAAGGTCGGAGCAAAGGTCGAACCGTTCATGGCGGATTGACCGGCCTCTCGGTAAAGCAGATTGAGGGACCGGCACGCGTTGGCGGAACTGGCCGAAACTCGAATCTGAATCCCCTGCGCAGAATGCACACAATGCGCAGAATGAGGGGTCGGGTCTGAATTGTGCGCATTGTGCGCATTGTGCGCGAGGAACCGCGATGTCGAAGATGCTCAAGAAACAAGCCGTCGAGCAGAACGTCTGGGAGCTCGCCCTTGATCGGACGCGGCGGGCTTATGACCTTTTCGATCACATCGCGGTTTCGTTCTCCGGCGGCAAGGACTCGACGGTCTGCCTGCACGCGGCGATGGAGGTCGCGCGGGAGCGCGGGCGGTTGCCGCTCGACGTGTTCTTCTGGGACGAGGAGGCCATCCCGCCGGAGACGGTCGAGTACGTGCGCCGCGTGTCGCAATCTGACGGCGTGTCGCTCCGCTGGCTCTGCCTGCCGGTCAAGCATCGCAACGCCTGCTCGCGGAAGTCGCCGTGGTGGTATCCGTGGAACCCTGACGAGCGGGAGCTGTGGTGCATGCCGCTCCCGGCAGAGGCGACAACAACGCTTCCCGGCTTCAACGGGCACTCGATCCCCGAGGCGAACCGCTTGCTGTTCTCGCCGACGCTCGGGGCCGTCGGCGTCATCGTCGGCCTCCGTGCTGCCGAGAGCCTGCGGCGATACCGCATCGTCACCACGCGCACCACGGACAACTACATCAGCGTCGATCCGCACGCCAAGCACGTCTCGCTGGTCAAGCCGATCTACGATTGGCGGACCGAGGACGTGTGGACCGCGCCGAGCCTCTTCGGCTGGGACTACAATCGCGCGTATGACGTGATGCAGGCCGCGGGGATCACGCGGCATCAGCAGCGGGCGTGCCCTCCGTATGGCGAGGAGCCGCTGCAGGGGCTGTGGAAGTACGCCGTCTGCTGGCCGCAGCTCTGGGAGAAGATGATCCACCGCGTGCCGGGAGCAGCGACGGCCGCGCGGTATTGCCGGTCGCCGCTCTACGGGTTCGGGAACCTCTCCGGGATCGAAACCGCGGTCTCGGCGATGGCCGGATCGGTCGCGGATGGCTGTTGCGTCAGCGGGTCGCCGTCTGCCGGGCCTCGCGCGGAAGCGCCGCCTCCTGACGGGCACGATGCCGCGAAATCGCTTCCTCGCGGGCGCGGCACGGACGATGCGAAAGCGCTCATCGCGCAGGCGCTTCAGCGCTGGCCGGAGGACGTGCAGCGCCAGCTTCGCCACCGGATCAACGGCGAGATCCGCAACCACTACCGAAAGACACGCGAGCCGATCCCGGCCGAGACGCCTGGCGTCACGGGCGTGACGTGGAAGTATCTGTACATGCTCGCGGTCCGCGGGGACTTCAAAGAACGGAGGACGCCGACGTATGGCCGAGTTCAAGGCAAACCCGCGGGCTGAAAAGCAGAGCCGCGCCCGTAAGGAAGCGAAGCCCTCAGCGAGCCGCGGACGAAACCTGTCCGCCGTGGCGGAGTCCGCGCGGACCCGAACGGCCGACGTGCGCGCCCGCGATGTCATGGATGGTGGCACGGACCTCCGGGACGTGCGTTCTGCCGGGTCACCCGACCCCTCACGCCAGCCCGTCTCGCGCGTTGAGTGGGTCGATCCGGCCACGCTCCGCGCCAACGACTACAACCCCAACCGCGTCTTCACCCCGGAAATGGAGCTGCTGAAACTCTCTATCCTCGAGCACGGCTGGACGCAGCCGGTCGTCGCTCGGCGCGACGGTGAGATCATCGACGGCTTCCACCGCTGGACCCTGGCGAGCACGGACGCGGAAGTCCGCGCCGCCTCCGGCGGCCTCTGCCCGGTGGTGTTCCTCGAAGGCGGGAGCGTCGAATCGCAGAAGCTCGCCACCATCCGCCACAACCGTGCGCGCGGCCAGCATGGCATCCTCAAAATGGGCGAGATCGTCCGCTCGCTGGCGGCATCGGGATGGGACGCGGGTAGAATCGGCGAGTCGCTCCAGATGGAGGAGGAAGAGGTCGCGCGGCTGATGGATATCCGCCCGTCGCCAGCGCAGGCGGGCAGGGACCACTTCGGCAAAGGATGGGCACCGACGTACCAACAGGGCACGCAGAATGACAAGAGAAGAAGCGATTAGAATCTTGTGTCTGGGAGAGCGAGGTGTTAACGAGTGGAATACCTACAGAGCAACCGCCGCCAACAACACTCTCCCAATTCTGTCCGGAGCGAACTTGGCGGGTGCATCTTTGCTTCGCGCGAATTTGAGCGATCTCGACCTAGTGTCCCGTCACCGCGGAATCTTCGAGTTTGTCGTTGCCTATGGCCGATACTTCGTGGTCAGGATGACGGAATCCCGATCATGGAGGATCACGATGAACAGGCGGAACAAGCGGTATGTGGTTCGACTCGAGGGCTCGGAGCGCGAGCGGTTGCAGCGGCTGGTGTCGGTGGGCAAGGGGGCGGCGCGGAAGTTGACGCACGCGCGGGTGTTGTTGCAGGCGGACCAATCGGCGGATGGCCCCGGCTGGACGGACGAGCGGATCGCCGAGGGGCTGGGGGTCTCGACGCGCACCGTGGAGAGTATCCGGCAGCGATGCGTGGAGGAGGGTCTGGAGGCGGCCCTGGAGCGGAAGCAACGGTGCCGGCCCGCGGTGGAGCGGTTGCTGGATGGAGCGAAAGAGGCGCGATTGATCGCGGTGTCCTGCTCGAAGCCGCCGGAGGGACGGCGGCGGTGGACCTTGCGGCTGCTGGCGGATCGGCTGGTGGAGTTGAAGATCGTGGACTCGATCTGCTATGAGACCGTGCGACGCGCGCTTAAAAAAACGAGTTGAAGCCCTGGCGCAAGCAGATGTGGTGCATTCCGCCGGAGCAGAACGCCGAGTTCGTCTGCGCGATGGAAAACGTGCTGGAAGTCTATCATCGGCCATACGATCCGAAGCGGCCGGTGGTGTGCATGGACGAGACCAGCAAGCAACTCGTGAAGGAGACGCGCCTTCCACAACCGGCGCGGCCGGGACAGCCCGAGCGGTTCGACTACGAATACGAGCGGAATGGCACGGCCAACGTGTTCATGTTCTGCGAACCGATGGCGGGCCGGCGGCGCGTCGAGGTAACGGATCGACGGACGAAGTGCGACTGGGCCGAGCAGGTTCGCACGTTGCTCGACGTGCAGTACCCGCGGGCCGAGCGGGTGACGCTGGTGATGGACAACCTGAACACGCACGCGTTGGCATCGCTGTACGATGCCTTCGAACCATCCGAGGCCAGACGGTTGATCGAACGATTGGAGGTGGTGTACACGCCGAAGCACGGGAGTTGGCTGAACATGGCGGAAATCGAACTGGGTGCGCTCTCGCGGCAGTGCATGGGCGATCGAGTTCCCGATCAACCCACGCTCGCCGCCGCCGTCGACCGCTGGCAGAAGGATCGCAACACCCGCCGTTCCACCATCGACTGGCGATTCACCACCGCCGACGCCCGAATTAAGCTACGCCGACTGTACCCAAAGATTAACGAGTGACGGAACACTAGCGGGAGCCGACCTACGTGGCGCGATCATGGATCATGCGGATCTGAGACGGTCGTCGCTAATCGGCGCAAACCTTACGGACACCATACTCTCGTGCGTGCGTGCGGACGGTGCGAATTTTGAGCGTTCGAAGTTGATTCGCGCAAATCTGATCGATTCCTACGCCGAGGGCGCACGATTCTTCAGAGCCGACTTATCCGAGGCTGAAATTGTAGGTGCGATGCTGGAATCAACGAATTTCAGCAAGGCAGCGCTTCAAGAGGCGGATCTGACAAACGCTGTCATCAAGCACGCCCACGCTGGCGGCGCCGATCTACGAAAGGCGATACTTGTTGCAGCAGAAATGCAGAACACGATTCTCTTCAAAGCAGACCTGCGAGGTGCTGATCTAACCGATGTTATTCTCGACGGTGCACAGCTTGTCGAAACGGACCTGCGGATGGCCACCCTTGTGAATTGTTCGATCTACGGAGCATCCGTGTGGAATGTCAAACTTGCCGATGCTCGCCAGGAGAGCTTGCGCATTACAGCGGAGGACGAACCGAATGTGACGGTAGATAACCTTGAGGTGGGCCAGTTCATCCACTTGTTGCTTTCAAGCTCAAAGCTTCGCGACGTTATCAAAACGGTCACATCCAAAGTAGTTCTAATACTTGGTAGGTTTACTCCGGAAAGAAAAGAGGTCTTAAACGCGATTCGGTCAGCGCTCTCGGGCCAAGATTATGTGCCGGTCATTTTCGATTTTGAGAAGCCGGTGGGGAGATCGTTTACTGAAACAGTAACACTCTTGGCGCACCTGTCGCGATTCATCATTGTAGACATAACAGATCCAAGAAGTGCGCCCCAAGAATTGCAGGCAATTATTCCGACGCTTCGAGTTCCAATCAAACCGATTATCTTGGCCGGGCAACTCCCCTACGGAATGTTCTCAGATTTCAAAGCCTATCCCTGGGTTCTCGAAGTGCAGGAGTATGACGATCCGCCGGGCCTTATAGCAATGCTGCGACAACGAGTGATTGAGCCCGCTGAAGAATCACTCCGAGCACTGGGACGACACTGAGGATCAACCTTGGGAACCCGCGGACCCATCTCCAAGTCGAACGAACTGAAGCTGCACCATGGTGGCTCCGGAAAGCGGCCAGTCCGCGCGAAATCTCCCGAGGCTGAATCGTCCCGCGTATCCGGCGGTGCTCCGCGCTGCCCCGACTGGCTCGACGCAGAGGCTCGCGCTGTCTGGCGCGTCGTTGTCGCCGACTTGAAGGCCTCGGGGATTCTCGACCGGCTCGATGCTCAGTCCCTCGCCTGCTACTGCCAGACGTACATCCGCTGGAAAAAGGCCGAGGAGTTCCTCGCCAAGCACGGCGAGGTTTTCGCGGTCAAGGACGAAGCTGGCCGCGTGAAGTACCTCCAGCAGGTGCCGCAGGTCGCGATCGCGCGGAGTTGCCTGGAGATCCTGACCCGCTATCAGCGCGAGTTCGGCATGACGCCCGCGGCCCGGGCGCGGCTATCACTCGAACCCGAGGAGCAGCAGGACGAGTTCGAAGCGTTCCTCGCCAAGTCGCGGCGCACCATCGGCAAACCCACCGGGACGACGGATGGATGAGGCGACGCGCGACAAATCGAGGTTCTTCAAGGACGGCCTGCCTGCCAAGAAGCGCGACCGCAAACCCAAGCGACCGGCAACGGGGAATGGTGAACCCGCGCCCGACGATCCGCAGAAGTGGGCCCACTGGATTCGCTCCGAAGCCGACGAGCGCGCCGTCACCGACGGATGCACTTTCGACGAGGCCGCAGGCCTGCACGTCGTGGACTTCTTCGAGCAGTTCCTGCGTCACACGAAAGGCCAATGGGCGGGCGAGCCGTTCCGCCTCATGGACTGGCAGCGCGACGACGTGATCCTCCCGCTTTTCGGCTGGAAGCAGGCAGACGGCACGCGGCGATACCGCACGGCGTACATTGAGTTGCCAAAAAAATCGGGTAAGTCGGCCATGTGCGCGGGCCTGAGCCTGTATCTCCTCCTCGCCGACGGCGAACCCGGCGCGGAGGTGTACAACGCTGCGGTCGATCGCGAGCAGGCGGGCATCGTCTTCGGCGAGGCCGCGAACATGGTCGATTCCTCGCCGCACCTGAAGCGCCGGCTCCATGTTGTCCGCTCGCGCAAGACCATCGCCTTCCCCGCGGGGCGCGGCGTGTACAAGGCGCTCTCCGCGGAAGTCGCCACGAAGGAGGGCCTCAACATCCACGGCCTCATCTTCGACGAGTTCCACGCGCAGGCGAATCGCCAGCTCTGGGAGGCGCTCCGCTACGGCGGCGCGGCCCGGCAGCAGCCGCTGTTCATCATCATCACCACGGCCGGGTACGACCGCACCTCGATCTGCTGGGAGAAGCACGAGTACGCGCGCAAGGTCATCGAGGGCTCGATCCAGGACAACAGTTTCTTCGCGTACGTCGCGGCGGCTGATGCGGAGGACGACTGGATGAGCGAAGCGACATGGCGCAAGGCCAACCCGAGCCTCGGTGTCACGTTCACGGTCGAGGACATGCGGCGGGCGGTGCTCGAAGTGCAGAACTCGCCCGCGAATGAGAACCTCTTCCGCCGCTATCGACTGAATCAGTGGACCGAGCAGGACGTGCGGTTCATCTCGATGGTGAAGTGGGAAGAAGGGGCCGAGCCGCTGCGCGACCTGTCGGGGCGCACGTGCTTCGCCGGGCTTGACCTCGCCACGACGAGCGACATTACCGCGCTGGTGCTGCTGTTCCCCGACGCGGACGGCACCTACGATGTGTTGCCGATCTTCTGGATCCCGGAGGAGCGGGCCATCGAGCGCGAACGCAAGGATGGCGTGCCGTACACGCAATGGATTCGCGAGGGGTACATCCGCACGACCCGCGGCGACATGATCGACTACGACACGATCCGGCGTGACATCAATGCGCTCATCGGGCGCGAAGGGCCGCCGTACAGCAGCTATCCGCTGATCGTCGTCAGCGATCCCAAGTCAGACTATCTCCGGAGAGAATCGCCCCCGCCACCGCCGACGCGATTGGCGTGGGATGCGCCGAAGTGGTTGGAATGGGATGGCGTGGATCGGGCCGATGGGGACGCTCCGGAGCCGGTGGATGGGCAGGAGCAGGGCGCAGCGGGCTTAGCGGAAGCCGCCAATGGAACAGCGCCGGGTGTAGCAGGATCAAGCTATCGGGCGGCTGGCCGCGCACGTGGCGTGACAGGGGCACGCGATTGCATCGCCAGCTTTGCCCGCGATGCGTTCCCCCCCGCATACTATCTCTCTCGCCTTACCGCAGCCTTCGAACTCCGCGAGCTGGCCGTGGACCGCCTCTTCCAGGGTGCCCAACTGGCGACACAGTTGGCGGACGACGGCTTCACGGTCGTCCCGTTTGGCATGGGCTTCTATTCGATGGCCGCGCCGACCGCCGAACTCGACCGCCTCATCCGCTCGGGCCGGGTCCGCCGCCCAAGCGACGCCGATCCGATCAGCGCCAACAACCCGGACGGCATGACCGATCCGCTCCACACGAACGACCCGCGCTGCACGAACGAACCGCTCCACACGAACGACACGGTCCGGGCCATCGGCCCATTCCTCCGCCACGGCAACAACCCCGTCCTCCGCTGGATGGCCTCAAACGTCGCCGTCGAAACCGACGCCGCGGGGAACCTCAAGCCCTCGAAGCGAAAGAGCAAAGAAAAAATCGACGGCATCGTCGCCTTGATCATGGCTCTCGGCCGGGGGATGGTGCACCGGCCCGTGCAGCCGTGGGATGGAGGGATTGACTGGCTTTGAGCGTCAAGTCCGCACTATGAACTTTGCGAGCTCTCTGTGTCAATCGATTCGATTCTGACAAGTTCAGTTGCCAATGCTCCAAAGCTCATGCGAGGGCCTCCGCCCGCATCGTTTGGTCAGAGGTGTGCTTCACTACAAATGGCATTGAACTCATTTTGGAAATAGCCCTTAAGTACCAAATCTCCCCGGCCCGGTCGATTCTGTTCGGACCAGGAGGTGAACTCCTGCGCTCCCGCGCAACCGCCGCAATAGACGATCCGGGCGGGCGAGTCGGACATAGGATTCCAGAGGTGCTCATCGTGCCTTCGGAGCCTCACTCCAATCGCGACGATCACCTCAGCCGAGAGAGCAAGATCCTCCCATCGCCTACGCTGCTCATCGAGAAACCTCTGGTTCGACGATGTCCGTTTCTGCAGCTCGAAGTAGCACATGATCGGAGGCATCGCATCAGTGCAGATTCTCTTTTGGAACAGCACAGGATCATCGATCGGCGCCACGCGGTTACCTTCCACGTGAACGCCCAGTCCATGGAAGGACACGCTCTGCGCGGGAGCTCTCGTCCCCCCTGAAAAGAGGTGGCAACATCCGTGAGGGAAGCAGAGTTCGACAGACCCCTCACTCGATGTTGCTCGGCGCTTTCCCACGAAACGTGCAACATTCTCGGCCACGAGGGAAAGCTCTAGCAGGCGGTCGTAATTGAGTGTGCAGAAAGCGCCGGACCAAGAACCTTGCGCGATCCTACGCGCCAGGCGACGGTATAGGCTTGAGGGTTGGGGTTGGAACTCGAAGAAATACGCGGCCATCGACCTCTGGAGGCGAGGCAGTCTGTAGGGGTCGATTTGCAGTAAGCCCTGCTCGAAATCCGCTCGTAGCGCGGCGGCCGTCCCTGCTGACACGGCCCCCCAGCCGGGCGAATCGAACCTGCGGAGTTCGTCGAAGAGACGGTCACCAAGGGGCGGCGTACCCACGGTATCAGAGCCGAAACTCGCACCCGCTCCGAGAAGGAACACCACATGTGGCCTGCCGGATGCCTCGTTCCAGTTGTTTGATATCATCGCCGCCGCCGGGCCCAGTGTCGGCACTAAGCCGACCTTCGAGAATCTGCGTTCTCATTGACCTGTCGAATCATCTGCACGATCCGCCCCGCCTGCTCGTTGCCGAAGACGCCGTCCAAGCCGCTGGGACTCGCATCCGTGTACGGTGACTCGTAGAGCAGCGCCGGATCCATGACTCCGTTGCGGGTAAGGTGCTCGATGATGTGCTGCACGAAGCGGATCTGCTCCCCGTTGAACCGCGAGCCGTCGAGGAAATCACCAAACGCGCGCTGGGCCGCGGCTCGATCCAAGCCGACAATGCTGCGGATGAATGCGCCAAGTGTCCGCTGCTGGCCAAACGCAGTCTCGAAGTCCGCTCGCGTCCCTAACTCTGACGACTCGTACAGCAGCCGCTCAAGCTCCGCGACATCTGTCGGCGTCAGCGGCTCATTCAAGTGCAACCTCCGGATCGCGATGTGGTCCTCGTTTTCCCGGATGAACGCGAGCATCTTCCGCCGATACTCGGCCGCATCAATGACCGTGCCGAGTCCACCAATATCCACGTCCGTTCCCGGTCCGATCTCATCCTCGAAATCCGAATAGACGATCTGACGACTTGCCTTGTCGATGAACTTCACCAGATCGCGCAGCCGCTTGCGCACCTGTTCAAGCATCGGCAGCGTGACGTTCTCCCACCACGCGTCCGTCTGGAGGTCGAGGATCAGCGGCATCTGCGCCGCCACCATCGGAATGTCCCGCTTCTCGGACAGTGCCCCAGCGATCTCAATCACCTGCTCGCGCAGTCGGTCATACGTCGGCTCGTGGTTCAACACCGCCAATTGCAGCCGCAAGAGCAACAGGTCGAACCGTTTGGCCGTTTCGTCCTCGGGATCGAGCTGCGTCGGCAGCCCGGCCAACTCGTCGCCGACATGCGCGTAGTCGCCAGGGGACAACCCATCCCACGCCTTTCGGTCACGGAACCGCTCCACGGTGCGACGCTTGGGTCGTACAAGGAAGTTCTCGACATTCATCGCCGCAACTTCGCGATGCAATTCGCCTGCAATCTCGCTACGCAGCTCGCCGAGGTGCGCAGCGCCCAGCACCCGCTCGGCGGTGTCCCGGTGCAAGTCCAGCCGACGCAGGAACACCAGTGCTGACAGCGACTTGGGCGCCTCGCCCTCCACGCCGTCGGGGTTATGGCTGAAGTATTCGAGGTTTTGGCAGTAATCGAACAGGTAGAAGAACTGCTTGTCCTTGCCCGGTCCGAACAGGTCTTTGCACAAGCGCGTCCCGCGACCGATCATCTGCCAGAACTTGGTCTTGCTGCGCACCAGCTTGAAGAACACAAGGTTGACGACCTCCGGCACGTCGATGCCTGTGTCCAGCATGTCCACACTGATGGCGATGTGCGGCGGCTTGTCCGCCACTTTGAACTCGTCGAGCAACACGCCCGCATAGGGCTCGTAGTGGTCGATGACGCGGGCGAACGTTCCGCGCAACTCCGGATAATGAGTGTTGAAACGCTCCTCGATGAACCGCGCGTGATCCTTGTTCTTGGCGAAGATGATCGTCTTTCCCAGTCGGTCCCCACCCGCGACCTTCAGCCCGTCGCGCATGAGTTGCTCAAGCACCTTGTCCACCGTGTCGATGTTGAACAGCCATTTATTGACAGCCTCGGCGCTAACCTCCTCGGGAACCTCGCCTTCCTCATCCCACTCCAGCGCGTCCCAGCGGTCCTTGTCCTCCTCGGAGAGATCCTCATACCGGATGCCCTCACGCTGGAATTTCAGCGGAACGCTTACGGCCTTGGGCGGGACGAGCCAGCCATCGCCCACGGCCGCGTCTAGCTCATATGCAAATGTCGGCACGCCCGGCGACAGATCGAACAGCCGGTAGGTGTCGCGGTCCACTTCGTCGCGCGGCGTGGCCGTCAGCCCGATGAGCAGCGAATCAAAGTACTCGAAGATCGCCCGGTACTTCTGGTACACCGATCTATGGGCCTCGTCGATTACGACCACATCGAAATGCCCCGGCCCGAATCGCCGCTCGACGCCGCCTTCCCCACCGCGTGCGCCTTCAATCAGATTCAGCATGGTCGGATACGTACTCAGGTAAACCCGACCCGTCTCATTTTTCTGCGTGACGAGATTCACGGGTGAGCAGCCCGGCAAGTGCTTCTTGAACTCGCCCCACGCCTGCTTCACTAGCGCGGTGCGATCGGCCAGGAACAGCACGCGCTTGGCCCAGTTGCAGCGCATCAGCAGATCCAGCAGCGCGATCACCGTGCGTGTTTTACCGCTGCCGGTGGCCATCACCAGCAAGCCTTTGCGGTGCCGGCTGCTGAGCCGCTGGCACATTTCGCGGATGGCTTCGGTCTGATACGGGCGCTCAACGATCGCCCGATTGACCTTCTCGACGGCCGGGTCCGTCCGCGTCTGCCGTCGCGCGATCAAGAGCTCAAGTTCGTCCCGAGTGTGAAATCCTTGAATCGAGCGCGGCGGATAGAAGTGATCATCCCAGATCCACGTCTCGTAGCCGTTGGAGTAGTAGACGATCGGCCGTTGCTTGAACTTCTTCTCCAGGCAGTCAGCATAAAGCTCCGCCTGCTTCTGCCCGATGCGCGGGTCACGCTTCGTGCGCTTGGCCTCGACCAGCGCCAACGGTTTGCCGTCCTCGCCCCAAAGAACGTAATCGACAAACCCCTCGCCCGCTTCGTTCGGCATTCCCATCACGGGGTACTCGATGTCTTCACCGTCCTTCCAGCCGCCGACCCCCCAGCCTGCTTCGCGCAGCATCAGGTCGATGAAGTAGTCGCGCGTCTGCGCTTCGCTGTAGTCGTGGTCATCGACGACCCGCGCAGCCCGCGCCTTGGCCGCGGCGATCTCCGCCCGCAGCGCCGCGACCTCGGCGTCGGTCTTTTCGGTGCGCTCGCGGATGGCGCGCAGTTCGGCGTCCTTGGCGGCAAGCTGTTCAGCAAGCTGCTGCAAAACTTCCGCTTTGAGGGCTGGTGTGGGCTGAGGCGATGGCGTCAGCAGGGCCTCGTCAAACGTCACGCCCTCGTGCCGCCATTCCCGGCTGTACGTCCGCGCGAACCAGTAGCAGACGTGAAACAGCTCGCGCACCGCCGCAATCGCATCGGCCTGCCTGACGCCCTTGCGGCTGTGGACGGCCGCATTTCCCAGATCCTTGATGATGCGGGCCTTGGCGATGACAGGCGCCGGCACGTTGGCGGAAAAGCACGGCGCGGTCAGCAGGCTGGACAGATGGGTCTCATAAGGCCGCTGAAAGGTCGCGTCACGTTCGTACAGATAATCGACGACGAGTTCCAGCGCCCGCCGGGCATAGAAACAGGCCGCGCGAGGGTCAGCCGCTACCAGAGTTTCGGCGTGTAACGCCGGCTCAGCGATCGGCGCGAACGTAGCTGTAAGAAATGGGAAGTTTGTGGTCACGGCTACAGATCATCATCCCGTGGCAGCGCAATCCGACCTCGACATGCCGGTGTGTGATAAAGCCCACTTCGGACCTCCTGGACGGTATTCTCCCCGTAGCGATCTCGGCCGCGTTCATGCGCTGGCCTTCGCCTCAAGCTCCATCCAGCGAGCATAGAGAGCCTGGGATTCTTGCTTGGCGGCCTCGTGCTCCTCCCAGCGCTTTTGTACCTCGACATAGTTGCCCGCGACCGCCGGATCCTCCAATGCCCGGCCGCATTGTTGGATACGCTCTTCCACCGCTCGAATGGCCGCCTCCATGTCCTGAAGCTCCTGCTTTTCGCGTGAGGTCAGGCCTTGGGGATCGAGCTTCGTTCCCGGCTTCTTCAGCTTGGTTCTCGGGGCATTCTCGATCCGGGACCGGGTCTCGCGAGTTCGCGCCTCCTGCCACTGAGCGCAAGTGCCATAGTGGCCGACACGTCCATCGCCGTGAAGCCCGAGGATTTCCGTGCAGACGCGATCGAGCATGAACCGGTCGTGGGTGACGATCACGACGGCGCCGGGGAATTCAATCAGGCTCTCCTCCAGCGCATCAAGCGACGCAATGTCCAGATCGTTGGTCGGCTCGTCCAGGATGAGCAGGTCGGCTGGACGGAGCATCAACCGGGCGATCAGGATGCGCGCCTGCTCGCCGCCCGACAGCTCAGCCACCGTCATGTCAAGCTGGTCGGGGCGGAACAAGAACCGCGCGGCCCACGAGCTGACATGAATGTTGCGCCCGCCGAAGTCCACGCTATGGTGATTGCCCGCCAGCGCCCGCCGCAGGGTCAGCTCCTGCGGCAGTTCCTCGCGGCGCTGGTCGAAGACGACGATGCGTAAGTCCGCGGCCCGCTCGACGGTGCCTTCGTCCGGCGGCAGATCGCCGGTGAGAATGCGGATGAGCGTGGTCTTGCCGCTGGCGTTCGAACCCAGAATCCCCAACCGCGTTCCGGGCGATAGAAACAGCGACACATCCTTGAACAGCAGCTTATTCCCGAGCGACTTGCCGACCCCCTTGGCCTCCAACAGCTTCTTCGACTTGCGGCCCGTGCCTTCAAAGTCGATGCCGGCGGTCGCCGTCTGGGCGTTCAGTCGCTGCAAGTCGCGCAGTTCGTCCGTAAGTCGATAGGCATCCTCGATTCGTCTTTTCGATTTGGTCCGCTGCGCCTTGGAATTCGATTTCAGGAACGCAGCCTCGCGCCGCACAATGCCGCTGAGGGTCGCCTCCTGGGCCTGCCGCGCCTCCAGAAACTCCGCCCGCTTATCGAGAAACACGCTGTAACTGCCGCTCACGCTGAAATACCCCTCGGGGTACGCGGGATTCAGCTCGACGACGCGATCAGTCACGCGCTCCAGAAAGTACCGGTCGTGGCTGACGGCGAGGAACGCAAACGGCGCGGCGCACAACACGTCCTCCAGCCATTGAATGCCTTCGAGATCCAGGTGATTCGTCGGCTCGTCCATGAGGAGGAGGTCCGGCTCCTGGATAAACTCTCGGGCCAGCGCCAAACGCTTGCGCCAACCGCCGGACAACTCGTCCACGAGCCGCTGCGGCTGATCGAACCCAAATCTGCTGAGGATGATGTTGATCTTCGTGTCGTGTTCATGGGGCTCAAGCGGCCGATCGGCGAGCACCGCGGCTAGAACCGACCGCACGCTCGAACCATCCGCAAACAGATCTTCCTGCGGTAGCAGACCGATGCGCGCCGACCGCCGTCTGTTGATTTGGCCGCCGTCGGGATCGAGCTGTCCGGCGAGCATCTTGAGAAACGTGGTTTTGCCGGCGCCATTGGGACCAAGGAAACCGACGTGTTCGTCATCCGCGAAGCTGATCGACAGATCATGAAAGAGCTCGCGCGACCCGAAGTGCTTCGAGACTGCCTGACAGGTCAAAAGCGTCGCCATCGTGTTCTCATTGTACCCGCGAGCCCGGGTTTTGATTGTGGCCGAAGTGCCTGAGTGCTGCAAACGGTGCGGACGCGCCGGCCGCCGCCCGGTGGGATCGCCGAGCCCCTGGGCCTCGACGACAACCGGCGCGGGAACCTGGGAGGCAAAGCACGGCGCGGCCAGCCGGCTGGCCATGTGCGTCTCATAAGGCCGCGCAAAGGCCCCGTCCCGATCGTGGAGGTAATCGACGACGAGCTCCAGCGCCCGTCGGGCGTAGAAGCAGGCCGCCCGTGGGTCGGCCAAGGCGAGCGACTCCGCCCGCTTCGCCGGTTCGGCGGTTCCTGAAAACGAGGGCGTCAGGATTGCGAAGTTGGTCGCAGCCACGATGAGCCGGATTGTATTCCAACGCTACCGGGAGTCACCCGTCCCGCCTGCCTGCCGCCCGTCGGTTGACGGGCTCTCCCTGACGCCCGTAGGATCTGAAGGGTGGCTCCGGGGGGAGGAGTTGGCGATAGGATGAACTGCCTTGGGACTTGCTGACCCTGGTTTGCGATGCTAACATTCACCGAACACGGGGGCGCAGAATGAACCGGCAACAGCTCAACACGACGTTGACCCTCAAGGCTCTCGGGGTGCCCTTGCGCATGGATTCGTTCGATGACCGCCTGATCGTTCAGAAGGCCCTTTATCTCGCTCAAGCCGCCGGGCACGACTGCGGCCACTTTTTCCGCTGGTACCTTCGCGGGCCGTACTCGCCCGACGTTACGCGTGATGTGTTCGGCATCATCGCTGACATCGACGGTGGCATGGACGACTCGGGTCAGTGGCAGCTCGACGAATTGGCCGACGGACGACTTGCACGAGTTCGCCGGTTGATTCCGGCCGGTGACCCCGCTGCCACGGCGCGCCATCTCGAACTCTTGGCCTCGGTTCACTTTCTCGTTAGTCGCAACCAGGTTCCAGAGGCCAACGCGGGGCCGCTCGTCGATCTTCTTGCCAAGTACGACAAGGATTTTTCGAGCGACGAAGTCAAGGAGGCTTTGCGGGAGCTGCGCACGCACAGGCTACTCTCAGCGTAAGGAGTCAGGCGATGGATCGACGTCAGGTGTTTGCCTTGTTGGTTCTCAACGAACTCGGCATCGCACCGAAACTTGATACGTTCAACCGGCGACTAACCGTGCAGAAGGCGCTGTACCTGGCCCAAGCCCTCGGCGTTGACATGGGCTACTTCTTTGGCTGGTATCTGCACGGCCCCTATTGCTCAACCGTCGCTCGCGACCTTTTTTCCGCCGTTGTCGATGCCGACGAAATGGCCCGCGTTCGAAGCGAGTGGACATTGGATCGCACCTTCAAGCATCGCTTGGCTGGATTGAGGAACGCCGTAACGCTATCGTCCGCGACTCCGGGCGCCGCGCAGGACGAGTCGGCGCTTGCACGCCATCTCGAATTGCTCGCTTCCGTTCATTTCCTCGTTGACCGGTCGGGGCTTCCACATCATGGCACGCACAAAATCGTCGAAACGCTCAAGAGATACAGGAAAGACTTTACAGCGAGCGACGTTAGGCGCGCCGCGGCGACGCTCAAAGGCCTTGGCGTCGCAGCATTCGCCTAGTTCTTGCATTGTCGCTGACGCGATCCACGGTCCAATCGAACTTTCACCCGTCGAACAGGCCGTGGTTGACACGGCGACTTTTCAGCGACTTCGAAATCTCAAGCAACTCGGTCTAGCGCACCTCACCTATCCCAATGCGACCCACGCCCGCTTCGCCCACAGCCTCGGCGTCTTTGCCATCATGTCCCGCGTGCTCCGCGCGAGCGAGAAGAAACTGGGCCTTACGGGGCGAACACAGCAGGATCTTCGACTGGCCGCGCTCTTGCATGACGTCGGTCACTATCCTTATTCGCACCTGATGGAACGAATCGACGACGTTGAGTTGACCGAGGCGTTGATTTCTAGCGGCGGCCCCAATCGGAAAAAGACCATTTCCCACATTGAGCGATACCCCACTCACGAGGAATTGGGCCGCACGATCGTGACCACGCAACCGGATGTACTCAAGGCGCTGGGTGGCAAGGATGAAGCCGATCGCGTTGCCGCGCTCTTCACACGCAGCCAGGCCGCCGATCCGCAGCAAAGCAAGCTGATTCACAGCAGTCTCGACATGGATCGACTCGACTACTTGCTGAGGGACGGTCGCGCGGCAGGCGTTCCCTATGGCGAGATCGACTTGAGTTACCTCCTCAATCACCTGCGCGTCAGTCCGTCGGGTATTCTGGGGATCGACGAAAAGGCGATGGCGGCCGCGGAGCAGTTTCTGTTGGCTCGCTATTTCATGCAGCGAACCGTGTATTTCCACAAGACCACATTCGGCTTCGAAGAGGCGTTTCGGCATCTGCTGCGGCGTTGCCGCGACGCTCATAGATACGGTCTTCCTCTTAGTGGGCGCGAAATCCGCGACCTCGTGCAAGATCGAGCCCAGCTGCTCGAATTCACGGACAGCTATCTTGATCGCGTGGCGAGACAGGCGCTCGACGACAGCGACCCGACGATCAAGACGCTTGCGCATGCGATCGTCTTTCGTCATCCGCCCAAATTGCTCAAGCAGGTGACAGTCCTGGTTGATGACGCGGCAACGGATAGCCAGCGGCATAACGCCTGCACGAGTTTCTGGGACGACTGCAAACACGAACTCGGCCCTCTCTCGCGCCGGCATGGGGTCGATTTGGGTCGGTTCATCCTGGCCGAGCCGCCACCGATCCGGCTTGAGAAACGCGGCAGTCTTCTGCCAGTGGAAGATTCGCGCGACCAGCCAGCTCACGAAACGGATGAACTGATAAAGGTGTTTGTCAGGGATGATCCGGAACCAAAATCGCTCGTCGATGTGACGCACAGCATCATTCACAAATGCGGAGGCCAAACGCTGCGGATGACGCGCTTGTACGTTGTGCACGACGATGCGGATAAAGTCGCCCGGATGCGTAGCGCCGTGCATGACTGGGATGGGAAGTGATGTTCGCGCTATACCCCGATGACGCGGCGGGCGGGCTTCGCGGCTTCGCCGTCGAACAGCGTGCCCGCGAATGCGGCGGATTGGAGGGAGGCGAAGAGAACGTCGAAAGCCGTCGCAGCCTTCTCCACCATTCTCACTTGCGCGGAGATCCGGCCAATCACGTCTTCAAATCGCTTTTGATCCGCAAGCGGCGGCACCATGACGGGGATTCGGTTGAGTTGGGCCTGCGTTAGTTTGCCCCGCGTCGTTCCTGTGACAAAGGGAGCGAGATTGAATCGCCGGAAGTGATGGTGCAGAAACTCCAATTCGACCTTCCCGTGGCGTGGTCGCAAGACGTGGGCGTGGTTGTTGACCCAACTGGGCCCGCGGATCGTGTACGCGACGCCCTTTTCGGGTTCGTCAAAGTGTCCTCCGTCTTCCGCAATCAAGAGAAGTGGCTCATCGTAAATTGCCTCATCGATCCAGCCGACCTGACCATTCGCACCGTAGTAGGGAACGTCGCCGGAACGCGCCTCGCGATCGGATTCCTTGATGGGAACTCGCTTGGAGTCCAAGCAATCGGTCACGTCGCCGATCGTGCTCACCGGCCACCCCTTCGGATTTGTCACCGGGTCGCCGAACATGTCGAGGAAGACGGATTGCAGGAGCGTGTCGAGCGTGGCGAGGGCCTGCCGCCGCTTGGACCGCAGCGCGTCCGCCTTGTCCAGCACCGCCGCGATCCGCTTCTGCTCCGCCAGCGGGGGGAGGGGGATCGTCTGCGCGAGGTAGAGCGACTTGTTCAGATTCCGCAGGCCGCTGGTCGTGTTGTTCATCCGATCCATTGCCGCGCGACCCTGCGGTGACGTCAGCCAGTAATGGACGAGTCGTGGATCGGCCTTCGATTCGTTCGCACGTAGGCGCATGGTGAAGTTCGAGAAATAGTAAGACCGGCCGTCGTGGGGCTGGCGAAAGAGGCAGCACTTTCCAATCAAATCAGGGCTACCGCTTGAAGCCGTCACGATGATGTCGCCATCGGCGAGCCGCCTTCGCTCGCGATCCTTGGGCGGAATGATTCGATAAGCTGGGTCGGTGAGGTCGAGCTTACCGTCGTGGATGTTCGTACTGCGGAGAACCGGATCGCCCTCACCCGGAAGCGCTTCGTCGCCCCAGGTTCCCGAATCCGCGATCGTGACGATGTCTTCGAGCCGGAGAGCTTTCACCGCAACATCCCCGCCAATTCATCCAGCCCCGTCGCGATTTCGGCCTCGATCTGCTTTAACTCGGCGATGATCTCGCGCGGCGGCTTGTGGTCCGCCGCCGCGTGCTCGACCTCGCGGTAGCGCGAGACCGACAGGTCGTAATCGTTGCCCGCGATCTCGGCCCGCGGCACGATGAACGATTGCTCCGTCCGCGCCCGCTTGCGCTCCTTCCCCGCCCGCTCCGGCCAGCGCTTCAGGATGTCGGGCAGGTTGTCCTGCTTGTGCTTGGCATGGTCCAGTTCTGTCCGCTTGTCGTCCAGCGAGAAGCCGTCGGCCTCCATGTCGTAGAACCAGACGCCGCCAGCATCACCGCCTGGAAGGACGGTACCACAATCGGTCCGCGTGAAGACCAGCACGGCCGTGCTCACGCCGGCGTAGGGTTTGAACACGCCCGAGGGCATCGAGATCACCGCGTCCAGCTTCTGCCGCTCGACCAGCTCACGGCGGATGGCCTTGTGCGCGTTGGACGAACCGAACAGCACGCCGTCGGGGACGATCACCGCCGCCCGACCTCCCTTTTTCAACAGCCGCAGGAACAGGGCGACGAAGAGCAGCTCGGTCTTCTTGGTCTTGACCAGTTGCAACAGCCGGGGCGAGCAGTTGGATTCGTCGAGCGAGCCTTTGAACGGCGGATTGGCCAGCAGGACGGTGAACCGCTCCTCCTCGTCGGCGTGGTCCTTGCCGAGCGAGTCGCGGTAGGTAATGTCCGGCTGCTCGATGCCGTGCAGCATCATGTTCATGCTGCCGATGCGGAGCATGGTGCTGTCGAAGTCGTAGCCGTGGAAGGCGGACTCCATGAAGTGCCGCCGCAGCTTCGCGTCGGCGAAAATCTCCTTTTCATGGTGCCGCCGCAGATACTCGCCGGCGGCGACCAGAAAGCCCGCCGTGCCGCAGGCCGGGTCGCAGATCGTGTCGGTCGGCCGCGGGGCGACCAGCTCGACCATCATGCGAATGATGTGCCGCGGCGTACGGAACTGGCCGTTGACGCCTGCGACGGCGACCTTGGAGAGCATGTACTCGTACACGTCGCCCTTCGTGTCGCGGTCGTCGAGCGGCAAGGCGCCGATCATGTCCACAACCTTGGCCAGCAATGCGGCCGTGGGAATCTTGAACAGGGCATCCTTCATGTGCCGCGAGTAGGCCGAGCCCTCGCTGCCCATGTTTTTCATGAACGGGAACGCCACGTCGCGGACGGCTTCGTACATGGCGTTGGGTTCGAGCTGCTTGAAGGCGGACCAGCGGGCGGGCTTCTGGTTCTTCTTCGTGAAAATGGGGCGGTCGATCTCTCGGCCCAGCCGGGCGGCCTTCTTCTCCTCGGCGGTGTGCAGCTCGTCGAGGCGTTTGAGGAAGAGGAGGAAGGTCATCTGCTCGATCACGTCGATCGGGTTCGAGATGCCGCCTGACCAGAACGTGTCCCAGATGCGGTCGATCTGATTCTTGAGCTCGCCGGTTATCACGTTGAATGCCTCACCCGGTCATCCTCGCTCTTGATTCTCGCCGTTCACCGGCTGAGATTGGTCACTACTTCCGAGGGCTGTCCGATCGCCCTTCTCGTACCTGTCGATGCGCTCACGGCAGTTAGGGTCTTGCCGTGCCCACGACCTGTCGAAATGGTACTTCTCGGTGCAGAGATCGAGCGGTTCGAGGCCGTTCTTTTCGCGCTCCACGTTGGTCTTGTGAAACTCTGAAATGAACTCCTCCCGCGTCTGCTTCTTTTTCGCGTCGTGGTAGAAGGCGCCACCGACCAGTACAGGCAGACATCCGGGAAGGAGACACCCAATCAAGCAAAGCGCCGCCGAGATCCTCCGTTTCATCGTGAGGCCCTTTCTAAGGAGCGAGCCACCATGCCGCAGACCGCGGGATTGCGATTCGAGGTAGGTTTTCTAACCTGCGAAATCGCCGCGGTCAAGCCGCAGCCGGCCGGATCGAAGACCCGGAGGCTTGCCGCAATGGGAGCTTGCCAGCCGCGGAGCTAGGTTTAGGATCGGCCTTTCGGGCCCAGGGTCCGATCGTCCAATCGACGGGCCGCGTTGGGCGCCACTGCGTCCGCCGTTGCTAAACCCGCGTTGGTCCGGCGAAAACCTACATCATGGCAACTCTCTCCCGAAAAAGTCCTCGCGATTTGTTCAACCTCCTGCGTAGCTGGTTGGGTAGCGCTCGGGGAGTCGTTTATCACATCGGAAACACGCGAGGACCGCACGCGTCGTTCCATCGAGAGGAGCTTGATCCGTGGCCAATCGCGGCGACCCATGTGTTGAAGCGGAATACAGGGACTGTTATCGAGTACATCGCGACCCGACATAGCCTGGACATCCGCGCACCTTTGGAGCGAATTGTTGCTGCGTCGCAGCTCTGGACAAGCAAGCGGGATGGGATCGTCGAATTCAGCAAGATCCCACACGGGGACGCGGCGGCCGCAAGAGTGGCCGTGGATGTACTCTCTCAGTTCACGGAACAGGGCTTGCCGGAGCAACGGCGCCTCGACCTTGATCTGCGCATCGCCGAGGGCGCGACTTGGTTGGCTCAGTTTCCTCTCCTGGCAGAGCAATTCGGCCACGAACACCAGTTCGTCATCCGCAAGAACCTCATCCTCTGGAGCATGTGGGCGCTTGAAGCGGTACCTCGCACTTGCAGTACGTGGCCGCTGCCGAGCGAGACTGAGATCTTCACCAGAGTGAAAAGCGGTCGAGGATCATCGGGTGGCTGGCTTGAGTCGGCGGAACGAGGGGAACTCGCCAACGTAATCTCCCCTAGATACGTTCCTGACTCCCGTGACACCCCGATGAAACTGGCGATCGACGAAGCCCGCTATGCAGGAGATCTCTCCGTAGCGCTCCCGCGAATCGAGGGTCTGCTTGACGAACTACAACGATATGTGATGGCTCGGATCAGGGACCAAGGTGATAGAACAGAGAACCTCTTGGTTGCCGTCAATACTCTGGAAGCGCTCATCGGCTCCTCCAACGCTCAACCTGCACAGGAAGAACAGCTTCCAAGGCGACCACGCGAACAGCGTCGCGACCCCATGCTCCACACAGCTTCAGTCCCAGCCTGGCGTCGTCTCAAATTGAGGCGATGCAAGGGTGGGGACATCGCGCTTCTCGACGGGAAGAGCTTCATGCTTCGCGGCGTCAAAGCTTATTCGTTTCTACGCTCACTGAAGAAGGCTAGGGGAGGCCCCGTGAAATGCAGGACATTGGCAGCAGCCGGCTGTCCGCGCCCTGACCGCATCCTCAAGACGCTTCAAAGGCCTTTGCAGAAGATCATCGAGGCGCCCCGCAGAGGCGGCGAGGGCTACCGGATGCTGTAGCTGACGAAGCCTGACGAAGGTCGTCCATCCCGCGCCGTAGTCGTCAGCCCCTATGCGCGCCGAGAATAGGGGGATGATGACAAAGACAAAACCGCGCACGAAGCTGCGAGTGCCTCGGTTGCCTGACGCTCCGTCGATTCGTAACGAAATCGACCGCCTCCGAACTCGCATCGCCCAACTGAAGGCTCTTCTGCCTATCGCGGAGGCGCAGGCCCTCACCAGAGGAGGCAGCGATGAGTAGGCCAATACTGAAACCCTCCAAGGATGGCGTACCGATCCTCAACGAAAACGGCGCGATCCAGCCGCTCGTCGTGGGCAAGAAGGGCCTCTGCGCGCTCGGCCTGGGAAGCGTCCGGCACATTGAACGACTGCTTGCCTCCGGCAGATTCGGGCCGCGGCCAATTCGACTGGGCGGCAAGGTGGTCTTCGATGTGGAGGAGTGTCGCGCCTGGCTGAAGGCCGGCGCGCCCGATCGGAAATCTTGGGATGCGTTCAAGGAGGGCCGCGGTCATGCCTGAAAAGCGAAGCCCGCCGCGCAGCGCCAACCGCACGACGGGCAATGGTCAGTTCAACCATCCGGATGCTAACGGTTCCCTGCCGCGCCGTCAAGACGAACCACGCGCGCAGTCTCCCGTCTCCCGTCTCCCGTCTCCCGCCGCCGGAGCTGGCCGGACGCTGATGCAGGTTTTCGAGAGCGAAGTGCTGCCCCGACTGACGGTCGAGCAGGTCTTCACCGCCCCGGAACACAACTGGAAGGAGCGCGGCCCACGGAAACTCAAAGGCGGCTGCCCATGGCACGACTCGAAATCCGGGACCGCCTTCGTCGTGAATGCCACGTCGCTTCAGTGGTGGTGCCCCGGATGTGGCATCGGCGGCGGTCCGATCCAGTACGTCCATCGTCTCAGCGGGGGCATCGGCACGTCGCCGCGCGGGGAGGACTTCATTCGCATCCTCCGCGAGCTTTTCAGTCTAGCAGGCGTTTCCATCCCCGAGCGCGACATCCAGCCTGCCGACCTCGAACGCGAGCGCCGCGTTGAAGCACGTCGCGCCGTCCTGGGCAGTGTCATCGCGGGCTGTCAGGAGATGCTCGAATCGGCGGCGGGGAAGAAGGCGCGGACATATCTGAAACGACGCGGCTTTGAAGCTGAGCACATCCAATCGCTCGGCTTCGGACTCTACGCGGATAGCGAAGAGATGGCCCGCAGGCTCAGGGATCAAGGGCACGATGAAGAAGCCATCCATGATGCGTGCGCGGTTTGGCGAAAACTCGAAGGCTATGTCACCGTTCCGTGGTACGACGAGTATGGCCGACCGCTCACCATCTACGGCGTGTGGCCGAAGAAGACCAAGACTCCACCGGGGGGTCGCCCGCACAAGCTTGCACTGCCCAATCCGAAGGACGCCGAAGATCAGGATCTCGAACACACGAAGCGCTCGCCCTACTGCTTCGACCGTGCCCGGACGGCTCAGCACAAGGCAATCGTGCTCGTCGAAGGCGTGCTCGACGCCGCCCTGCTCCAGGCGCGCGGCGACACGCGCGTGGTCGCCTGCGTCGGGGCGCAGCTCTCAGAGGCACAGACGGCCACACTCGCGCGGCACAGCATCGAGAAGGTCATCATCTGCCTCGACCCCGATTCCGCCGGAGATCGCGGGATCGAGTCCTGTCTGCGGTCGCTTCGGAAAGCGAAGATCGACGCCTACGTCGCACCGAAGCTGCCAGACGGGATGGACCCTGACGAATTCGTCATCGCCCGCGGTATGGACGCATGGCGCGAGCATATCGCCCGCGCCGACACCGGCGCGACCCATGAGGTTCGCAAGTTGCTCGGGGGAGTAACGCCGGAGAGTCCGGAGCAGGCGCGCCGGGACAAGACGAAGGCGGTTCTCAATCATCTCGCGAGCCTTGACCCGAAGCGTGACGCGATCGACATCAAACAGGCGCTCGACCTGATCTCGGAGGCGACCGGCTTCCGGACCTCCGACCTGAAGTCCGAACTCGTGGCGGCACGGAAGGACTCACCTCAACGTTCGGCGCGAGCACGAGCAACTCTCAGGCAGGCACAAGAGGAGTACGCCGAAACCGAATCCGGCATCGTCTGGCACCGAGAAAGCGATGAGGGCACCGCCGAGGTTGCGTTGACCAACTTCCACGCGCGGATCATCGCTGACATCTTTCAGGACGACGGCGCCGGCGATCAGACACGGTTCCTCAAGATTCGAGGTTGCGTGTGTGGCTCCGCGCGTGCGCGCGAGTTCACCGTCCCCGCCCAGCGGTTTGAGTCGATGTACTGGGTCGTCGAACACGTCGGCGCCGATGCCGTCGTGGAACCGGGCCTCGCTAATCGTGATCGCGCCCGCACGGCAATTCAGAAATTGAGCGGGCAGATCCCGAGTTGTACCGTCTATGCCCACACCGGTTGGCGCAAAATCGATGGCGAGTGGGTTTATCTGCACGCGGCTGGCGCGATCGGCAAGGACGGGCCGGTCGATGAAGTCGAGGTCGAGTTGCCCGACGACCTGAACGCGTTCAGCCTGCCGACCCCGCCAATGGGCGAGGATCTCATCCGTGCAATCCACGCGAGTCTGAGGATCATGGATTTGGGCCCAGCGCGGATCACCGTTCCCGTTCTCGCGGCAATATGGCGGGCCGTCCTTGGATGGTGTCGAGAGAGCCTCCATGTCGTCGGCCCGACGGGCACCTTCAAGACCGAGCTGGCGGCGCTCGCTCAGCAGCATTTCGGCGCTTCGATGGACTCCGGGAATCTGCGCGGGTCATGGAGTTCGACCGAAAATGCCCTGGAGGCCCTCGCTTTCCACGCGAAAGACGCAATCCTCGTAGTAGATGACTTCGCCCCGGCGGGGACTTCGACGGACGTGCAGCGCCTCCATCAAAAAGCTGCCCGACTCTTCCGGGCACAGGGCAACAAGGCCGGTCGCCAGCGCATGCGTGCCGACACCTCCATGCGCTCGACGCGATATCCAAGGGGGACGATCCTGTCGAGCGGCGAGGAAGTTCCTTCCGGGCACTCGATCCTCGCACGAACCTACCTTGTCGAAATCAGGGCAGGGGACATCTCTCTAACGATTCTGACCGAGCTGCAACAACATGCGCGCAACGGCCTGCTGGCTGGAGCGATGGCAGCCTATCTTAAATGGCTCGCCCCGCAGTATGAGCAAATCCGCCCCCGACTTCGCACGGAGATCGCCGACCTTCGTGAGCGGGCGAGCCGCACGGATCAGCATCGCCGGACACCGGAAATGGTTGCCGCGTTCTACTTGGCAATGTGGTACTTCCTGGAGTTCGCCACCGAGAGCGGCGCGATTGATGCAGACGAGAAAGCGCGACTGCTCGACCTGACGTGGCGGACGCTCCTGTCCGGCGCAGCCATTCAACAGGAGCATCAAAAAGACGCTGATCCGGTTCAGGTCTTCCTCAGGATACTCCCCTCCGCCCTCGGTTCCGGCGCTGCACACATAGCCGCACCGGACGGAAACCCCCCGGAGAATCCTGGCGCGTGGGGCTGGCGCGAGCGAGCGTCCGGCAGTGGCCAAGCCGCGGCGATCACGTGGCAGCCCGAGGGGGTTCGAATCGGCTGGCTCGAAGGCGAGAATCTCTACCTCGACCCCGAGGCGGCGTACCGAACCGTCAACGAGAGTCTACGAGTCAGTGGAGGGATGTTGCCTGTTACGCCACGGACGCTCTCGAAACGGCTCGATGAGCAGGGAAAGATCAGGAGCAGAGAGGCTCATCGCTTCACGGTGCGGAGGCAGCTCGAAGGTCAGCGGCGCACCGTGCTGCACCTGTCCGTCCAGACAGTGTTTCCGACCGATGACCCGGCCTCAGCGTCGGCCCCGGATAGCCAGCCCGAGGAAACTCCGCAAGACGACGACGAAGCCGCGGACGAGGCTGGAGGGTACGAGCCTGATGACGATGACAGCCACCCGCGGCGCACTCGGCGCACAGGGGGCTCGGTGCGCGGGGCACCGAACCAGCTCGCAAAACCCGCGTCGCGGGGTCAAGAACGCGATCCAGGCGCAGTTGGCACACTTGGCACACTCTTGGAGGTGATACCCCCGGACGAGATGGGAGCTTGCGTGGGCGCGGGCGAGATGAAAGGCCGGGGCAAACACAACCCCAATCAAGATTGGGCCCGCGCATAGGGCAGTCAGAGGTCTGTCGGGGCGCGGCTTACGCCTGCCGCGTAAGGCCGTCCAGACGGGCCTCAAACCAGTGGGCACAGCGCCCCGGCCGCCCTTCCGGCTGCCTCGGCGGCCCGAGTTGCGGTGGCCAGCGAGTCAAGTAAGTTGGAACGGAGTTCGGTTAGGGTTCGGATAGGGAGATACGCGCGATGGCAAGGATATTCAAGCAACGCTACAGCCGGAGTCGAGCCGGCAAGGCCGTCAGCGGCCGCACGAAGAAGTGGTACGTCCGCTACAAAGACCACGAAGGCATTCGGCGCACGGTGCCGGGCTTTGCGGACAAGGCCGCGAGTCAACAGCTCGCCGCGAAGCTCGAACGAGAGGCGGCCCAGCGTAAGACCGGCCTGATCGACAGATTCGCCGAGCATCGAAAGCGCCGCCTGCTCGGTGACTCCGGTGCGTGGGACAAGGTGAACCGTGACAAAAAACTGGACCGCGGGCACCTCGGCGACTTCGAGGCACACGTCCGCCGGACCGCCACGTCGAACAAGTATGTCGAGACCCTGGTGCCGCGAATCCGCATCCTGCTTGAGCGCTGCAAGTTCGACTACTGGTCGGATATCACTGCGGCCGGACTTAGTGCGATGTTGGACAAACTCCGCAATGAGGGACTCAGCGTCCAGACGACGAACTTCTACCTCGAAAGCGCCAAGAGGTTCTGCGGCTGGAAGGTTCGCGAGGGCCGGGCGCCTGACAGCCCCATCGCCTTCATGAAGGGCGGCAATGTGAGGACCGACAGACGCCACGATCGCCGCGCTCTTTCGCCGGAGGATCTGTCCACCTTGATCCGCAAGACCGCAAGCGAGCCCAAACGCGGCGGCATGACCGGACCTGAGAGAGCGTTGTTCTACCACTTCCTCGCCGAGACAGGCATCAGAGTTTCCGAGGCGAGGAGCCTGACCGGCGCGAGCTTTCGACTCAGCGCCAAGCCGCCGACCGTGGTCGTCCTCGCGGCATACTCGAAGCATCGGCGGGACGATACCCTCCTGCTCCGCGCTGAGTTGGCCGCGAAGCTGAAGTCTTTTCTTTCCGGCAAGACGCCGACCGCCGCGGCATTCAAACTGCCCGACCGGCCCGTGAAGTTGCTTAAGCGGGATCTCGCGGCCGCAGGCATTCCCTACGTGGACGATGCAAACAAGTTCGCCGATCTGCACAGTCTCCGTCACAGCTTCATCAGCAATCTGGCCCGCGCCCAGGTGCATCCGAACATCGCCAAGGAACTCGCCCGACACAGCACGATCACTCTGACAATGGATCGCTACACGCATTGCCGGTTGGAGGATCAACAGGAGGCCATCGAAAGGCTGCCGTCGATCTCACCGCCGGATGAGCGCGAGTCGCTTCGCGCGACCGGAAGCGACGCCAAGGGCGGCATGCACGTCGCGCCCGGCAACGCGGAGCACCCGTGTGCGGGGGGCAGACAGAACCATGAAAAGCTTACCTGTTTTCTTACCTCTTCTGCTGCCGCGAAGGGTCATTCGGTGTCGGCGACTGACGCGAGACAAGGACGAGCGAGGGGCGGAGCGAGCATCCGCGCGGGTCAGAGGAAAGCCCTGAAAACAAGCGGTTCAGGCGGGGTTCGACGCGGCGTGTCGCCCGCTGACGCCACGATCGTGGCACTGCGCCCGGCAGGATTCGAACCTGCGACCCCCGGTTTAGGAAACCGGTGCTCTATCCAACTGAGCTACGAGCGCGATTCCCGGCGTTTCCTGCCCGATCAGCTTAAGAGCCGGCCGCGCGGGAGTCAAAGAACGAACAGCCAAAGCTCCATGAGATCACCGCGTGTGCCCGCCGCGTGGCACGGATCAGGGGCGGCGCGGCGCTGAAACGCGGCTTCCAAGCACGCGGGTTACGCGCGCAAGAGTTGATCGAAACGGGCGCGGGCTTCAATCCAGCACGGCTTCGCGGCCGGCTCGTAGACCTGCACCCTCGTCGAGGCTCGAACGATGTCGCGGAGGTCCGTGAGGGTCGCCAGCCGGCCATCCGCCCACGCCTGAAGGAGCGCGTTGCCCATCGCCGTGGCTTCGACCGGTCCCGCATGCACGGGCCGTTCGCTGATGTCGGCGATCAGGTGACACAGCAGCGCGTTGGCCGCGCCGCCGCCGACGACGTGCACGACGCGGATCGCCCGCCCCGTCAGCCGTTCCAGACGCGCGAGCACCCAGCCGATCTTCATCGCCACGCTCTCCAGCGCACACCGCACCATCGCGCCTTCGCTTTCCGGCTGCGGTTGATCGGTTTCGCGGCAAAACGCGCGGATTCTGGCGGGCATGTCGCCGAAGGTGACGAAGCGCGGGTCGTCGGGATCGACGTGGGAGATCGCCTCGGGCGCCGCATAAGCGAGGCGGGTCAAATCCTCGAAGGTGCGCGTCGGCCCCCCCCCTGAGGCGTTCCAGAGCCGCTGGCACTCCTGCACCAGCCACAGCCCCGTCACGTTGCGCAGCAGGCGGATCGTGCCGTCCGCGCCCAGCTCGTGCGTCACGCCTGCGGCGAGCGCGTCGTGCGTGCATTGTGCGGTGCGGGTCTCGACGCCGACCAGTGACCACGTTCCGGCGCTGACGTAGGCCCAGTCGTCGCCCGCCGCGGGAACGGCCGCCACCGCGCACGCGGTGTCGTGCCCCGCCGGGCAGAAGACGGCGGCGCCGGCGCATCCGGTCTCCTCGACGATTTCACCCCGCAACTCGCCGATGCGCGAGGCGCAGGCGCGCACGTCCGGGAACATCCCCGCGCGCAGGCCCAATGCGGCGATGACATCCTTCGCCCATGTACACGTCCGAGGATCGAGCATTTGCGACGTGCTCGCAATGCTGACATCCGTGCGTTTTTCGCCCGTGAGCCAGTAGTTAAGCAGGTCCGGCATGAAGAGGAGCGTGGCCGCATGCGCGAGCCGTTCGCCGCCCGCGGATTGCTCGGCGAGCAGTTGGTACACGGTGTTGAGGGGCATGAACTGGATGCCCGTTCGCGCGTAGATGCGTTCCCGCGGGAGCCGCCGAAACGCGAGGTCCATCATGCCGGCGGTCCGCTCGTCGCGGTAGTGATAAGGCAGGCCGATCAGATCGCCGCTCGCATCGAGCAGGCCGTAGTCCACGCCCCAGGTGTCCACGCCGATGCCGCGCAGGGGGCGATCGACGCCGGCCTTGCCGATGCCGATCTTGATCTGCTCGAAGAGCGACGCGGCGTTCCAGTGCAGGTGATCGAGGATGCGGACCGGACCGTTGGCAAAGCGATGCACCTCGCGCAGTTCCACGCGCCGGCCGTCGAAGGCGGCGAGCACGGCGCGTCCGGAAGAGGCGCCGAGGTCGCAGGCCAGGTAGTTCGCTGTCGCGCGAGTCGTCATGGAGAGCGGGAATGCTAAGCTGATGCCGCGTGCGCGTCACGGCGCGACGAGGCGGAGAATCGCTGGCGGGTGTGTGACAGCCTTGGCACTGCGCCCAGGAATCCGGGCAAATCCCCGGGCCGCCGCGCATCGGGCTGCCAAGCGCCTTCCTCGCTGGCGCTACGGGTTCTGATGGGAGGCGCGACTCCTTGATTTTCAGAACCCGTCGCGCAAGCGAGGGTCTGCGCCGCCAAGAGTGTCACGAATCCATCCCTGGCAAGCGGAAGTTGGTTGGCGCTCGCCGGGCAGCGCTATACGCTGCGCGGCGGTGGTTTGCACCCTGATTCGCATCCACACGGAGAGGCATCATGCTGGAAGTTCGACCGTTTCGCGCCTGGCGATACGACTTCGCCCGGCATCCCGACATCTCGGCGCTGATCGCGCCGCCTTATGACGTGCTCGAGCAGGCGGACAAGGACGCGCTGCTGGGCAAGTCCGACCGCAACATCGTCGCCGTCGATCTACCGCACGTTCCCCCGAAGTCGGCGGGTCCGCCGACCGCCTACATGGCGGCGGCGCAGCGGCTCAAGGCGTGGCAGCGCGAGGGAACGCTGGTGCGCGAGGCACAGCCGGCCCTCTACCTGTATCACCAGAACTTCGTGCATGACGGGCGAAGCTACACGCGCAAGATGTTCATCGCCGCGCTGCGGCTCGTTCCGTTTTCCGAGGGCTGCGTCCTGCCGCACGAGGAGACGTTCGGCGGTCCGAAGGAGGATCGGCTGGCGCTGATGAAGGCGACGGCGTGCAATCTCTCGCCGATCTTCGGGCTGTATTCGGACCCGCGGGGCGAAGTTGATTCCGGCTTTGCGGAGATCGCCCGACGCTCGCCGGACGCACGGGGGACGCTTGACGGCGTCGAGAACCGCTTGTGGATCGTCACCGACGCCGGCGTCGTCCGCGCCGTCACCACCGCGATGACCGAGCGCAAGGTGTTCATCGCCGACGGGCACCACCGATACGGCACGGCGCTGATGTACCGCGACGCGGTGATCCGCGAGACGGGGGCGCTGGACCGCGAGCATCCCGCGAATTTCATCATGTTTGTCCTCGCGTCGATGGACGATCCCGGCTGCCTGATCCTCCCGTACAACCGCGTGCTGGCGAAGGTCGATGTGGCCGCACTGCTGGCGGCGTGGAGCGGGCGCGTCGAGCCGTGCGACGAACGGACCGCGGACTTGCGGTTGTTCGAGGGTTCCAGCGGCAAAACCACGTGCGTTCGCTTCACGCAGCGGGCGCTGCTGGACCGGCTGGCCGCGGACCACGGACCGGCGTGGAGGAAGCTGGACGTGGCGTACCTTCACCGCGTGCTGATCGACGACGCGCTGCACGCGAAACGCGGCAAGGACGACCCGAAGGTGCATTACGTCAAGTCGGTCGAGGCGGCGAAGGAGACGGCCCGCTCCGAGCGGGGCACGGCGATCCTCCTCAATGCCACGCCGATGGCACACCTGAAGGCGGTCAGCGAGGCCGGCGAGCTGATGCCGCAGAAGAGCACCTACTTCCACCCGAAGCTGGCGACGGGGCTGACGATCAACCCGCTGGATTGAGAGGCGCATGAAGACGTTGAATCGCTCCATGAGCAGCCGCGCATCGGGCATGGGCTGCGGCGGCCTGTTGACGATCGCGCTGGCATGCGGCTGCGGCGCGGGCACGCGCGATCTGCCGGAGCTGACGACGGAACAGACGCTGCAGCGCGAGGCGTACGACGACCGCGACTGGGCGCTGGCGCTGGCGGAGAACGTCGTGGACGGGCGCGTGAACTACGCGCACCTGGCCGCGCATCCAGAGCCGCTGTGGCGGTATTTGACGCTGATCGAGCACGTCGGACCGCAGACGAAACCGGACCAGTTCCCCTCGCGCGGGCACGCGCTGGCGTACTATGCCAACGCCTACAACGCGTGCGCGATGCGGGCGGTGCTTGCGGAAAACGTGCCGGATTCGATGTACCGCCTCGACGCCGCGCCGTTCGAGCAACGCTACGCGTTCCTCGTGGACGGACGTCGGCGCATGCCGTGGGAGCTGCGCGAGCTGGCGCGCAAGGCCGCGGGCATCGACGTGCGCGTGGAGTTCTGCTTCTGCGAGCCGGCGCTGGGGGGCGTGCCCGTCGTCAGCGAGCCGCTGCGATTCGACGGGCTGGAGCCGCAGCTTGAGAGTATCGCCCGCGCGGCGCTGAACGGCGATCAGATGGTGCACATCGATCACGCCGGGGATCGGCTGATGGTGGCGCTGTGGATGTTTGAGGAGCGGGAACGTCTTGTCGAGTGGTATCGGCGGCGGATGAACGCGCCGCAGGGCACGTTTGCCAACGCGCTGAACGCGCTGGGTGACGCGCAGTTTCGCCAGAAACTCACCACGGCCGTCGGCTACCGGCTCGCGCCGATTCCGTTTGATCGCAGGCTTAATCGCATTGAATCCGTCTCGCCCTGACCGGCGCGCCTTTGGGGCGGCTGGCACGAGTGCATGTCGAGTGGCCTGGGGTCCATGTCGGATGCACCGGTTGGAAACCGCTGCTACACGCACCGGTTGGAAACCGGTGCCACACGCAGGTTGGACACCGTCGATGCAGCCACCGGTTAAAAACTGAGTCCCATGCGGGTGCATCAGCGGTTGATTTCATCCTGCGGTGCCGCGGGGCCTGTGTTCGGGATCGCGGGACCACCGATCTTCCGCACGACGACGGCGTCTCCGCTGGCCGTGCAGCGTCCGCCCGCGCTGCGTTCCTGCCGCACGCGGATGACGGCGTTGGCGCCCTTCATCCCCGCCACCGCCTTCAGCCCTTCCAGCGCCTCCTCCGGCTTGCGAAAGCCGTCCACGTACACCGCTTCGATCTGCTCGAGGATCTCGTAGCCCGTGATCTCCGCCGTGGAGGAAGTGGCGACGATCCGCGCCGCCTCGGCGTGGCGGCGCGCGCCCAGGTCAAGCGGCGAGCTCGCGTCCGCGGCGGCGTCGCCGTACCTCTGCAATTTTGGGTGCAGCTTCGGCGGGCGGCGACGACGGATGAACCTCAGCGCTTTCCGCGCAATCCACAGCGCCGCGAGCATGCACACCAATCCCAGCAGCCACCAGAGCTTACTCGAATCCAACTCGGCCCAGAAGTCCTGCCCCGCTCCCTTGAGCGTCTCGACCGGCGGAACTTCGGGCAGTCTCGGCGTTTGAATGGCAGTGCTTTCCTGCAACATGGTTCGTTACGGCTCAGCCCAGATCCCGCAACCGGAAGCCCAATCCTCCGCGCCACGCGGCCGAGGGATCGTATTCGGATTTTGTTCGCATGTCAAGGCGCTTTCTCATCCGATGCGGTTGCCGGAGCTTTCACCTTCTGGAGCAAGATAAAGGCTTGACTCATACCACGCCGGCGGGGTAGGCTAATGACCTGAGGAATCCGTGGGCTGCCGTAAGCCCAAGCACTGAAGTTGCCCGTGGTTGTTCCTGGTACCCGATTAGCGCAACCGCTCCAAGGAGCTCCATCATGACTTCCAGAATGCAGCGCGCGTCAACCCTGTGCGTGTTGGGCATGGTCTCTGTCACGGCGATGACCGTGCGCGGGGATGAACCCGTGTGGATCGACTTGACCGCTAAACAGCCGGGTCCCCGCAATGCCCACCCAATGGCATACGACACCTTCAGGGGGGTCACTGTGCTGGTGGGAGGAAGCCCAGCGTACAGGGATCTATGGGAGTGGGATGGAAACTCGTGGATGCGAGCGGGGAGCAGCTTGCCCCATCCGTGGCCCACATCGTCTATGGGCCTTGCCTACGACAGCAACAGGCGTGTCACGGTGCTGTTGACCTACCGCGAATCTCGAAGCGAAACCCATGAGTGGGACGGAAGTACATGGGTGCTCAAGAGCCGCGGCGGGCCCACTCCAAGAAGCGGCTATGGGTTAGCCTTCGATCAAGCCAGGGGCGTCACGGTGCTGTTCGGGGGACGTTACTACAACGGCCAGTATGAGTATTACGGGGACACTTGGGAATGGGATGGAACAGCTTGGACGCTGCGCGCAACCACCGGCCCGGCTGGGCGCGCCCTGCATTCCATGGCCTACGACAGCGCCCGCGGCGTCACGGTGCTTTTCGGCGGCGTGGATTCGGGAAGTCGTTACGGCGACACCTGGGAGTGGGATGGCAGTGCTTGGGCACAACGCAGCCTCGATGGGCCGGCATCCCGATACTCACACGGCATGGCTTACGACGCCACCCGAAACTCAACTGTGCTTTTCGGCGGCAGGGCGGATCAAGCAACTCCGTACGGCGACACCTGGGAATGGGACGGCAGTTCGTGGACACAAAAGGAGGCGGCGGGGCCGTCGTCCAGATCTTTGCACGGCATGGCATACGACAGCCGCCGTGGCGTCACGGTGCTCGTCGGCGGGTTTGGAGATGATTACCTCGGAGATACATGGGAATGGGACGGCACTGCGTGGGTGCAGCGGCGCAGGAGCGTCGGACCGGCAGCCCGGGAACTACATGCGATGGCTTACGATTCGGCAAGATCGGTGGCGGTTTTGCACGGCCATAATGCCGCAGTAGGCACTTGGGAATGGAACGGGAAGGCCTGGGCCTTGCGATCCAGGAGTGGACCTTACCCTCGCCAAGATCATGCCATGGCCTATGACTCCGCTCGTGGTGTCACTGTCCTGTTCGGAGGACAGATAAACAGAAGTGATACGTGGGAGTGGGACGGGAACGTCTGGACGCAACGCAACGTAGAGGGGCCTGGCGGAAGACAGGCTCACGCGATGGCCTACGACAGTATCCGCGGTGTAACCGTGCTCTTCGGCGGAAGACAGGGCGGTGATGACCAACAAGACACATGGGAATGGGATGGAACGAGCTGGGTGTTGCGGGCTAACGACGGACCGGCTGCACGTGGTTACCACGAGCTGGTCTTCGACAGCGCCCGAGGCGTTTGCGTCCTGTTCGGAGGGGTAGGCGGAGGCGGCGCCTATGGGGATACGTGGGAGTGGGACGGCGAGGACTGGTCGCTTCGATCGACCGCCGGTCCTCCCCCGCGGCATCGGTTCGCGATGGCCTCTGACACCACGCGGGGCGTCACCGTCGTCTTTGGCGGGTCTGATCGAAACTGGAACACGCTCGGCGACACGTGGGAGTGGGATGGCAGCGATTGGACGTTGGTTTCGTCCGAGGGTCCAGCGCCGCGCAATGACCTGGCCATGGTTTACGATAGCGATCGTAGAGAGATCGTGCTTTTTGGCGGGTTCTTCTCGGAATACCGACGCCTGAGTAACGAAACTTGGGTCTATGCGCCGCCCTGCTCACGGTATGAGCACATCAAGCCCAAAGTCCGCAAGCGTGGAACCGGGTGCGTTTTGGTCGCCGCTGCACGGACGGGCCTTTCGGTGGGCGCGGAGGTCACCCTTTGCTTCGAGGGCGACGAGACCTGCGGTTGCCAGACGGCCACCGTCAATGAGCAGGGGCGCGCGCGGGCGAGGTGTCGGACCGAGGTCACGGGAACCCATACGATCTGTATCCCTGAATGCGAAGAGCTGTGCGAGAAGGCCGACTGCATCGAGTAGATGCAGCCCGGTCGCGCGTCGTGGCGGAAGGGTCGGGGTTGCCACGACGCGACCGAGGCCGAGCCATGATGAAGCCGCTTCTCACGCAGGTCGTCGCCGCACCTTTCAGGAAAAGGTTGCGCTACCCATAAGCACGGCCCGCTGCCTCAGGGAATCCCTTCCGCTGGGCTTGCGGTTGTGCCTCTGAGCGGAATCCCCTTCAGCATTTCCGCAGTCCCGAGAGGATTCCATTCCGAGCGGCACCCCACTGCTCGCCCAAGCCGCTTTGCCCGATAAGATGGATACGGGCGAACCGGTAGTGGCCGATACGCCCTGCGGAAAGCCGGGAAGCACCGGTCGGGTTTGCGGGCATCGGTCAGGTTTTCCGGCATCCGCGAAGTCCGGCGGCTTCGGTCAGGTTTGCCCGCGTCGGCCGAAATCGTCGGCGTCGAACGCGAGAGGGTTTTCGATCATGCGCATCACCGTCGCAGGGAGCGGATATGTCGGGTTGGTCACGGGCGCCTGCCTTGCGGACACGGGCAACCGCGTTGTCTGCTACGACATCAACCGCGCCCGCGTGGACGAGCTGAATGCCGGCAAGTGCCCGATCTTCGAGCCGGGGCTGGCCGATCTGCTGAGTCAGAACCGCGCCGCCGAGCGAATCCGCTTCACCTGCGACATCGACGAAGCGATCAACCACGCGGAGGTCGTCTTCATCGCCATCGGCACGCCCCCGCTGCCCAGCGGCGCGGCGGACCTCTCCCACATCGAAGCCTTCGCGCGCGACATGGCCCCGCGTGTCTCGCGCCCGCTCGTCGTGGCCATCAAGAGCACCGTCCCCGTGGGCACGGCGGAGCACGTCGAGCGCATCATCCACGAGCGCACGAAGCACCGCGTGGACGTCGTGAGCAATCCGGAGTTCCTCAAGGAAGGCGGCGCGGTGCGCGACTTCCAGTTCCCCGACCGCGTGGTCATCGGCGCGGAATCCCCCGAGGCCGGGCGGATCATCGAGGAGCTGTACCGCCCGTTTGTCCGCAATCACAAGCCGATCCTGCACGTGCGGCGCCGCGCGTCGGAGCTGACGAAGTACGCGGCCAACGCCTACCTGGCGATGCGCGTCAGCTTCATCAACGAGATCGCCAACCTGTGCGACCGGCTCGGCGTGGACGTGGACGAGGTGCGGCGCGGCATCGGCAGCGACGCGCGCATCGGGCACCACTTCCTCTATCCCGGCGCGGGATACGGCGGAAGCTGCTTTCCGAAGGACGTGCAGGCGCTGGCGCACGTGGCGGCGGACTCGGGGATGCAGGCGCAGATCCTGCCCGCGATTCACCAGGTCAACGAACGGCAGAAGCGCGTGCTCTTCGAGAAGTACCGCGAGCGTTTCACCGATCGCGCCGGCAAGCTGACCTGCGCCGTGTGGGGGGCGGCGTTCAAGCCCAACACCGACGACATCCGCGAGGCGCCGGCGCTGGTGCTGATGGACCAGCTCCTCGCCGCCGGCGCGAAGGTGCGCCTGCACGACCCCAAGGCCATCGACGCCGTCCGCAAAGTGTACGGCGAGAAGATCACGTATCACCCGCGCCCTTACGACGCGCTCGACGGGGCCGACGTGCTGTTCATCTGCACGGAATGGAACGAGTTCCGCAGCCCGGATTTCGAGGAAGTGGCCGCGCGGCTGCGGATGAAGGTCATCTTCGACGGGCGCAACCTGTACGAATCCGCGACGCTGCGGCGGTATGGGCTGGAGTACCACCCGATCGGCAGGCCCGCGCTGCGCAATCCGTCTTGAGAACATGCGCGCCGCGCGGCGGTCGGAGCCCCGCTTGTCAGAGCCGCGCCCGTAAGGAAGCGGGTTCTCCCGGTGACGGTCGCGGCTGCGTTTTTCGAGATTCGCTTCCTTACGGGCGCGGCTCGGTTAATGCGCGACGTGCTTAACTCGCGCTCGGCGCGCATCGCCCGCCCTACGGCAGCGCTTCGAAGAAGCGTCCCCAGCGCGGCAGGTAGTAGTGCGACGGATCCACGGAGAGCACCACGCGCGACGACCGCCCGATGATGCGCTCGCGCGCGACGCAGCCGAACCAGCGGGAATCGTGGCTGTTGTCGCGGTTGTCGCCCATGACGAAGTAGCATCCGTCCGGCACGCGCTGCGGTCCGTAATTCCGCTTCGACGGAGCTGACGGCGTCAGCCGCACGGCATGTTCCACCCCGCCGAGATTTTCCGTCAGCAGCGCCCGCCCCGGCAGCCGCGGCGACTCCACGGTCGAGTGGTCCTCCGCCGCATATTCCATCGGTAGGCCGTTGATGAGCACGCGATTGCCGCGCAGTTCGACCACGTCGCCCGGCAGGCCGATGACGCGCTTCACCAGGCGCGTCTCGTCCTTGGGGGAGAAGAACACGACGATCTCGCCGCGGCTGGGCCCGCCCCATTCCGCGAGGTGCCAGCGCGTGAAGGGGAACTTCAGATCGTACGCCAGCTTGTTTACGAGAATCCGATCGCCGGGGAGGATTGTCGGGTCCATGGAGGGCGTCGGCACGTCGTTCCAGTCGGCCACGGCGGAGCGAAACGTGCAGAGCACCAGCACGACCACGAGCATGGGCTTGACCCAGTCGCGCCAGAACTTGCGGATGCGGCCTTTCCACGTCACCGCCGGCGGGGATGCGGCGGCGGCGTCAACTTCGGCGCTTACGCCCCCATCTGCCTTTTCCGTCTCGCTCATGCTCTTCTCCCACACTGATGCAACCCGGCATGTCCCACATGGTCTTATCGGCTGACCCACCGGGGATGGAACTGGGGCTACCATGTGATTATCGCGGGTTTCGGCCTGTCGTCGAGGATCGGCGACAGGAATCCACGAATCGGGTGCCGCAGGGGACTTGCGGGGGGTTCTGGTTCAGGGCACCGAGCGCAAGCCCGGTGTCATTCCTGCTCGCGCGAAGTAGCGCCACCTCATCGGCTATGACCGAGGGCTTGCGCCCACGGCTCTGAGACGCGCCGTGCCTTTCGGCGCACCGGCTTCACGCCCGTGACATTTGGACTTGCATCCGCTGTAATCGCCGTCTCGCCCCGACGCGGTTTCGACACGCGCATGTGCGGCGAGGAGCGAAGAGGCTCGATGGGGCGGAGCAGGAAAGTTACGGCATCCACGGACCGGACGGCGGCAAAACTCCGCGCGCCGACCGGCGCGCGATCGCCGCGCGCCGACACGAGCGTTGCGCAAGGGCGAGGAGCGCCTCCGAACGGAAAACGCGGGAAGCGCGGGCGCGCTTCCGATCCACTCCCGGACGACGCGCTTCGCCGGCTCACCGTCGTCGGCGCGGCGCAGAACAACCTCAAGCAGATCGACGTCTCCATTCCGCTCGGCCGGTTCGTGTGCGTCACCGGCGTGTCCGGCTCGGGCAAAAGCTCCCTGGTCAACGACATCCTCTGCGAAACGCTCCTGCGCGATCTCAACGGGGCCACCGACGTTAGGCCAGGCGCGTGCCGGGGCATCGACGGGACCGAGCACCTCGACAAGGTCATCGCCATCGACCAGACCCCCATCGGCCGCACGCCGCGGTCCAATCCCGCGACCTACATCAAGCTCTTCGACCTGGTCCGCGATCTGTACGCGATGCTGCCGGATTCGAAGGTTCGCGGGTACACCAAGAGCCGATTCAGCTTCAACGTCTCCTCCGGCGAGCGCGGGGGCGGGCGGTGCGAGGCGTGCGAAGGCAACGGCTCCACCAAGCTCGACATGGACTTTCTCGCCGACGTGTGGGTGACCTGCCCCGTCTGCGACGGCAAGCGCTTCAGCCGCGAAACGCTGCACATCCTCTACAAAGGCAAGGGCATCGCCGACGTGCTCGAAATGGACGTGCAGCAGGCGCTGGAGCATTTTTCCAACCAGCCGAAGCTTGCGGCCATGCTCCAGACGTTCCACGACGTGGGGCTGGACTACGTCAAGCTGGGGCAGCCTTCGCCCACGCTGTCCGGCGGGGAAGCGCAGCGCATCAAGCTGGCGCGCGAGCTGGTCAAGATCGCCACCGGACGGACGCTGTACATCCTCGACGAGCCGACGACGGGCCTGCATTTCGAGGATATCCGCAAGCTGCTGGAAGTGCTCCACCGCCTCGTGGACGCGGGCAACACGGTCGTGGTCGTGGAGCACAATCTCGACGTGATCAAGACGGCGGACTGGGTGATCGACCTCGGTCCCGAGGGCGGCGAGGGGGGGGGGAAGATCGTCGCCGAGGGGACGCCGGAGGAGGTGGCGGAAGCGGAGGGGAGCTATACGGGGGAGGCGCTGCGCGCGGTGCTGGCGGCGAATGGCGAAGGGCAGAAGGCAAATAGCGAATGGCGAATAGCGAATGGCGAAAAGGAGGCGAAGCTTCGCCCGCGCAACAAGCGACGAGACAAGACCCTCAATTCAGCATTCGGCATTCAGCATTCGCCATTCGCCCTTCGCCATTCACCATTCGCGGACGCGATAAGCGTCCGCGGCGCCTCGGAGCACAACCTCAAGCACGTCAGCGTGGAGGTTCCCCACCGCGCCATGACCGTCTGCTGCGGACCGTCGGGCAGCGGCAAGAGCAGCTTCGCCATCGACACGCTCTACGTCGAAGGGCAGCGGCGGTACATCGAGTCGCTCTCGGCGTACGCGCGGCAGTTCCTCGGCCAGATGCAGAAGCCGCGCGTCGAGCACATCGAGGGACTCGCCCCGGCGATCTGCATCGAGCAGAAATCCGCGGGCAAGTCGCCGCGCTCGACGGTGGGCACGGTGACGGAGATTTACGACTACCTTCGCGTGCTGTGGGCGCGGCTGGCGGAAGGGCACTGCCCCAACTGCAACATCCCCATCGGCACGCAAACGGCCGATCAGATCGTCGAGCGCATCCTCGCGCTGGGCGAGGGCGCGGCAGTCGTGCTGCTTTCGCCCATCGAGCTGGAAGGGCAGGAGACCTTCGCGCAGCTTCTGGAACGCGAGCGCAAGCAGGGCTACGCGCGCGTTCGCGTGGACGGGCAGATCCTCGCCCTCGCCGAGCCGATCGAGATCGACTCGCGGCGGCAGCATCGCGTCGAGCTGGTCATCGACCGCGTCACCGTTCGCGCCTCGCAGCGCGCGCGACTGGCCGACAGCGTCGAGCACGCGCTCTCTCGCGGCGACGGCGTGATGATCGCGCTGGCGGAAAGCGGCGAGCTGCGGTTCTCCCAGCACCGCTCCTGCGAGCAGTGCGGCGAGAGCTTCGACGAGCTGACGCCGCATCACTTCTCGTTCAACAGCCGCCTGGGCTGGTGCGACTGCTGCGAGGGACTGGGCGTGCAGAAGGGCGCCAACGTCGAGGCCATCATCGGTGCGCCATCCAGGTCCATCCTCGACGGCGCTGTGTCCGGCTGGGGTCGGTTGCCACGCGACGGGATGTTGCACCGCCTTGTCCGCGCCGTGGCCGCGAAGATCGGCTTCGATCCCTGCCAGCCTTGGGATGGCCTGACGGATGCGCATCGCCGCGCGTTCCTTCACGGATCGGGCGACGAGTGGATCGAAGTCCCGCGCGACGATGCCACGGCGCGGTCGCGGCGAAACGCGGAAACGCCGAAGTTGCGAAACGCCGAAACGCCGAAACGTCGAAACGCCGAAAGAAGAAACGGGGATGCCGCAGCCTCATTCGCCGACCCTGGCTCCGCATCACAAGCGCCCGGGGCCCTTGCACCGCTTCGCGTTCGCTGGCGCGGGTTTTATCCCGCGATCCACCGGGCCACGCTCGCCAATTGGATTTACCGCCAGCGCCTCGGCGACATGGCCGTGGACGTGATGTGCGAGGCGTGTCAGGGCGGGAGGCTGCGGCCCGACGCGGCGGCGGCGCGGTTCCGCGGTCGCACACTCGCCGAGGTGTGCAATCTGCCGATGTCCGAGGCGATGGCGTGGTTCGAGTCGCTGAAGCTCAACGCGCGAGAGAAGCGCATCGCGGGCGACCTCCTGCGGGAGATCACCTCGCGGCTGGCGTTTCTCGTCGATGTGGGATTGGATTACGTGAGCCTGCACCGCTCCGCGCCGACGCTGTCCGGCGGCGAGTCGCAGCGCATCCGCCTCGCTTCGCAGCTTGGCACGGGCTTGACCGGCGTCTTGTACGTTCTGGACGAGCCGACGATCGGCCTGCATCCGCGCGACAACGCGCGCCTCATCCGCGCGCTGCACAAGCTGCGCAATCTCGGCAACACACTGCTGGTGGTCGAGCACGACCGCGAGGTGATCGACTCCGCGGACCGCGTCCTGGACTTCGGCCCGGGCGCGGGAACGGAGGGCGGGCACATCGTGGCGAACGAGGAACCGAAGAAGCTGCGCAAGATTGCCGCGTCCTTGACCGGGCAATACCTCGCGGGCAAGCAGGCCATCGCCGTGCCGTCCAACCGGCGACCCGTCCGCGTTGACGGCTCGGACGCGCCCCGCTTGCAGTGGCTGACCGTCCACGGCGCGAGGGAGAACAACCTCAAGCGCATCGACGCCGGGTTTCCGCTGGGGCGGTTCACGTGCGTGACCGGCGTGTCGGGCAGCGGAAAAAGCTCGCTGGTGACGGACATTCTGTACAACGCTCTGGCCGCGCGCCTTCACGGCGATCGCACCACCATCGGCGCCCACGATCGCATCACCGGGCTGGACCACGTGGCCAAGGTCGTCAGCGTGGATCAGTCGCCCATCGGCGTGACGCCCACCAGCACGCCCGCGACGTACACCGGCGTGTTCGACGTGATCCGCGAGCTGTTCGCGCGCCTGCCGGACGCCAAGGTCCGCGGCTACACGCCCGGGCGGTTCAGCTTCAACGCCTCCGGTGGACGCTGCGAAGCCTGCGAGGGCATGGGGCAGAAGCGCATCGAGATGCACTTCCTCCCCGACGTGTGGGTCGAGTGCGACAACTGCCGCGGCACGCGCTTTCAGTCGGAGACGCTCGAGGTCAGGTTCCGCGGCAAGAGCATCGCCGACGTGCTCACCATGACCGTCGCACAGGCGATGGATCTGTTCGCGTCCGTCCCCAAGGTGCGGCGCACGCTGGCGATGCTCGATGACGTGGGGCTGGGCTACCTCCCGCTGGGGCAGTCCGCGCCGACGCTTTCCGGCGGCGAGGCGCAGCGCATCAAGCTGGCGGCCGAGCTGAGCCGGCCCTCGTCCGGGCGCACGCTTTACGTCCTCGACGAGCCGACGACGGGGCTGCACTTCGACGACATTCACAAGCTGCTCACCGTGCTGCACCGCCTCGTCGATCTGGGCAACACGATCGTCTGCATCGAGCACAACCTCGACGTCATCAAGACGGCGGACTGGGTGATCGACCTTGGGCCTGAAGCGGGGGATGCGGGCGGATCCATCGTCGTTGAAGGCGCGCCGGAAGCGGTGGCCGCGTGCGACGCCTCGCACACCGGTCGCGCGCTGGCGCCGGTCCTCGCCGCAGGGCCTGCCGCGCTGCGCGAAGTCTGGGACGAGCGGAAGCAGCGCGAGTCGCAGGCCGACCTGCGCAAGCCGATCAAACTGGAGGAGACCGCGCGGGCGCCGTGGCAATTGAACGGGCGGCAGTGGCACCTGGTCGATCGGATCGCCTCGTCGCCGAAGCGCGTGCTGTGGGACGCGAAAGTTCTTGAGTGGTTGGTTGAGACGATCGAGGCGCGCGACGGCTTCGCCCCGACGGATTGGAGCGACCGCACGCGCATCGAGATTCGCTCGCCGGAGCAGGAAGTGACATGGTTCTGTCACTTTCTCACCGGCGGGCACGACCTGCTTGACGTCAACTTCCGCGTGCCGGAGGGGACGTTCAAAGAGGCGGAGCTGGAACGCCGCCTGGGGCTGAAGACGCTGGACGAGCGGACGGACCTGCCCGTTTACGGCCAGTGGTCGCGCGTCAACATCCGCAAGGCGCAGTCCGGCTGGGACCATATCCGCATCCTGCCTTGCGACATGAAGGACCTCGACCGCCGGACGTGGAAGACGTTCATCGCCGAAGCGGCGCAGGCCTACCTGCGGTTCACCGAGATGCAAAGCGCTGCCGTCGCCGCCGTCGCCGACGGCGTCCCCCCCGACGATCCGCGACGGTGGCATCTGGGGCAGATGGGCATGACCCGCGCGAAGAAGGCGGCGTGGACGGCGGATACGCTCATGTGGCTCATCGGCCAGTTTCAGAAACTGGAGCGTAAGCTCAACGTGGACTGGAGCGCACGGAGCCTTGTCGTGCTTCGGGGAGGGGCCGGCGCCGGGCCTGTGGTCCACATCGTCACCAACTCCACCCAAGGCTTGCGGGTCGATATCATCTGCCTCAGGGCATTGCTGACGCCGACGCAGGTTGAGCACATCGGCCGGCGTCCGCAAATTCTGTCAAACGGCGACGTCGACGTTCTGCGTTTCGTGGTATGCTCGCCGCACGACGTGTCTGTGCGACAACTGGCGCAGACGTGGGAGAAACTCAAGGGCGCGTCCTTCGTGGAGCAGCGTGGGCATGCGGTGCAGGAAAGCGCGCCCGGAGCGGAGGAACCCGAGACTGAAGCGGAGGAAAGTGCGCCGGTGACGCGGTCGCGATCCGAGTTCGACGACGAGGCGCCGGCGCTTGGCAGGCGGCGGCGCAGGTCGGCACAGCCGCAGGACGAGGTTGTTTGGGAAGAGTGATGGGATTGAGCGGTGGGCGTAGGGCCGGCTATGCCCGCCTCCATGTGAGGAGGCGTAGGGTGGGCTATGCCCCATAAGCGTTAACTTAATTGTGGTGCGTTGAGGATTATCGTGGTATGGTTGGGGCATGGAAGCCACGGAAGGTTTGATACCGGCGGACGAATGGAACCTGTTGAAGCGTTATTTTCCGCCGGGCTGGGAGGCTGC
>CAZGJA010000143.1:0-24034 GCA_964526695.1 uncultured Phycisphaeraceae bacterium
CCGTCGAGGCAGGTGCCGATGCCGTGGTGCTTGTAGGCGTTGTTGGCGGTTTTGCAGTGGGCGCCGTGGTTCTGCTTGGGCCAGCGCGGAGCGACCTCGAGGGCGCCGTCGGGCGTGTCCGTGCCGGTGCCGATCACGAAGTGGTAGCCGAGCTCGTCCCACCCGCGGCTGAGCCGATGGTCGCGATCGAACCGCTGCGCGCCGCCGACGTCCGTGGCGCTGTGATGAACGACGATCGTGCCCCAGCGCGAGCTGATGCGTCCGCCCGGCGGGTACCATTCGGCCGGGTATCGGCCCGCGGTGCGGCCGGCGGGAGGTTTGGCCGGAGTGTAACCGTTTTGTGCAATCGGGCGCGCCGCGCCGGCGGAGGGAAAGGTGACATCGGGCAGATAGGCGAACCCGTCCGAATCGGGCTGCGCACAGCCGCTAAGCACAAAGATGCCCACTGGACCCGTCAGCAAGACGCACGTCATGTGCCGCATGAACAACGCTCCATGAATGAGGCGGATTCCGGTCCGCCGAATGCACCATTCCCCCTAGCGATATCGGACGTTCACGCTTTCATATTCAGTGGATCGGCGCGGCGTGAGTCAATCCACCGCCGCAGGAACTCCGGGAGGATACCCAAATGCCCCACCTCGCCGCAACCTTGCGGAATGGTGCGCCCGTCGGTCACGGTCGATGCCACTCGTCGCAAGCGGCGCACAGCGGGTTCGCCGAGCCAAACTGACCTTCGGCATGAGCGGCGCGGAGCCGAGTCATCGCCTCCCCATTCCAGATTTCGGCCAGCCCGGCATGGCGAAGATCGCCGATCGCGTGCAGCCCGCGGAAGTCCTGCTCGCACGCGGCGACGCGCCCGTCCGCCAGCACCATGCACCGCGACCCCAGCCGGCGGCAGGGCGTCCGCCGCGGCGGCCCCATGCTCATCACCGCCAGCGGTTCAAGCTGCCCTGCGCGGTGCGTGTGACCCACGATGTTGGCCGTGCCCAGCTTGCGGATCCAGCCGTTGAAGAACTCGGGCATCTCGCCGACCGTCGGGCGGGCCTTGACCATTTCGGGAACCATGATTGGCGCGACGCAGCGCCGGGCTTGCTTGAGCTGTTCGAGCCGATCGATGCTCGCACGCACGGCCTCAAGTGAGCCTGTCGCTGAGGGCGTCGAAGCGTGCCCCTGCGTCCCAGGCCCGTGCGTCCCAGGCCTGTGCATCGCGCGCCACGTCTCATCGGTCCAGCCGTCGATCTGCACCGTGAGCGCGTCCACGCGCCAGGTCAGGAGCGCGTCCATCGCCTCGTCCGTCAGATCGACGCCCGACGTGCGAACCGCGATGCCGTAAACGCCGCCGTCGCGCAGCGTTTTGAGCACTTCGGCAAACTGTGGATGCCGCAGCGGCTCGCCGAAACCGCCCAGCACCACCAGTGAATCGTCAGACTTGCCCAGCGTTTCCGCGATCGCATGCACCACGGCAAGCGAGATCGGTCCGCGCGACCCGACACGCGACCCGCGCGGGCGAAGTACGGCGTCCGGGAAGGGATCCTCGGTGGTCAGCTCCACCTCGACCTCGTCCGGAATCGGCGGAACATGGGAGGCTTCGTAGTCGCGCAGGAGCCTGCCGAGTTCAGCGGCGTCGCCGGTTCGCGCCTGCCGCCGCAGCGCGGAAACCGTCGCCAGCGCCCGATCCGTGTCGGCGATGAGCCGGCGAGCTCCGTGTCGCAGCGGCGCTCGCACGTCGAAGCAGCAGGAGAAGAGCGCCATGTCGCGCCGCGGCGCGTCCGGCTTGAAGCTGAAGATCCAGCCCGGCGGAATGCCCTTCCCCACCAGCTCGCGCAGCAGGTCGGCGTTGTAGATCGCGCCGGCCGCGCCCGGCGGCGCCTGCGCAAACGTCATCCGCGCGTCGTCCTCGCCCTTGTCGTGATGCTCGATCATGGCGTCGATCAGCGCCGGATCGAGCAGCGGCGCGGCCGGCGGGAAGACCATGACCCGATCGGCCGGATGAAACTCAAGCGCGCCGGCGACGAGAGACGGATGAAAGTACTCGTCGAGCGACGTCGTTCCGCCCATGCCGCCGCGCCAGCCGCCCAGCGACCACTTGCGCGCGATCCGCACCAGCTCGGACCATCCCGCGGGAGGCGCGTTGACACGCTGCACGGTTGCGGGCAAACCGTCGAGCATTGCCTCGCACCGCGGCGCCTGCTCCTGCGGAATGAGCACGACGCAGCCCGACAGCCGCTTCGCGCGGCACACGCGCTCCACGGTGAGCCGCAGGATCGGGCAGCCGTCCAGCTCATCGCCGAGGCGGCTGCGCGTGCCCAGCGGCGTGCGCTCCAGATCGGCATGAATCACGGCGAGCGTCGTGGGCATAAGCGTCAGACTTTCCGTTCCATTTCGAGGACCACGCGCTGCAGCGCCGCCTCCAACATGCCGCGCACCTCGACCGCGCCCTCCGCGACGCCGCCGATGAAATCCAGATCGCGCGCGATCTGCCGCCGCGCGCGCTGCGAACCCTCCGCCGCCTCAGCGTCCATGCGCCGGTCGGCCGAAAACCGCTTCAGCTCGCTGAACTGCGTGGCGCTGTTGACGATCTCGTAAGGCCGCGTGGCGCGATGAATCTTGACGCGCAGTTCATCCACGCGCCCCAGCCGCCGGTTGAACGCGTCCGGCTGGTCCACCAGCGTTTCCAGTTCGTGCAGGATCTTCAGCAGCTCGGCGCAGACGGATTCCACCTCGCCGATTTCCTTCAGCCGCGACGCAAGCTCCCGCTCCGCATCGGGCAGGCGCGACCCGTCCCGCCAGCGCGTGCTCTCTCGGTACGCCCATTTCTCCTCGGGGATCGGCTGGCGGCAGAACGTCGCCAGCGCCTCGCGCAGGGGCATGGACTGCGTCCCGCGGATGTTGGCCCCGCCTTCCGTCGCGTTGATCACCTTCGTTTGCATCTGCGAAATGTCGCGCTCGAAGTGCTCGAGGTAGGTGAAGAGCAGCTCGTCGGTGAACAGCTCGCCGCCGTCCACGCCGCGCACGCGCCGCAGAATGTCCCCGTTCCGCGCGATCCGCTCCCACTCCTTCACCTCCATCGTGTTGAAGCGGTTGATCTCGCCGCGCCACGTGCGATGAATCTCCACGCCGGGGACGTAGAAGACGTGCCCCGTGAACGCCAGATCCTGCCCGACGAAGATGATCGGGTCGCACCCCATGTAGGCCGCGAGGTAGAACGCCAGGTGCGCGACGGTCGCTCCGGCTTTCAGCCCGTCGCGCCCCGCCAGCGCGTCGCCCAGCACCAGCCGCATCCAGCGATTGTCCAGCAGCGAGATCGGACCCGGATAGCGGTCGATGACGTGCCAGGTCGCTTTCGGCTCGGCCACGAGATGCACGCCGTGCGCGTCGTCGATGCCCTCGAAGAAGGCCGTGGACATCGCGTGGAAGTCGAGGCTGGTGACGAAGTCCGGCACGATGCCGCGCTCCAGCAGCATTCGGAACGTCGTCTGCACGGCGAGGAGGATGGCCTTGCCCTTCGCCTCCGCCAGCAGCTCGACGTTGCGCCGCAGCGACGGTCCGGCGGAAACGACGATGCCCGGATGCCCGGCGAAGCGGTTGCGCAACACGTCGATCGGGGGGGTCGTGACGTAGGCCGGGATGTTCATGGCGATGTTGCGGCAGGTGATCTTCGAGTTGGCCACCAGTGTCAGCAGGGACATGCGCTGATAGGTCGCGTACTCGGTGACGAGGCGGACGAAAGCCGCGTGCTCCTCGGGTGCGACGCGCTGCGAGGGAGGATGGCGGACGATCTGCACGCCGAGCATCATGAGCGTCGAGTACGGCGCGAGCCGGTCGTGCAGCAGCGCTTTGTCCGCGCGCGTCACAAGAACCAGCTTGCGCGCCGCGATTGGGGCGGACAGATCGACGCATTGCAGCGCCGAGGCCAGCACCCGAAGCGAAGGCTCAAAGCACACGATGAACGCATCGCCCTTCAGCCGCGAGCACAGCTCGACGACGTGATACCCCAGCCCCATGCCGCACACCACGAAGCAGAACTTGTTCTCCTGCGGGACGCCGTCCACCAGCAGGGCGGCCTCCTTGGCAGGGTCGTAGCGGCTGTGAAGCTGCACGTCGGCGCCGTCGGGAGCGGGCAGGCTCGCGGTGAAGGCGCCGGAGCGCGTTGGCGCCAGCGTCAGCGGATGATCCGCCGCGGCGTCCACGCGCACCGCCAGCTCCGCGTCCGTCCGCCAGAGCGCCGCCATGTTGCCCATGAACACCCGCGCATCGCCCGCGCAGAGCACCGGTCGAGCCATGTTGTCCGCGCGTCCTGCATCCACCGCTGCCCGCGCCTCCTTGACGGTTGGGGTCCTGGCGACGGGGGGATTCTAACTCGATGGGTCGATCTGGAGAACTCGACATTGTCCAAGCCGCTCTGGGACCGTCACAAATGCTCAGGATGTCGCTTTATGCGTCAGGTCGCTGACTTGGAACTGTACCCACATCGCCAACAGGCATACGATCAAGAGGTTGGCGATCATCAACGACCGCCTCGATCGGTAGACGCCCGTCATCGTCACGCCGGAGGAATTGCTGGAGGAGTAGGGCATGAAGCGAGATCCCATCGTCGAGGAAGTCCATCGCGTCCGCGAGCAAATGTGGGATGAATGCGGAGGCTCCCTGAGCCGACTGATCGAATCCCTGCGCGCCAGCGAATCCGCGCATCCCGAGGGCGTGCTCTCCAAGGAGGAGTTCGACCGCCTCTCCAGCCTGCCCCGATCAGCCGAACCCCCGGCCTCTCGTAAGACGTGAGTCCAATGCCAAATCGAGGATGTTCGCGCGCTCGCATGATCCGGCAAGGATCAGCTCGCAGCGTCTGCCCACGTCGCCTCCACGCGCAGCGCCGCTCCGAGCCGGCGCTCATACGCCTTCCGCGATACGTCGATCGCGCCCAGGCTGCGCAGGTGCTCGGTCATGAACTGCGTGTCCAGCAGCGTGAATCCGCGGGCCTTCATCCGCTCCACAAGATGAACCAGTGCCACCTTGGACGCGTCCGTCGCCCGGCTGAACATCGACTCGCCGAAGAACGCCCCGCCCAGCGCCACGCCGTACAGCCCGCCCGCCAGTTCCCCGTCCTTCCACGACTCCACGCTGTGCGCGAAGCCGAGCCGGTGCAGCTCGATGTACGCGGCCTGAATCTCGCTGGAAATCCACGTCTTTTCGCGGCGCTGGGCGCACAAGCGGATCACCTCCGCAAAGGCGCTGTCGATGCGGCATTCGTACACGCCTTTGCGCAGTATCGCCCGCAGCGAGCGCGACACCTTCAAGCCGTCCAGCGGAATGATCGCTCGCGGGTCGGGCCGAAACCAGAGAATCTCGCCGTCCGGCTCGGCCATCGGAAAAATGCCGGACGCATACGCGGACAGGAGCATGTCCGGTTTAAGCTCGCGCGGGATCACGTGTCGAGGCGCCGCGGAGTGATGAGCTGCTTGCGCGCCGCTTCGACCGCGCCGCGCAGGAGCATGGCCACCGTGACCGGACCGACGCCGCCGGGCACGGGCGTGAGAATTCCCGCCTTCTCGCGAACGCCGGCGAAATCCACGTCGCCCACGATGCGCTTCGTCCCGTCAGGCTCCTTGATGCGGTTGATGCCCACGTCGATGACCGCCGCGCCGGGCTTGACGTGTTCCGCGCGAATCAGCCCCGGCTTGCCGACCGCGACGATGAGCACGTCGGCGAGCAGCGTGTGTTCCGCAAGATCGCGCGTGGCGATGTGACAGCCGGTGACGGTTGCCATCTGATGCGCCAGGAAAAGCGAGATCGGCCGACCGGCGATCGCTCCCTGCCCGACGACCACGGCGTTCTGCCCGCGCACGTCCAGTCCCGCCTCTCGCAACACTTCCATCACCGCCAGCGCCGTGCACGGCGCCATGATCGGCGAGTCGTAAAACAGCAGCCCGATGTTGGCCGGGTTGACGCCTTCCACATCCTTGTAGGGGTCGATGTAGAACTGCATGGCGTGCGTGTCGATGCCCACCGGCAGCGGCAGATTCAGCAGAATGCCCGTGACCTTCGGGTCGTCGTTGAGCCGGCGGATCGTGTCGCGGATGAGCGACTCCGGCGAATCCTCCGGCAGTGTGTGCAGGCGATATTCGATCCCGGCCTGCTCGCATTGCGTCCGCTGCGAACGCGCGTAAATCGCGCCGGCAGACGGGTCGCCGACCATGAGCACGTCGAGGCTGACGCCGTGACCTTCCGCGCGCAACTGCCGCACGGCCGCCGCGGTTTCCTCCCGAATCCGCCGCGCCAGCGCTTCGCCGTCGATGATCCTCGCCTCGGCCATCCTGCACCCTTCCGCGCGCCGCTTCGCCGCCAAGGCGCCTTCGCCCGCTCGTTCGCCATGTTCGGCCTGACCGTCACGGCCTTGATCGAAGAGGGCGTGCAGGGTCAAGGTAGCCTCTGAATGCGGAATGGCAAAGCATGGGCCTGCGATGCATGGTGCTTTCGTGCCAATCACGGCGGTTGCCGCGGCGACGGGGACGATCACGCCGGCTGCACGACGATCGCCTTGGGCGTCGTCGGGCAGTAGAACTGGCAGACGCCGCACCCCGTGCAGCCGTCGGCGAAGACGTCCGGCGGACCTTCATCCAGAAATCGAATCGCCCGCGCCCCGATCGGACATCGCTCCACGCACAGACGACAATCCTCTCCCCGGCTGCGCACGCACAGACTCTCGTACACCTCCGCCGTGCCCATGCGTATCTCGCCCGCGTGGCTCAGCGGCCGCAGCGCCCCGCTCGGGCAGGCCGTCGTGCACTGCAGCCCTTCGCAGATGACGCACGCGGCCAAGTCCGCGTCGATGACCGGCGTGCCGCGCTTCGGATCGTCGGCCGGTCCGTCGAAGGGGAAGATGGCGTGCGCGGGGCAGACCTCCACGCACTTGCCGCACCGCTTGCACGTGTCATTGAAGAGCGATTCGTCGATCGCCCCGGGCGGGCGCAGGAACAACCGCGGGTGCGGCGGCGGCGGCTCGATCATGATCTGCGGCAGGCGCGATTCCAGCGCGTCCGCCACCGGGCGCAGCATCCGCGCAAACGCCTCCTGAAAAAACCCGCGCCGCCCGAACCCCATGTCCCCGCTGTCCGTCATCGCTCCTCCACGTTAGGGTGGTGACCTGCAAGTGTCGCATCTTATCAGAGCCGCGACCGTAAGGGAGCGACCCGTCCGGCGCATGATCAGAGCCGCGACCGTAAGGGAGCGACGCGTCCGGCGCATGATCTAAGCCGCAACCGTAAGGGAGCGGACGACCCTGCGAGTGGTGAAGACGCTTCCTCGCCGGCGCGAATTTGACGTGATTGCGACTCGATACTTGTGACGCACAGGTTAACATCCGCGTGCGTCAAGACCCAATGGGAAGCGCCGATGCCCGGTCCGATTCAACCCGAGCTGTTCCCGCAAATCCGAGAGGCATTTCGGCTGTACCTTCGCCGACGCGGCATTAAGGACACCCAGGCGCGCCGCTCCATCCTAGACACCGTCCTCGCCTTCCGCGAGCACTTCGAGGCCGAGCAGGTGCTCTACGCCTTGAAGGAGGCCGGCCGCCGCGTCGGCAAGGCCACGGTGTATCGCACACTGCCGCTGCTGGTGGACGCGGGCATTCTCAAGGAAGTGCGCTTCGGCAAGAAGCAGGCGCACTATGAGCAGGTGTACGGCCAGGCGCCGCACGATCACATGGTCTGCCGCCGCTGCGGAATTATTTATGAGTTTGACGCGGAAGAGGTCATCGCCCTGCGCCAGCGCATCGCCGCACAAAAGCGCTTCCACGCCGACGGCCACCGCTTCCAGCTCGTGGGCCTCTGCGAACACTGCGCCGCCGCCCCGCCGCCCCAGAACCCGTAGCGCCAGTGAGGGGCCGCCACCTCAGAACCCCCCACGCGAGTGGGGGGCGGGCCCATCGGAACCCCTCACGCAAGTGAGGGGCCGCCCGCTTCGTATCAAACGTCCGCCCCGTCATTCCCGCGCAGGCGTGAATCCAGCCGTGGCAAAGCCCTCCCCCGTTCTCAACGGAACAGCGCAGCAAAAAAAGAAACTTGAAAAATCTTGGGAATGTATTTGCCTCAAGCTATGGCGTGGTGTATTATAGGATTGGAGTCAGAGGAGTTCCCATGCCACGTTCGTCCCGAAGGCATCCCGAAGTGACCGGCAGGATCCGCGATCCGCGATCCACGATCCACGATCCACGATCCACGATCCACGATCCACGATCCACGATCCACGATCCACGATCCACGATCCACGATCCACAGCCCGCTAATCGGCATTCCTGCGCGCGGCAGCGCGTTTTCAGGCGGCCCTGCGCGTTTTCAGCCTTTTCTCCAAGGAGACTTGAACCATGAGCGGAAGAGTTCTGCGCGCCCGGGGCGCGCCGGCCGTCGGGGGATTCTTGTTTTTCGCTTCGGCGGCACTTGGTGCGGTGTATCATTGGACCGGCAACAGCACGGCTGATGGCAACTGGTCCACGACCGCGAACTGGGCTGTGGCCTCAGGAGGGATGGGCACGTATCCGGGTGCCAACGACGATGCCGTCATCGTCAACGCGAACAACCAGAGCACGGCGATCGTCAATTCGACGAACCGCACGATTCGTTCGCTGTTCGTGGGCCACGGTAGGGCGGTGCAGCTCGACAATGCGCTGACGCTCAGTCCGACGGTCACGCCGGGCACGGGGAAGCTCGAGTTCAACGGTTCGGTGGCCATCAAGAGGTCCAGTGGTTCCGTGAAGACGCTGACGGCGGAGTGGATGATCGTGTTCTCGCGTGATCCCGTTGAGGCTTACACCATCGTCACCACGGAGGCGTCGGCGAACATCGTGGTCGGGTCGTAACGGGGAGGAAGCCGCGAAATCGGTCGCAAGGCCGCGCGGACCCCGTCAAGGGTCGCCGCGCCTTGCCGATGGAAAGGAGGACGGAACATGCGATTTGGATTGAGGCTATGCCCGCTGCTGGCGTTGACGCTGTCAAGCTCCGTTGTCAGTGCGTCGGATTATGTTTGGCTAGGCGCAAACGGACAATCATGGACGGACGACGGAAACTGGTCGGGGGCAGCGGGTCATCCTGACGACGAGAACGACACGGCCACCATCCCGAGTGGTTTCTCCGGGACCAACTACCCGCTCTTCGACGATTCTGCCGCCGTAACGATCAAGAGCTTCAAGGTGCTCAATGGAACGAACGGCCGCAACCAAACGGTCTTGGAGCTTGCTGCACCCAATTCCGGCACCCGGGTGCTCAAGGTTAAGGATGCGGACGGACTGGCGCCCGGCGAGGGCGGCATTAAGCTCAACAAATCCACCGAGCTTTGGCACGTCGGCGGAGGCGTCATGTCCATCTGGGGCGACGTGATCTTCGACAGCACCAACGCCACCGCAGCCCAGCGTCCTCAGTTTGTGCTGGGCAATGGCACGACGCTGTACGTTCGCTATCAAAAAACCGATCCGAACACCGATGCCGCCTTCAAGTCCATTGGCGAGGAAGGCGGCTTGATCCGCGGCGAAGTCGGCCAGACCGACCTTGAGGAATCGCTCGTGCTGCGCCCGGACTTGAAGGGGTCGTTCGCCGTGGACGTGGCGCTGGTCAGCCTGGGTCGGATCACCACGGATGACAGCGACAGCAATACGGCCAACACCATCCGCCTGTCGTGCTTGCCTAAGATCATCATCGGGGAAGCCTACTCGGGGGCGGATCCGGCTTTGCGTGTCGCCGGACACTCGGGCAAGCTCGGAACGCTCATCATCGACGCAGTGACCTGCCTGCGCAGCGTTGGGGCGGTGAGCGTGGTCATCGAGAATCACGGCGTGCTGAAGGTGAACCGCCACTTCGTCATGTATGACACTTTCAGGTTGGAATCAGGCGGCAAGGTCGAAGTTAAGGCCAAGATCCTGCTGGCGGTTGGAGGTGTTTTGCCGACCTGCGCCGCAGCCGAATAGGGTCAGCGAACGCAGCTTCGCAGGTCAAGGCGGGTTGTACGCCGACGCCATGCCCGCAACGGGCGAGCGCCGGCGGGCTGACTTGTGACTTGTATCGAAGGTCGTCATTCGGGCATGGGATTATCATCCACCATCGGAGGAGAACATGATAAGCGAAAGACAAGGGGCGATCCTCGCGGCCGCGGGGCTGATGGCGCTCTGTGCGCTGCCGGGACGGTCCTCGCCGGACGGATTCAAATGGACCGGGAACAGTCAGGCGAACAGCAACGACAACAAGGATAACTGGGACGATCCTCAGAATTGGGAGAAGCTGTGGGGCGACACGAACAGGCAGTGGCCTTCGCACGACAACGACGTCGCGACCATTGACGACACGACCCCCCAGGCCGTCGTGGACCAGAACGCCTCCAATCTCGGCATCACCGACCTGACGCTGGGCGACGGCCACACGCTCAAGCTGACGCAGGGGCTGTACGTCAGCGGGACGCTCGAGTGCGAGGGGGCGGTCATCCTCAAAGGCAACGGCACCCTGACCGCATCCAAGGTCTTCCGCGTCTATGCGGACGAGGACACGACGATTACGTTTGAATCCGGAACCGGCCACCTTCAAGTGGATGGAGGCGCGTGAGCATGGGCGCGAACAACATAACACCATCGTATCACCGACCCTGCGCGATCGCTCTGGGAATCGCGCTGCTCGCGTCGGTCCCCGGCTTCGCCCAGGACTGCCCGCACCGCGAGTATGCTTGGACGCGCACAGTGGGCGGCGAGCAGGGGGATTACCTGCTCGGCGGAGTCGCGGTGGATATCCACGACAACGTGTTGATTGCAGGAGAGTTTGAAGGCAAGGTGGACTTCGATCCCGGACCCGGCAAGGACAATCGCCGCCCCAAAGGCATGGGCGATGCCTATGTCTCGTGGTATCGGCCCGATGGGGCCTATGGCGGAACGTACACGTTCGGCGCTACCCGCGGTGCGGAATACCTGTTCAATTGGGCGTTGTCAATTGATAAGCGCCCCCTTGGCGGCTTTGTAGTAGGCGGCCTGTTCAACGGTAAGACGGATTTCGATCCGACGGATGGCAAGGACGCGCGTGCGCCAGAAGGTGAAAACGATGCCTTTGTCGCTGCCTTCAGGCAGGACTTCAGTTACGATTGGACGTGGACCGCAGGCAGTAACGCCTATGAGGACATTTGGGCAATCGCCGTAGATTCGGCAGGGTCGGTGTACGCCGCGGGAACCTATTCCGATCACCTCTGGCTGGGCGAGGGTGACGACCGCCGTAAACTGATATCCAACGGCGACTTAGACGTCCTCGTCGTCAAGCTTTCGGCGAGCGGTGGGCTTCTGTGGTTCAGAGGCTTTGGCGGGCCTGAGCGCGATTTTCCATATTCCTTGGCGGTGGATAGCTTGGGAAATGTGGTCATTGCCGGAGGCTTTCGCGGAACGGTTGACTTTGATCCTCTGGGGACAAATGTGGTGCGCAATTCGAATGGAGGAGAGGATGTCTTCGTGCTGAAACTAAGCACGAATGGAGAGTTCGATTGGCTCAAAACGTTTGGGGCTTCGAAACGAGACAATCCTCGTGGGATTGTCGTGAGGCCCGACGATGGACTGTACGTGGGCGGGGCGTTTAACGAGGTCGTGGATTTCAATCCAGATGGCGGCGGCGACCTGCATGACAGCGCGCCGGCTTCCTACCACGCGTTTGTCACGCATTATGGCTCGGACGGCGCGTATCAATGGTCCCGGACTTTCGGAGGAGGCAGCAATACGTATGTCAAGAGCCTGGCCTTCAGTGGTGAAAGGCTCATTCTCACGGGCGGCTACTTTTCCACGGTGGACCTCGACCCTGGTGAAGGAACCGACGAACGTCCCGTGTTTGGAGCGAGATCCAACTATGTCTCCTACTGGTCGCCGGAAGGGGCGTACCTTCTGGGCGACGTATTCGGCGGAGCCGGGCTTGATCGAACCATGGGCCTCGCCGCGGATTCCCAAGGCAATGTATACGTGGGGGGCGACTTTAATTCGCCCGTGGCGGACTTCGACCCTACGGGCGGAGTACACGAGGCGGCTAGCCACGGAGGCTATGACATCTTTCTCACGAAATTTAACTGCGGGCTGTGCGACTACGTCGACCGCCACGACGTGTCGGTTGACGAGGGCAAGGTTCGCTCGGACGTGTACACGCTCATTCCGGACGGAAAGGTGACGATCGTGCTTGCATCGGCGGATGGCGGAATCAAGAAGTCGAAGCGGACCGAGCAGGATGGAACCGCCCGCGTCAGCTTCGCCGATGTGGTGCCGGGCGATTATGAGTGTTCAATTCGCCGGATTCGAGATTCCGATGGCAGCAAGTTGTGCTCAGGGACGATAGCTGCCCGGCGCGTGACCGTGCCATGAGAATCTGGTTCGGATAAGCGATTCACAGTTTACTGACTGGAGGTCATACTCATGTTTCGACTGACGGCATTGATCGTGGCACTTGTCCCGGCGATTCTGCTGGGCCAGGATGCAGTTTGCCCCGACGCCACTACCTACACATGGTTAGGGAACAACTCTAATTGGTCTGCAAGCGGAAATTGGAGTCCCACTGGCGTGCCTGGATCCGACGACGTTGCCTACATTCCTTCCGTTGACTTGCAGACTCAAGCATTCCCCGTCATCTCCGGCGGGGATGCGTCGGTGTGTGCATTGAAGATGGAGAAGACGGGAAACGATAGCCCGACGCTGACGTTGGCTTATGCTTCCGGTTCCGGCTGGGCGTTGAACGTCGGCGGGCAGAATGGACTGGACATCCGCGCCAATTGCGAGATTCACCTGCAGCAGGGCGCGACGCTTACCCTTGGGTCGCCCGGCGCAGTGACGCTGGACGGGAAGATCGTCTTCAAAGCAAGCACCAGTACCAAACGACCGACGATCTTCTTCCCTGATGGTGCTACCATCCTGAAAGGCAGCGGCCAAATCCTCGGCGAGTATCGCGGCCGGCTCTATGGCCCCACCGGCTACGAGCCGCAGGCGTGGCTCGTGGTCGGCCCGGACAACGCCCTCTATGGCGAACTTCAGATCGAAGTCGGCCTGATCAACAACGGCATCGTCGATCCCGTCGGAGGACTGAACACGGAGAACATCACGGAGCGGTACATCTCGCTCAACTGCACGCCGAAGACAGGCTCCGGGCAGTGGAACATCACCGGCGGCACGGAGGAGATCAAGCACGCGATCTACGTCAACGTCGATCTGAACGGCACCGGCAGCATCAAGGTCGGCAGCTACGGGAGGCTGTACGTCAACCGGCACATCTCCGTCGCCGGCGGCTTCACGATGGAAGGCAACGGAAAGTACACGGTGCCTCGCCTGACTCTGTTCGACGCGCACCGCTTCGTGAAAGTCTGCGACTTCAGCGGATCGTGACGCATCGCGCTCGCTTGCGCTTTACCCGAGCGCAAAGCACCCGCATCACGCCGCGACCCGGCGCTTCTCACGCCGACTCGCGGCGGCGTTTGCGGGTGACGCCGCCGGGCGGCGTGAGGAGTTTCTGCTTGCCGTCCACGACTTCCTCGGTAACGGTGAAGACCCCGCCTTCGCCCACTTCCGGCAGCTCGAACAGGCTGTCGAGCATCAGCTCCTCCATGACCGCCCGCAGCGCGCGGGCGCCCGTCTCGCGCTCCAGCGCCTTCTCGCTGATGCGCCGCAGCGCGCCTTCGCTGAACTGCAGCTCGCTGCTCTCGTACTCGAAGAACTTGTGATACTGCTTCACCAGCGCGTTCTTCGGCTCCGTCAGGATGCGGATCATGCTCTCCAGCGACAGCGGCTCCAGCGTCGCCACCATCGGCAGCCGACCGATCAGCTCCGGGATCAGGCCGAACTCGATGAGATCCTCCGGCGTGACTTTGGCAAGAATCTGCCCCACGGCCTTGGGGTCGTCGGGATCCTCATTCTCGTTGGCAAAGCCGATGGTGCTGTGCCCGAGGCGGCGGCGGATGATGTCGTCGAGGCCGACGAACGTGCCGCCGCAGATGAACAGGATGTTCGTCGTGTCCATCTGAATGTACTGCTGCTCGGGATGCTTGCGCCCGCCCTGCGGAGGCACGTTGGAGAGCGTGCCTTCGAGCATTTTCAGCAGGCTCTGCTGCACGCCCTCGCCGGAGACGTCGCGCGTGATGGAAACGTTGTGCGACGTCTTGCCGATTTTGTCGATCTCGTCGATGTACACGATCCCGCGCTGCGCCTGATCCAAGTCGTATTCCGCGTTCTGCAGCAGGCGCAGGAGAATGTTCTCCACGTCCTCGCCGACGTAGCCGGCTTCGGTCAGCGTCGTGGCGTCGGCGATGGCGAAGGGGACGTTGAGAAATCGCGCGAGCGTCTTGGCGAGCAGCGTCTTGCCCGAGCCGGTGGGGCCGATGATCAGCACGTTGGACTTGTCGATTTCGACGTCGGCCGCGCCGGCGGCGGCGTCCACGTGCATGAGGCGCTTGTAGTGGTTGTGGACAGCCACGGCGAGCGATTTCTTGGCATGGTCCTGCCCGACGACATATTCATCCAGGTAGGTGTTGATCTCGCGCGGCGGGGGGATGCGCCCCAGGGAAGGCGCGGCCGGGGAGGCGCTGCGGCGGATTTCCTGCTTGATGATGTTGTTGCACAGCTCGATGCAGGCTTTGCAGATGAAGACGTCGCGCGGACCCTCCACCATGGGGCCGGCCTCGCGCTGACCCTTGCCGCAAAAACTGCACGCTCGCGATCGTCCGCCCCGCGAGGATCCGCCTGTCCGTCCTTGTGACATGGGTTCTCTCTGCGTCCTTCCTCAGTCGTTCATCCGCCGCGCCGCGATTTCCGCGTCATGCCTGACGGCGCGTTACAACCGCCCTTACGCTCACCCGTTGCAAGGCGGGCATAGCCCGGCCTACGCCCCGTTACTGGGTGGGCATTGCCCGCCCTACGGGTTCCCGCCTGCCGGATCTCGCTCCGGCGACCGACCAACCGGCACGGCAAATCGCCCGCCGCTGACTCTTTATCGTCGTTCCGGCGTGGGCGGCTGCACTTTCCCGAGAATGCGACGCCTCCTCGACGGCGTTTCTCAATGTCGCCACGAGGGCTGATCCACTCACGGGTCACCTTTCGCGTGGCACGGCCCTTACGTTGTGCCGGTCGGAGGAACGTTCGGACCCCGCTGCGGCGATTCCGCGGATGACGCCTGTCCCTTCTTTTCCAGCGCCTTTTCGATGGCCTGCCTGCGGAGCTTCTCGTACTCCTGAATGGTGATTTCCCCGGTGTCGCGCAGCTCGCGAAGCTGGTCGAGATCAAACGAAAACCCGGCGATCGAGCGCGGCTCCGAGACGACGAGTCTCTTGGCACGCTTCAATAAAACAAGCGTGAGCACCATGACGACGACGATCACCGCGAACCAGATCGCCCAGTCGCGGATCATGTCCCCGGTGCGCGGCACTCGAGGCGCCGGCGCGGGACCGGTCTGAAGCAGCACCCAGCAGCCCACGGCGAGATCGTCCATTCCTGTGGAATGGTAGCCCTCCGCGCGGTTTCGATCAACTCAGGGACGGGGACGGGAAGCCCATGCCGAGCGCGGTGCGAGAGGTTGAGGCCGAGGTTCCGATGGGAGGGGCGGCGGGGAGGCGACGCGGAGAGACGCGGCCGATCGCTGGTTGGCACGCGGGCCGAAACGCGCGGCGCCGCGCCGGGGTGGAGGCTCGCCAGAAAAAGGCGGGGGCGGGTCGGCGGGTTGGCGCGGGGCGCAATGGGTTTGTTTGGTTAGAAAAAAGGATGCTAAAATGCGCGCACGCGGAGCGGGTTTGGTGGGTTTTTCGCGGGGTTTTCGGGGGTTCGGAGTGTCGGCGGGCGCGCAATTCTGCGCAAAACAAAGCCATTGCGGCGGCGTCGGGCGCGAGGGCGTCGGACTTGAGGGAGGCGGACTTGAGAGCTGCGAACACGAGGCCGAGGGCGGGGCTTGAGGCGGTTTGGGTCGGATTTGGCGGTTGCTTCATGGCTCGGTCATCCCGACCGGGCGAGGCCCGCGGCGGCATGGTCGGCGCGCGGAATCGGCCCGGCTGTATGAAGATCTTGACGGGCGATCGCTGCCGGAGGTCTTCGCAGGAAGCGTGGTGGGGCAGCTCTCTGCTTGGTGGGGCAGCTCTCTGAGCTGCCTCTGGTCCGCCGGCTCTCCGAGCCGGCGCAAGTCCGCGGTTGTCACAACAGCCGTCCCGCGCGCCGTTGCAACAAATCCTCCGCGCTTCCGACTTTTTTCCAGAATTCCTCTTGACTCCCCGCCCCCACAACGGATATATAGGACGGATAGAGTTTTCTCCGGGCTTGACGGCCCTTTACGTCGGTGTCCTTTTTTGAGGAGGAAGCAATGCTCCGCACCCGTTCCGCGCGCTCCGTCTGTCCGTCTGTCCGTCTGTCCGTTCTTCCGTCTGTCCGTTCGTCCGTCCGTCGCGCCCTCGCTCTAACTCCCGCCACGACGTGAGCATGAGGCACAGGTTCCCGACCGCCGACGCGTGGCACAGGTTTGTAACCTGTGACGTGTGGCACAGGTTTGTAACCTGTGAAGTGTGGCACAGGTTTTCAACCTGTGATGCCCCCCGCACTCGCACCAGCCGATTTTCCGCCCTCGCCGCCCTCTTCCTTGCACTGTTCCTCACCGCCGCAATCTCTCCGCGCGCCCTGGCCCAGGGCACGTGCAACCCGCCCGCTCCCGGTGCCGCGCGCTCGTGGGAGGCCTCGATGGGCGTGGCCACCTACTCGACCGCCAACGTCCGCAACGGCAACCTGCTCACCGCCGTGCCCGTGGTTTCATGGTCGGGCGTCGGGCCGGACATGAACTTCGCCCTCGTGCACAACTCCGCCCACGTCACCAGCGGCGTCAACCTCAGCCACACCAACGGCTTCAACCTCGGTCCCGGCTGGCAGACGAGTTACTCCGCCCGCCTCATCTTCAACAACCCCAACTCCGCCACCGTCGTCCACGACGACGGCCGCATGGACACCTACACCAAGATCGGCACTGCCTGGATCGCCCCGGCCGGCGTGCACGACGTTCTCGAACAGCAGATCGCCGCCAGCCCGCGCTGGAGCCTGACCTTCAAGGACCAGTCCAGCCTCGAGTTCAACGCGCAGGGCCGCCTCGCCAAAGTGCGCGACGCCAACGGTCACGCCCTCGTCCTCACGCGCGACGCCCAGTACCGCGTGTACAAAATCACCGACGCCGCCCAGCAGGACTCCGGCGGCACCAACGACGGCCGCAAGCTGCTCTTCGACTTCGACACCGCAGGGCGGCTCACCAAGATCATCGACCTCAGGGCTGGCGCCTCCTACCCCTACGAATACGATCCCAACCGGACCGAAACCGAGGCCGGCGCCGAGCCGCAAGGCTCCACCCTCGACACGCGCATCTGGACGCTCGCCTACGACGCCACCTCGGGCCGGCTCGTCAAGATCACCGACCCGATGGGCTTCGAGGTCGAGATCAAGTCCTACGACACCGCCGGCCGCGTCACGCAGATCGAGGACAAGGACGACGACGCCTTCACCTACGAGTACAACGCCGACGGCCAGCTCTGGAAGGTCACCGACCCGAATCCCGGCGGCGGCGGCACGCAATATGTCCAGCAGTTGACGTATTCCTGCCCGCCCGACCCGCGACGCACGACCTACACCGACCGCCGCGGCAAGGCCTGGCTCTACGAGTTTAGCGCCACCGGCATCCTGACGAAGTTCACCAACCCGCTGGGCCAGGATCAGGAATACGTCTTCGACGCCGCGCGCAACCTCACGTCCTACAAGGACGCCCTCGACAAGGAGTGGACCTTCACCTACGACCCGCGCGGCAACCTGCTGAAGACCTTCACGCCGCTGATGCCCAACTCCGGCCAGAACCCCACGCCGAAGTCCGAGCGGACGTATGATTCGCTGAACAACCTGTTGACCGTCAAGGACGCCGCCGGCAACACGGTCAGCATCGCCTACGAACTGACCACCACCTACCCCACGCTGCCCACCAAGATCACCGTCCCGGCGGATGGGCAGGGGAATGGGGCCAACGATATCACCATTTCGTACTACGATTCCAGCACGCCCACCGCGGCGGGCCAGATCGAGGAGGTCCGGCAGCTCGCCGTGCGCACGGGCAACGACCTGCGGCTGGCGATGTTCGTGTATGACGATTGGGGGCAGCCCATCGAGTACGGTGAGGGTGAGGAGCAGAATCCATGCCCGAGTTGCCCGTCGAACTGGCGCTCCACCAATGTGACGGACTCCGGATCCAACTCCATCAGCGGCAATCGCCCTTCAGGCAGCGGAAACATGAGTTACAATTCCAACGGCTGGCCAACTGGCAGCCTGAATTGTTCACCACCCATTGGCGGTCCCAACGGGACGCCGCCGCCACCCGGTTTTCCGCAGCTTCCCTGCGGCCCTCCTGCGATGCCCGGCATGGCCGCGGGTTGGGACGCAAGCGAACCCACTGACTACTCGAAGATGGGTCAGATCAAGCAGTTGCAGACGAATACGGGTTACACCACCGAAACCCGCGACTACACGTTCTCCTACGACAAGCTTGGACGCGCGACGTCGCTGGGGATCGCCTCAACCAATGAACACCCGGACCTCGACTTCACCCGCACCTTCACCTACGCCCCGGAGTGGGCCGACGACGGCTCGGTGACCCGCACCGGTCCGGACGGCAAGACCACGACCGTCACGCTTGACGACGCCGGGCGCACCTCGACGCTCTCGCGCGACGGCGTGACCGCCACCTACATCTACAACACGCGCGGCCTGCTGGAGCGGATCAACTACGGCAACGGCGCGCACGTGGAACACGAGTACGACGACGATCAGCGGCTGACCTCCGTCGAGCATTACGACGCCGCGCCGAGCTTGATGCTGGGGCTGGGGTATCAGTACAATACGCGCGATCTGCCCGTGTCGATTACGGAGTCGAACAGTCAGGGGACGCAGGCGGTGGTGGGGTTTGCTTATGACAACCGGGGTCGGCTCATCGGTGAGACGCGCACCGGCGCGACGCCGTACGACATGGAGTACGCCTACGACCAGGCCGGCAACCGCACCAGCAAGCTGGATAGCGTCGCCGCGCTGCTGACGCTGTATGAGTACGACGTGGACGATCCGGCGGGCTACCAGTCGGACAACAACCGCCTGATGAAGAGCGAGATGTACGACGTGTCCGGCGCGCCGGTGCTGGTCGAGACGAAGTGGTATTACTACGTCGATCAGAACGGCTACGACGAGGGCTGCGTCAATCGCATCGTCACGCGCGACCACACGCTGCCCGGCGCGCCGCACTACACGGCCGTGCGCATGGAATACGACAAGGCCGTGCGCGTGGCGTTCATGCTCGGTGAGGAATGGGACGACCTGGGCAACACCTGCCCGGACAATTACAGCATCACCTGGGCCAGGGAGTTCCGCTACGATGAAGCCCGCGCGCGCTATTTGAACCGCGAACTGAACCCGGAAGAACTCGAAAGCGGCAACGTCGTCGCCCTCTCGGAAACGTGGACCGATTACGACGGCGACGAATCCTACGGAGACTTCGAGATCGACGCCGGCGCCCCGCCGACGATCGACAACCTCCGCAGCTATCAACCGGGCGTAAGCGCCAAAGACCCCGGCGACCAGGCCACGGGCATTTCCTATTATCACTCCGACATGCTCGGCACGACGCGCGGCATGACCAACGCCTCCGGATCGTCAGCCTCCACCGTGGCCTACACCGCCTTCGGAGAAAAAATCACCCCGGGCTACCACCGCTACGGCTACGCCGGCTCTTGGGGCTACCAGGCGCACGACTTCCCGACAGGAGAGGGCGTCGATCCGGTTCCGTTCCTGCATGTCGGCTGGAGATACTACGATCCGGGAACGGGGAGGTTCTTGCAGAGGGATCCCATCGGGATCGAGGGCGGACTCAACGCGTACGAATATGTTGATTCGGAACCTACCGCGGAGTTAGATCCAGACGGCCTCTCCCCCCCCGGCAGGTGGGATCCTCGTTTAGGACGCGGAACCGGTCGCGTTCGCCTTCCCAGTGGGCGCATAGGAAATACTCCATGGTGGAGAGGGCCTGGGTCAGTAGGGACACGATTGACGCTAATCGGCATTTGCGGATGGCTTGCGGCGGAATTCGCGGATAGAGTAGTCGTCCCCGCCATCAAGAAGAACACGCGACAAAGGCGAAGAGCAGGCAACAGGCGGTATGGTCAGCCATATAACCCCAGTAATCCTTGGGGCTGGGCCAGCGGCGTACCAGGCTGGGACAAATCTCCGCCGAAGTTGGCGCCTCCCGTATATGTGTGCTTTGTTGCTGACACGATCGTCGCGACCGAGTCCGGCGCAACTCGCATCGACAAGCTGAGTCCGGACGATCGCGTTCTGACGGTTGACATGGAACAGCGATTGTCAACCACAAGCACAATTGCGCTGATGCACGTCGCAATGACCGCCGAGTTAATTCGGATTACGCTGGAGAACGAGGAGATTATCTGCACACCGCAGCACCCGTTCTGGGTGATTGGTCAAGGGTGGGTTCCGGCTCGCACGTTGCAATCCCATCACATGCTACTGGCGGCTGACGGAACGCCCGTCCGCCTTCTCTCGGCCGAGGAATGGACGGCTGAGTGTCCAGTACCTGTGTATAATCTCTCGATAAACGAAACGAAGACATACTATGTTGGCCAGAGCCGAGTGCTTGTTCATAACAAGACCGAATGGTGAATGCACAAGGCCTTCCCGTTCGCTATCGTACGGCTATTCGTTGGGTGGAGTGAGTATGATTCGGCACATTTGTGTTGTTCCCGCAATCCTGTTTTCGTATTCGGCGATTGTCGAGTTGGGCGTACTGTGGTCTCGCACAGATCGCGACTTCTATCGATGGAGGCTCGTCCGAGGTGGACTGACAATAGGTATCGCAGTTTTTCTGTGGTGGTTCTACTATCGTTGTATGGCAACACAACAGCCTGGCGATGTTGGTGCTGCTCCTGATCAATCCACGGGCGTAGACGCGGACGGGGAGACACAGGGGACAGGTCCGGCTGCGGAGTCGTTCCAGCGTTGATTACGTGTACGATCAGGGCGGCAACCGGGCGGTGAAGATCGACAACATCGCCAACCGCCGTGTGATCTACGCGTATGACATCAGCGCGCCGACGACGTACAACAGCGACAACAATCGGTTGATGTTCTACGAGACGTATGACACGAGCGTGACGCCGTGGGTTCCGCTGTCCACGACGTGGTACAGCTACAACCCGCAGGGCAACGCCACGCGCGTGGTCACCGAACCGGCCACGCCGACGCTGCCGGTGCAGGCCACGCGCTTCGTGTACAACCACTCGCAACAGGTGTCCTACATCGTCGGCGAGCAGTGGTATCGGGGCAACGGCGACTGCAACACCTACACCATCAACTACGCCCGGGAGTTCCGCTACGATGCGGCCCGCGCGCGCTATCTGAACCGCGAACTCGACCCGACGCTCTTCCGCCAGGGCGTCTACCAGGCCGTGACCAACGGCGACACCTGGTCCGACTTCGACGGCGACAGCATCTACGGCGACTTCCAAGTCGCCGCCGGCACCCCACCCACGGTAACCAACCTGCGCAGCTTCAATCCGGGGCTCGCCCAGCAAGACCCAGCGGGCCAATCGAGTGGCACCCAATACGCCCACAGCGACCACTTGGGCACCCTCCGCACCCAAACCGACAACGGCGGCGCGGGGCTGAGCTCCACCACGTACACCGCCTTCGGCGAACGCATCGACAGCGGCACCTACCAGCGCTACGGTTACGCCGGACGCTGGGGCTACCAAGCCCATGACTTTCCATCAGGTGAAGGTGTGGACCCGATCCATTTCCTGCACGTAGGTGCCCGCTACTACGACCCCGCCAGCGGAAGGTTCCTGCAGAGGGATCCGATTGGGCTCGTGGGTGGGCCGAATGTCTACGAATACGTAGCAAGCATACCGACCGCCCTTGTTGATCCGAGCGGGCTGAAATGGACTCGGCTGTTGGTAAGTTGGAGTGGAGCCGCTGGAGGAGCTCTTGGAGGAGCCGCGGGTGGGGCAGGAATCGGGGCGCTGCTCGGCAGCATTATTCCAGGGGTTGGAACTGGAATCGGGGCAGGCATTGGCGCAATCGTCGGCGGTATTGTTGGAGGAATCGTTGGCGGCCTGACAGGTGACGATTTCTCTGACGGGCTAATCAATGGTGGAATTGCAGGAACGATCGCTGCAGGTGTCGCCGTTTGCCTTCCACACTTATGGATTGGTTACGGAGGCGGATCATTCTTCTTCATGACCGGTGGGGAGTGGGCAGTTGGTATTCCCGGCGCAGCCATCTATCCAGCGTCGTACGTGATCACGGGAGCGCCGGCAATTCAGATTCCTATTCCAATTCTGTTCCCTGGATGCATACCACAATTGGGTGATCCAGCGGCCGCTAATTGCCTCTGGACAATGCTCGAAGCAATCCGAAAGGGGTGGATTCGGATATGATAAATCTGTTTCGTCGGAATTCGCCCTTTCCCGGCTGGCAGTTTGATGTGGCTCGCGCTAATTGGCCTACACTTCGTCAATGGCTGGAGCAAAACTGCGCCGCAAAGCGGACCTGTCGGCGAACTAGTGGGTATCTCTTGAAGCACAATAATCTGAACGCTTATGTTTGGATTAAGGATGGATGGATGCGCAGGTCATTGCATCTAGTATTGACCGTGGATGCTGGTGCTAACAACGTTGTAGCAACGGCGCTGGAGTTGCGCAATCTGTTCTGCAGCATGGGAGCAGTCTGCACCGACGACGATGCCTCCGGTGCTTACGATTCGAGCAGGGTTTTCGTGATCCCGACTAAGGAGACGATTGGCAGATTTGAGGAGATCTTTCGGAGCGGAAAAGATGTTCTCTCTCCTTGCAAGCGATGACTTCCGCTTTTCATCGTTTTCCTCCGAAGCGTGATTCACAGGTTCGCCACGGGCTGTAAGGGTTTGGCGACACGGGGGCTCGGGCTCGCCGCGGGCACGAGCGCGAGAACCCAACTGCCGTGCCGAAGATGGTTGCGCTTTTGCTGTTCGGCATCGTACGCGGTTTGCATTTGCCAAAGTTTCCAAAGAATCTCCAGCCAGCGGCTGCTTTCCGTCGAGCATTACGACGCGACGCCGAGCCTGGTTCTGGGGCTGGGGTATCAGTAGAATCAACGAGGAAAGACGCAAGGGCTGGCCGTTCGGAGAACGGCCCCACCTTTGCCGGTTTCGATCACGGAGAGCAATCAGCAGGGGGCGCAGGCGGTGGTGGGGTTTGCTTATGACAACCGGGGTCGGCTCATCGGCGAGACGCGCACCGGCGCGACGCCTTACGACATGGAGTACGCCTACGATCAGGCCGGCAACCGCACGAGCAAGCTCGATAACGCCGCCGCGCTGCTGACGCTGTATGAGTATGACGTGGACGATCCGGCGGGCTACCAGTCGGACAACAACCGCCTGATGAAAAGCGAGATGTATGACGTTTCCGGCACGCCGGTGCTGGTCGAGACGAAGTGGTATTACTACGTCGATCAGAACGGCTACGACGAGGGCTGTGTCAATCGCATCGTCACGCGCGACCACACGCTGCCCGGCGCGCCGCACTACTCGGCCGTCCGCATGGAGTACGACAAGGCCCTGCGCGTCTCGTTCATGCTGGGCGAGGCATGGGACGAGGACGGCAGCGATCCGGACTCCTGCCCGGACAACTTCACCACCACATGGGCCAGAGAGTTCCGCTACGACGCCGCGAGGGCGAGGTATTTGAACCGCGAACTCGACCCGACGGTCTTCGTCGCCCTCTCGGAAACCTGGACGGATTACGACGGCGACGAGTCCTACAACGACTTCGAGATCGACGCCGGCACGCCCCCGACGATCGACAACCTCCGCAGCTACGAGCCGGGCCTCAGCGTCAAAGACCCCGACGACCAAAGCAGCGGCGTGTCCTACTACCACTCCGACATGCTCGGCACGACCCGCACCATGTCCAACTCCGCCGGCTCCACGTCCTCCGCGGTGGCCTACACCGCCTTCGG
>CAZGJA010000144.1:0-84363 GCA_964526695.1 uncultured Phycisphaeraceae bacterium
GCAGGCGACGCCGGTCCGGCAACTGCCGGGCCGGTCGCCTCCATCTTCCCCGCCTGCCGGTAAGTCCGAAAGCGGTAAATCCCAGGGGGTCTGGGGGACTGGTCCCCCAGCTTCTACCCACACCAAACAGCGAGGAGCCAATTAGTTCCGCTTAAGCGACCCCGAGTGGACACTTGGTGAAACAAAAAGTGTGACCGTGCCGGCCGGGACTGTCGTACGCAGGTGTCGTTTCCGGGGGGGCGGGAGAGTGCGATGGCCCCGGCCGGACGTGCAGGAGACGACGAAGGCGGCGCGAAGGTGGATCGCGGTGCGATGCACAAGCCCAAGGGTCACGGATGGGTCCAGCGCGGCGGCCGTGAAGGGGCGAATCGCAAAAGCCGTAGTCGCGGGGGATAGCGACCGGCGAGCACCACGCGAGCGACCTGCGTGCGTCGGACTTTCTCGAACAGACGCGAAGCGACGAACTGAAGAACGTGGAAGATTCAGAAAGGGAACCGGGAGGGATCATGCCGAGGCGACAGAGGCGGCGCCTGTGACGCGCTCGGGAGGGAGAAGCAGGGCACGGCGTCGGATCATCGGCAGGCGATCCGGCGCCGTTGTCGTGCGCGCCGGTCGGTTTTGCAGCATCGTGGAGAAGCGCCGCGCGGGGCCCGGCGTGTGTAGCGAGTCCGCAGCGACGGAGCCGTTCGTCGTACAAACGCATGTCCGCCGCTCAGCCTCCACGGCCTGGCGATTACGCCAGACCGTGCCACCCAAGTCGGCCTGACTTCATCCCTTGCGGTGCACGCATGCGCACGGTTGCCTCGTTGAAGCGGGAACACGCTTGCCTGTGCCTGCCCGTGCCTGCCCGAGTGGCGAGGGGGAGCCGGCGGGGTAGAATCTCATAGTGGCCGAGCCGTTTGTCGAGGGTCGAGCCGCTTGTCGGGGGCCGAGTTGAGGGTTGAAAACGGGAGCTTGAAGCTGCGCCCGGGAGTTCGCATGGCCAACGTGAAGATCGACACGGTGGGACTCAATGAGCTGGAACTGGTGTGCGACCTGTACAGCCAGGTCTTCCAGCCGCCGCAGGCGAAGGACTACTTCAAGCGCCGGCTCGACGCGCATCGCGTGTGGCTCATGATGGTCGCGGAGCTGGAGCGCCGCCCCGTCGGCTTCCTCGTCGGGTACGAGCTGCGCTACACGACGTACTACGCCTGGCTGATCGGCGTGGCGCCGGAGGCGCGGCGCATGGGCGTCGCGTCGCAGCTCATGGAGGCGCAGGAGGCGTGGTGCCGCGAGAACAACTACGACATGATGCGCTTCGAGTGCTACAACCACCACCGCCCGGTGCTGCACTTGGCGCTGACGCACGGCTTCGACATCGTGGGCATCCGCTACGACTCGCGCACGCTGGGCAACCTCGTCATTTTCGAGAAGCAGCTTCGAGAGGCGGATGAGTAGTCGGCGGGCGTGAGGGTTCCCAACCCGAGACATTCCCGTGGGCGCGCCTTCGCTCGTCGGCGCATCTCGCATTCGCAGGTTGATGCAGCACTTGATCGCGGCTCATGGGCGTCCACCACGGCCAGGCGAGTACGCCAGGCCGTGCCACCCAGCCGCCCGATGCTCAACCTCCATCCGGCCACTCAATGCTCAACCTCCACCCGCCCGCCCAATGCACGACCTCCACTCTGCCGTCCAATGCCCGACTTTCAACTCGTGCAACTTCCCGCCGGGATGCGAATCGTGTACCCTAGGGCATGATCGTCGATTGCTACACGCACGTGTGGGACTCGCCGTCGCAGTTGGGGCGGGCGGTCAGCCGCAACGCCCGTCTCTTCGGCGGACGGACCGCGCCGCAGGGCTTTGATCCCATCGAGAACGCCGGTGCCGAGCAACATCTGACGGCCTCCAAGCCCGCGGACGTGACCATCATCGTCGGCTTTTGCAGCGCCCACCTCGACGCCTCCATCCCCAACGAGCGCGTGGCCGAGCTGGTGCAGCGCCAGCCGGGCCGGCTCATCGGCTTTGCCGGCGTGGACCCGTCGCACCCGAAGGAGGCGATCGACGAGGTGCTGCGCGCGAAGGAGACGCTGGGTCTGGCGGGCATCGCCGTCGCCCCGGCCGCGCAGAATTTCCACCCGTCCGACAGCCGGGCGATGCGCGTGTACTCGCGCGCCGTCGAGCTGAACATGCCCGTGCTGTTTCACCCCGGCATCTGGGTCGGACCGGAGACGCGGCTGGATTACGCCAGGCCGTTTCTGCTGGACGAGGTGGCGCGCGAGTTTCCGGAGATGCGGATGCTCGTGGCGCACATGGGGCTGCCGTGGGTGGATGAGTCGATCTTTCTGCTCGCCAAGCACGAGCACGTGTACGCGGAGATCAGCGGTCTGCTGCGGCACTCGTGGCAGGCGTATCAGTCGCTGCTGGCGGCGCACGAGCAGGGGGTGATGGATAAGCTGCTGTTCGGCAGCGGTTTCCCCTTCTCGACGGCGTCGGAGTGCATCGAGACGCTGTTTTCCATCAACCACCTGTGCCACGGGACGAACCTGCCGGTCATCCCGCGCGACCAGCTCCGGGCCGTCCTGCACCGCGACGCGCTGGCGGCGCTGAACCTGCCCGCGCCGCTGCCCGTGCGCGCGGTCGGCTGAACGCGCCGCGCGTCCCGTCAGTGTTGCAGTCCCTGCCGGTTCAGCCCTCGCCCATTTCGCCCGATAACATTCTTGTTCCCTGAGGTTTCGGCGAGGAACCACCGCGGCCATGAATGCCAATACGCTGTCACTCGATCGGGCGCCTCTCCGCGCCACGGACGCGGAATGTCGCGCGCCGGCGGGATGTTGCGCGCTGACGGGTCGTCGAGCTGTCGCGTGGGTCTATGCGGGCCTGACCGTGGCCTTGATCCTGTGGAGCGCCCACACACGCTGGACGCTGGCGCGCGACCTGACCTGGCAATGCGATGAACTCCCGCTGCTGACGCGGTTCACCGGCGTCACCGGCAAGGCCGCGACGGAGGCGGAAGCGCGGCGATATCAGCCGACGTTCTACAACTGGCGCATGGGAGCCATGCGGGCGCTGCGTGCGCCCAGCGACGTGGCCTCGATCCACACGACCACCAACTTCTGGGTGAACCTCACCACGCACCTCTTCGGCATCACGCCGCTCGCCGGTCGGCTCATGCCGCTGGCGTGGTCCATGCTTGCGGCGGCGACGGCGGCGTGGGCGGCTTGGAAGATCACGCATGACCCGGTGGCCGCGTCCGTCACCGCGCTGCTGCTGGCGCTGAGTCCGCAGTTGTGCGCTCAGGGCGCGGAGGCGCGAGGCTATGCGGAGGCGGCCGCGCTGGCGCCGGTGCTGCCTCTGGTGCTCGAAAAACTGCGGCGCGCGTCGGATCGCGTCGGTTGGGCGCTTGCCGCGTTCCTGATCGCCCTGCAATTGTCGCTGACGGTTTACACGGCGTGGGTGTATTGGGTGCTGCCGGTGTTGATGTGCGGATGCGTGGCGTTGCCTCGCAGGTCCGAAGGCGACGGCGGCCGCAACAACGGCGGCGACGGCGAGAACAAGCTCGCGCGCCGCCATGTGCTCGCTGTGCTGATCCTCATTACCGCGGCTCTGGCGGCGCTGATGGGCGTGTACACACTCGACCGGTGGGCTTCGCTCAACTTCGCGGCGGGTTACGGCGGCATTCCGATCCGCGAGGCGAGCGACGTGTTGACCGTTGCGGCGCTCTGCGCGGAGGAGATGTTTCCGCTTTCGCCGGTGCTGGCGCTGCTGCTGATCCCCGGAACCGCTGCCGTCTGGAGATCGCCGTCACGCTGGTGGCTGGGCTGCATGGCGCTGTGCTTGGGCGCGATGGTCTCGATCGCCCTGCGCCAGGGGTCCGCCGGGTATCCGCGGAACCTCGGCGTGATCCTCTCACCCATGATGATTGTGGCCGGCTGCGGCGCGGGGGCGTTGGTGCGCGGGGTCCGGGGTTGGTCACAGCAGGCCGGGGCGGCGCGCGCGGCGGCGCCTTCGCAGCGTCGAGCCCTGCTGCTTGAGGCGCTGGGCGTGACGGGGCTGGCGATGTTGACAGTGCCGGCCGCCGCGAGCCTTAAGGACCGGGCGCACGCCTTGATTCTGCCGGACTGGGGGCGGATGACGCTCGACCTCGATACGATGCCTGAGCGCCTCGGTCCGCGATGGCTCTGCCCGTGCCTCGCCAACCATGCGACGATCCGCTGGTATCGCGAGCGGGACAACATCGAGCGGATTCTCGAGTTGAACGAAGGTGACACGATCGAGGTAGTCCTCGGCGCGCAGCGGGACGAGTTCGGCCGACCCGTCGTCTTCCGCGATGACGCCCGGCGCGATGCGATTCTCGCTTACCCTGTCCCCGATTTCATCGCCTCCTCGCCGGTCTGGCAGATTACAAACGGCATCGAGCTGCGGCGCTGGCGCGGCGTCGCGGATTCGTCGCCCGACGGCGACGCGCCGATGCTTGTGTACTTGACGCTTCCCCCTCCTCCGGTGTCCACCTCCTTCAAGGACTTCCTCAATTCGATCGACGCCTTCGATCGCGGCGTGGTCACGTTTAAGCCCGTGGCCTGCGGCGACCGCTGGGTGGCCTCGCTTATCGCCCCGCAAAGCCTGCTGCCCTCCATCCTCGATTCGTCGCAACGCGAGCTGCACATCGACCCTTCCGACGTTCGCGCGTTTCGGCTGGAAGCGCTGGGAAGCTGAGCGGCGGACGCATGCCGCCCGGCGAGGGTTATTCAATCCGCGCGCCCGATCAGCCCCGACCCAACGCGGATCCCAGGTCTCTCAGCGCCCGCTGGTATTCCTCGTTCTTAGGGTCCAGTTTCGCGGCGCGTTGAATCGCCTGGTACGCCTCCGCCGGGCGATTGAGTTTCAGCAGGATCACCCCGTGGCGGGAGTGCGCCTTGGCGGATCCGGAGTCGAGCTTGACGGCCTCCTGCACCGCGGGCAGCGCCTCTTCCCATTTTCCCTGCGAGGAAAGGACCATGGCCAGATTCAGAAACGCTCGCGCCAACGGCGGGCGGATTTGCGTGGCGGCCTGGTAGGCGGCCACGGCGTCATCGTAGCGCTTCAATTCCGCCAGCGCATTGCCGAGGTCCGTCCGCGTCGCGGCGTCCTCCGCGTTCTGGTTGAGCGCCGCGCGAAACGCATCCACGGCCTCTTCCAACCGCCCCAGTTTGTCGAGCACGCGCCCCAGAAGCACATGGGCACGGAACGGACCAGGATTCGCAGCGGTGGCGTTCTTGAGAATTTCACGCAGCGCTCGCTCCGCCTCACCGGCTTGTCCTCGCGCCAGCAGCGTGGCGGCCTGCGACATCAATTGGATGTCGAGAGCATGATCCGCCGGATTGGGGAGGCTGGGAACAAACAGCTCCAGCTCAGTGGCGTTCTCATTGCCCACGGAGACGGTTTCCGAAGTCAGGTATCCCAGCGCCTGCAGGTTACGCGCCGTCTGCTCCGAAATCCCCTGTCGCGCCCCCAGCGCGCCCACGGAGGGCGGCGCCGCGGCGATCAACTTCTGCAACTGCAGCCGCATCTGGGCCACCCGCTGCGGCTCCGCGTCCGCCAGGTTGTGGGTTTCGCCCGGATCGGCGGCAATATCATAAAGCTCCTTCACGGGCGCGTGAATGTACTTCCAACGCCCCTCGCGCAACATGCGAAGTTGTGAGTACCCATAGCAGTCCGTGGTGAAAAGGACTTCTGCTTGGGGGACCGGCTTTCCAGCCGGTCATTTGCCGGGAATCCCGATGTGCTCGGGGGTGAAAAGCCAGACCCGCAGACTTCCACCACGGGCTGATAGCTGAATCGCGGGTGGAACGACTCGCCATACGCCGCCAGCCCCAGGTCTCCCGTCGCGCCGGCCATCAGCGGCGACAGATCCACTCCCCCAGCGCCCGGCAGGAGCGGGAGCTTCGCCCAGCTCAGGATCGTCGGCGCCACGTCCACGGAACGCACCTGGGCGGAAATGCGACGCCCCGCCCCCACGCCGTTCGGGCGCCGCACCATCAGCGGCGCGGACATCGTCGTGTCATACACAAACGGTCCGTGAGTATGTTCGCCGTGCTGGCCCTTCCCCTCGCCGTGCTGGCCCTTCCCCTCGCCGTGATCGCCGACCACGACCACCAGCGTGTTCTCGTCGAGCTTCAGCTCCTTGAGCGTGGACAACAGACGCCCCACCTGCGCATCCACATAGCAGCCCGTGGTGAAAGGCGACGCTCGTCATTCCCGCGCAGGCGGGAATCCAGCCTGTTGCTTGCGAGGAGGCAGAAATCCAGCGGTTTGCGGGGCGGACTGGACCCCCGCCTGCGCGGGGGTGACGGTCCCGATGCCCGGTTTCGAGTTCCACCACGGGCTGCCTGGGATCCGGGGTCGTTCGTCGCGCCGCGACGAGACTGGATACGCGCCCGCGCGGGAATGACGAATTCCGCGTCGCCCCGCGCGTCAGCCGCTGATCCGAATGCGAGCGCCGGGAGACATGCCCGTGGCCTGCCCTGTCTGCGCATGGCGCACGCGGGAGCGGAATCGAAGGGAACCAGGCCCGTCCGCAGTGTAGTCCGCGCCGGCGCCGGTCGTGCCCGTCAGCCACGGCTGGTATTCCGCGTCTCCGGGCAGTTTGACCTCCACGTCGAACACCAGGTTCTTCGGCGCCTCCCTCGTGGACCACGTCACGTGGAAGGCCGTGCCGACCTCGCCTCGCCGGGGAAGCTGAACGGGCACGCGCACGGTCCCCTGAATCTCCGGGTTCATCGGATCTTCACATGCGTACGTCGCGGCCGCGAACATCTCATGCTGGAAGAACGAGACGATCGGCAGCGGCCCGGAGTCGAAGAGTCCCAGCCCGCTGGCGTCGCGCACGCCATGTGGCCGCGGACCGATGAACGTCCATTGCACCCGCTCGCCAAGCCGGGCTTCGCGCACCGGCGGTGAAAAGCCGGCGTCCATCGACAGGACGTACTGCACGCCTCGCTTCGTGCGATGAATGCGGCCGATCCCGTTCCCGTCGGCCATCGTGAACCACACGTTGCCGTCGGGACCGAGGACGATGGACAAGGGACGGCTGTCGCGGCTAACGTCGGCTTGCGACTTGATCGCGCCGGTCGTTTTCATCGCGCCGATGCGCGACGTATCGTTCTCCGTGAACCACATCCACCCCTCCGGCCCGACGCCGATGCCCGCGATGCCCGAAAAATCGCCGTCCACCGGAAAGCGATCAATTCCGCCCAGCGGCGTGACGCGGCCGATCGAACGGCCGGCCAATTCCGTGAACCAGACGTTACCGTCCGGTCCGGGCGTGATGTCCCACGGAAGCAACTGCACCTTCGTCTGAATCTGGAATACGGTCGCCTGTCCCCGCGGAGTCATGCGAACGATCTGATCGCCGATCTCCACGGTGAACCAGAGGTTGCCGTCGGCGCCCGCCGTGATCCCCGTCGGGAAGCAGCACGTCCCCGCGCCAAACTCCGTGACCTGTCCCTGCGGAGTGATGCGACCGATCTGGGCCACGTCCTCCTCCGTGAACCACAAGTTTCCATCCGGCCCGGCCGCGATCTCCCACGGCTGCGCGAACGCCGTGAGCACGGGGTATTCGTCGATGTGACCGGTGACGGGATCGAGCCGGCCGATCTGATCTGCGAATCGCTCGGTAAACCAGATTCCGCCGTCGGCGCCCGTGGCGATGCCGTACGGACCGCTTCGAGGCGTCGGCACGGGAAACTCCGTGATCACGCCTTCCGGGGTGATGCGGGCGACCTTGTTTCCGTTGGACTCTGTGAAATACAGGCATCCGTCCGGTCCGGCGGTGATGGTGTAAGGTCGGGACGCCGGCGTGGGGACGGGGAAGACTTCCACTTCGACTGATCCAGCCCGCAGCGGAAGTGCAGGCAGGGCGAGGAGGGCAGCCGCGAGAAGCCATCCGATCGCCGGGAGTCCCGCGGTCCGACCGGAGTTTGAATGCTCATGATACATGCTGGGTTTCTTCTCCTCTCCAGGTTCTTCCACGCCGATCGAGCTGTGAGGCAGCCGATTCCCTTGACTGTTCCGTCCCAACGCATACGGCCTTTGCGGCACGTCGGATCTTCGCAAGCGCGCGCCAGCAACCAACCGGAGGTTCCTGCCCGCCGCACCATCATACCACGACCCGGGCGCGTTGCGCAGGAGCGGCGCAAGTGAACAGAGCCGTCGCCTAGAGCGCGCTCAGCTATGACAAGAACACTTCGAAATGGACAGGATGCACAAGATGAACAAGATGGAAATGTCCCGGGCCGGTTGCCACAGATTCCCGTTCATCCTGTTCATCTTGTGCATCCTGTCCATGAATGAGAGCCATGCTCAGTATCTTCTTGGGCGCAGCATCAGCGCAAAGGCTCGAGAGGAAAGGCACGGCCGCTGGGTGGCTTGAGTGTGCGCGGTGAAGGGCGACACGGGTCATTCCCGAGCACGTGGGAATCCAGCTCAGTCATTCCTGCGCAGGCGGTAACCCAGCGGAATGGCGGTGCGCCTGGGATCCCCATCCGCGGGGAGGCGCCCGATAGCAAAATCGGCCGCTGCGCCTTGCGGACGCAACGGCCGATTCGTTTTCGCTGTTGGCGTCAGGCCGATCGCTTGTGGCGAACACCCTGACGTTTCCGCGACTTCTCAGCCCAATCGGTTTTCAGGAATCCTTGTCGCGAACAGATCGAACAGAAGCCGCCGTCCGGAGGGTGTCGCGTGGACACCCTCCGGGAGCGGCAAAACTAACAGCAGAAACTACCGGCAACGCTTGCAGTTGCCCGGCGGGACCTCGCAGCCGACGAGGTCAGCAATGACCTTGCAGGCAGCGCCGTTGCTGCAGGCATTGAAGCCCTTCAGACGCGTACGGCAATCCGCACCGCCGTTCGGGCATTCGTTCGTGCAGACCAGGTCGCCCCGGACGTACGGGCAATCCGCGCACACCGCGCCGCACAGATTGGCCATGTTCTTGACCTTGTTCACCTGATAGATGCACTTAGGCTTCGGCTCACCCTGCTTGCCGAGGACCGCGATGCCGGGGCAATATGGTGCACCGAACATCGTGGTGTTGGTCACCGCGCACGGGATGCCGAAGAAGTCAGACTGGAAATAGCCCTCCCTGTTGCCGTCGCACGGCACGGTCAGGATAAAGCTCTGACCATTCTCGCCCACGACGCGCGTGCCGAAGTAGTACCCGCCCGGCGGGAGCACCACATCGCCGATCGGCATGTAGTATTCAAGCACAGGGCGACCGAACAGGGTCTGGTTCAGGTCGGTTTGCTGGGTGCTGAAGTTGCCATTGGCGACGTCAGCAACGTCTCCGGCGCATCCGGTTTCAACCAGTGCGGCCGTCCAGATCGCGTAGTCGCCGTTCCCCTGCGACACCTGGAGACTGTCGTCCACGGTGACCCACTTGAAGGCCTGAATCGTGGTTTCAACGTCGAACTCGCAATACGACATGTCCCAGGCGGACAGGCCGAGGCTGACCCAGCGCTCCGCGGCCAGACCGTTCACGCCGTCAAACGCCAGACTGCCGCAGAGCAGATCTTCCGGGTCCATCGGCGGACGATTGACGACCGGGTTCATCACGACACCGCTCGGATTCAGGTTCGTGACGATCAAGTCATCAGCGATGACCGGCACGGCCACCAGGGCCAAGGCGGTCAAACCTACTAACCAATTTCTCATGGCAACCTCCTCAAAAAAAAACGAAGAACCAAAAACGACGAACAACCGATTGGATCTGAGTTTGTGAAGGGGAAGGACGGCGCAGACCAAGCGCGATCGCTCAACTCTGAATCCCCCCTCCTCTCCTGCTTCCCGGATCAGCGCGGGGCTTTGGCCCCCGTGACGCTCATCCCTCAAGCTAGTGTCATACCCTATCTGGGCTTGGCCGGCATGTCAACAAGTTTTCCCTCGAAATGCGTGTCGCCGGTTGCCTTTTTTCCGATAAGCTCGCAAAATTATTCGTCCCATATTCAACAGGCGATTTCCCTATCTCATGGACCACTCTGGCGTCATTCAATGCAAGATCAGCAAGGACAATAGGTTACGAGAAGCCGTCGAAGGCGTGGGCAGCCCAGCGGACCCTCCGGCCACCTGCTTCTCGCCTGCGCATCGTGCGTCGTCGGCGAAGGCTCTATAATCCCCGCATGAGGTTCACGAAGATGCATGGGCTGGGCAACGACTACGTGTACGTGGACCTGTTTACCCAGCGAGTCGAGAACGCCGGCAGGCTCTCCACGGCCATCTCCGACCGCTACACGGGCGTCGGCTCGGACGGGCTGATCCTGATCGCGCCTTCGCGGACCTGCGACGTTCGCATGGAGATGTACAACTCGGACGGCTCGCGCGCGCAGATGTGCGGCAACGGCATCCGCTGCGTGGCCAAGTACGCCGTCGAGCACGGGCTGGCGGGCGGTCCGGAGTTGACGATCGAGACCGACGCGGGAGTGAAGCGGGCGCAGTGTCGCCTCGAGCGCGGGCGCGTGGTCGCCGTGCGCATCGACATGGGCGAGCCGGGGCTGGCGCCCGCCGCGCTGCCATGCACGCTGCCGGGCGAACGCGTCGTCAATCACCCCGTCGAAATCGGCGGACAAGCTTACCGCATCACGTGCGTGTCGATGGGCAATCCGCACGTGGTCGTCTTCGTTGAGAATCCAGCGGACATCGACCTTTCCTTTATCGGTCCGCGATTCGAGCACGCGCCGATCTTCCCGCAGCGCACCAACACGCATTTCGTCCGCGTGGACTCACCGGCGCACGTGAGGATGCGCACGTGGGAGCGAGGCGCCGGCGCGACGCAGGCGTGCGGAACGGGCGCGTGCGCGGTGGCGGTGGCTTCGAGCCTGAACGGATTGACGCGCCGCGCGATCACGGCCACGCTCCCCGGCGGAGATCTGGAATTGGAGTGGGCGGACGACGGGCGCGTGTACATGACGGGACCGGCGGTCGAGGTGTTCAGCGGCGACTGGCCCGACGATGGCGCGGGTCCGGCGGCGCCATGAAGCTCCTGCCCTCCGGTGGATCGTCCCTCGACTTCGGCTCCTGTTTCATTGGACTTGCGGAGCGTTTCCTCATGCGTGAGCTTTCGGCGAAGGGTCAAGCCAGCGCCCGATCATCCGTCCACGTCGCTGCCCGGCGCCTCGCCGCGTTTTCGCATCCGGTCCCGCCCGCCCGGCGGCGCATGGCGATTTGGGCGCTGGCGGCGCTGTCCGCGACGCTGTGCGGCGGGTGCATGTCGCTGGGCGGCTGGGTCAACGACTACGCTGTCGCGGAGCAGCGACAGAAGGACACGGGGATGCCCATCCTCGTGTTCTACAAGAATCACCTCGATCCCGTCTCAGGCAGGATGCACAAGATGCTGCGTGAAGGCGCGATCGACGCGGCGACCTCGAAGAAGCAGATGGTGCGGTGCGTGCTCGTGACGGACTACGACCCGGATCGCGCGTTCGTCGCGCAGTACGGCGTGGACCGCGCGCCGGCGCTGACCATCATCCACCCGGACGGCACCTATCACTCGCACGTCGGACCCATGCAGGAAAGCGACGCGCTCGCTTTCATCGAAAACGCCAAGCCTCCCGGCCAGACGCCGACGGTCAACCCCTACATCCCCCGGCCCATCGACACCCACTGGCTCAACAACCTGGAAGCGGCCACGCAGGAGGCGGCGAAGACCGGCAAGCCGGTGCTCATCGTGTTCAAGTGGTGGGTGGGTCGCGACGACTGGAGAATCAGCGAGTATTTCGATGCGCCCGAAGTGAATCGGCTCGTGGCGGGATGGGTCTTCTGCCGGATGGACCGCGACTTCGCGCCCACGCGGCGGCACATGGCCTCGTTCGGACTGCGACAGACTCCCGCCGTGGTCATCCTCCATCCGGATGGGACGTATCATTCTCTCGAAGGACTCGTATCGCTCGACGATTTCGTTCGCTTTCTGCAGAGCGCCAAGCCGCCGGGCAAACCGCGATCGACGGGATGAGGCGCTACTGAGGACGCGGCAACCCTCCCCCGGCCCCTCCCTGGGAGGGAGGGGAGTGAATGCGCCCCTCCCTGGGAGGGAGGGGAGTGAATGCGCCCCTCCCTGGGAGGGGGGACGCGAGCGGCCTCATTCAATACCGGAGGTGTAGGCCGATGATGGAATGGCTCAACTGGCCCAACCGCATCTCCATCGCCCGCATCCTGCTCATCCCCGCGTGGGTCATCCTGCTCTTAAACCTCAACGAGGGCTGGCCGCCGGCGCGTCACGCGGCGCTGGGGCTTTACGTCGTGATGGCGCTCAGCGACGCGCTCGACGGCTTTCTCGCGCGGAGGTGGCATCAGGAGTCGGCGCTGGGGCGCTTCCTCGATCCGCTGGCGGACAAGCTGCTGACGTCCTGCTCAGTGGTGATCCTCGCGCTGGATTCGACCAGCGTGCCCGGCGCGCGGCTGCCGAGCTGGGTTCCCGTCATCGCCCTAGGCAAGGACGTGCTCACCGTGATGGGATTTCTTGTGGTGTATCTGGCGACGCAGCAGACCGTCATCCGCCCGCGCATTTCGGGAAAAGCCTGCACGATGATACAATCCATCAGCGTGGCCGCGACGCTGACCGTGCCCGATCTGCCGGACGGCGGCTGGACGCTGGTGCGGGCGATGTGGATCGTTGCCAGCGCCGTGGCGGTGGCCGCGTGGCTGGATTACATGGGCGTGGGATTCCGGTTCGTGTCCGAGTGGCAGGCGAAGCAGTCGCCGCCACCGGCGACACCGGGGGCTTGAAGACAGGCACACATGAGCGAACTTCCCTTCAGTCCGATCGAGCAGGCATTCGAAGACCTTCGCGCGGGGCGCATGATCATCCTCGTGGACGACGAGGACCGCGAGAACGAGGGCGATCTCGTCGTGGCCGCGGAGTACGTCACGCCCGAGATCGTTAACTTCATGCTGAAAAACGCCCGCGGCGTGCTGTGCCTGTCGATGAGCCGCGCGCGCTGCCAGCAGCTCAACCTCCCGCTCCAGACGCCGGAGAATCAGACGCGCTACGGCACGGCCTTCACCGTCACCATCGACGCGCATCCGCGCTTCGGCGTCAGCACGGGCGTCTCGACGCAGGACCGCGCGACGACCATCCGCACGGCCATCGCCGATCGCGCCGAGCCGGGCGACCTCGTCCGCCCCGGGCACATCAATCCGCTGATGGCGGTGGACGGCGGCGTGCTGGTTCGCGCCGGGCAGACGGAAGGCTCGGTGGATCTGTGCCGGCTTGCGGGGCTGAAGCCCTCGGCGGTCATCATCGAGATTCTCAACGAAGACGGCACGATGGCGCGGCGTCCGCAGCTCGAGGAGCTTGCGCGGCGGTTCGATCTGCGGCTGTACACCGTGGCGGACATCATCGAGCATCGCATGCAGCGCGAGCGGTTCGTCTCGCGGCTGGAGACGGTGAAGCTGCCGACGCGCTTCGGCGAGTTCAGACTCATCGCCTACTCGACGCCGGTGGACCACGAGCCGCACCTGGCGCTGTGCTGCGGCGGCGTGGGCGATCTGGACCCGTTCGGCGAGGCCGTGGTTCACCCGGACCCGGTGCTGGTGCGTGTCGAGTCGGAATGCCTGACAGGGCACGTCTTTCACTCGTCGCGCTGCGACTGCGGCGATCAGATTGAAACGGCGATGCGCCTGATTCAGCAGGCCGGCAAGGGTGCGCTGATTTATCTGCGTCAGGAAGGCCGCTCCATCGGGCTGCACAACAAGCTCAAGGCTTATCGGCTGCAGGAGCAGGGCATGGACACGGTGGAGGCGAACGAGGCGCTGGGTCTGCCGGCGGACCGTCGCGATTACGGGGTGGGCGCGCAGATCTGCCGCGACCTGGGCCTGCGGCAGCTTCGCATCCTCACCAACAACCCCAAGAAGGTCAGCCGCCTCGAGGTGTACGGGCTGACCATCGCCGAGCAGTTGCCCATTCAGATCGCCCCCAACGAGTTCAACATCGAGTACCTGCGGACCAAGAAGGAGAAGCTCGGGCACCTGCTGAGCTTCTAAGCGTGCCGCCCGCTTTGGGGCAGGCTCTCCGCCCATGTGTGGCAGGTGCTCCACCTGCGTGTGGCACCAGTTTTCCAACCGGGGGATGTAGCACAGGTTTGCAACCTGTGCCGTTGGAGGGCTCTGCACCCAAGTGTGGCACCGGTTTTCCAACCGGTGTGTGTAGCACGGGTTTCCAACCTGTGCCGTCGCCAGAGGATGTGTTGAAATCCTGGGCGCTGCGCCGGAAGAGCCCCTGTCATCTCATTCAGGCTTTCTCACTATTCGGATTGCCATTCCCAACGCGCGGTGCTTGAGGCGCGTTTATCGGAGTACCGTGTTCGCCCAGCAAAACGGTGCACAACTTCCCATCTTTGAGAAGCCGGACTCCCGAAGCGCGGAATACCCCAACGAAAGAACCCTCCCCCGGCCCCTCCCTTTCAGGGAGGGGAGTGAAGCCACGCCCTTCGCTCAGTGCTGCATCGATCGGAACCAAGCGGGGCATCCGCCGGCACTGTGTGATGGACCAAGCTGTCTCGCATGGCATGAATCGTGCAACCCGTTTGCGACGCCCGCGTCGGTGACGGTGCCGGGCGCATGTCTTGACGTTGTTTCTTGCGCACCGGGCCGGGTCCGTTTTTTTGAGGCGGGCAGGGAGGTGTGTCATGTCACGCAACGCCCGCGCCGTATCCCGCCGCCGGGGGTTTACGCTCATCGAGCTGCTGGTGGTCATCGCCATCATTGCGCTGCTCATCTCGATCCTGCTGCCGTCGCTGAAAAACGCGCGCGAGCAGGCCAAGCTCGCCAAATGCCGCGCCAACGTGCGCGCCATCAGCCAGACCTTCGCCATGTACTTCGATCAGGAGAAGTTCTTCCCGGTGAATTTCTCGGATACGAATGGCGACGGAACCCCTGATGGTTGGTGCACCTGGTCGTGGGGTGGATGGGGGGGGCGGAATCGAGATTACTGGAGGACCTACAATGACGGGGTCTTCTACTATCCGACTGAGAAGCGGCCGCTTTCGGTGTACATCGCCGGCGGCCCGTCGTCGCTGACGCCGGAGAGTCCCGGACCCGACGGAGCGTGGGGTACGCCGGATGACCAGACCGCGCCCATGGAGCTGTTCGAATGTCCTTCGGACTTCGGCAGCGCTCAGGGCGAGTTCTGGGACAACAACACGGAGCATCAACGCGGCGAGGTTACGGCCTACGACGATGTGGGCACGAGCTACCAGCTTTCATTCCTCTGGTGGTACCAGACGTATGGCGCCGGTTCCTGGCTGAAGCGATTCGATATCGGCCAGCGCATCTGGAACAACATGACGCTGCGAGATTCCAGCCGGTTCTTGATCCTCTACGAAGACCCCGCGGACCGAGCCTTCCACGACGGCGACAGGCGTCGACCGTATGGCCCGCCGGGAACTCAACTATGGGGTTTCCACGGAAAGTTCTCCTATCACGTAGGCGGATTCATGGACGGGCATGCGGATTATCTGTCGATGGACACGCGGTGCTTCAAGGGCACGGACTGGACGACGGTGGACGAGTGGTATCGCGGCTTCAAGGGGAACATGGATTGGGCGTACGACTGCGGCCACCAGCAACACTTGGACTCCGGGCTTTCACCTCATAAATCGAGAGGGTAGGAGTTCGCGAAGAGCTCGTGAAGCTGAACTTTGAGTCGCCTGGCGCTGCGGAACCAAGGTCGGTGCGCAGGCAGAATCGTGCCGCTGGCGATCGAGCCGAGCCCAGCGCGGGTGAGGCCTCACGCATTATCGACCGCCGAATGGGCCGAAGTTGACGGAGGTGCGAACATGTCAGGATCCATTACCAAGAACCTTGTGGCGACGGTGATTCTCGTTGCGGCCGTGGGCGGAATCCTCTGGCGCTGGTCCAGTTCCGCGGAGGAGCGACTCCCACCGGCATCGCCGGAGAGCAAGACGGTTTGGGTGTGCGAAAAGTGCAACGACACGCGGGAACTGACCGCGCGTGAACTCAGTGATGCGAAGCAGAAGGCCCGCATCAGCCAGAGCAGCGCGGGCAAAGGCGCCGTCACCTCCACGCGAGAAACGTGCATTCTGTGCCCGAAGTGCAACGAGAACACCATGGTCCGCGGCGTCAAGTGCACGCAGTGCGGCAGAGGCTTGCTCGATAGCGAATCCAACCTCTGCGCCGACTGCACCAAAGCCGCCAAGGGCAAGCCCGCTCCGCGCGGTTGAAGGCGGCAGCCCGGCGCGTCCGTTCACTTCCCACGGCCGGTCAGCATGACGCCCGTGGGAGGTGGACTTCGCCCTTGCCGACCGTTGGCATGATCCCCGCAGCCGATCCGCGCGGCGGCCCGTCGGCGCAGCCCACGTAAGACAACGCGGGCCGGCTCCAATCCCCGAAAGACCTCGCCGATGGATGACCAGGCAGCGCTTGCACGGGGTTTCAACTTCAGCTTCGCGCGCGGGGGCCGGCGGATCGAGGTCGTTCCCGGAACACGGCACGTCCGATCCCGCCGTCCCCGGCCTCGCCCTCGATGGGCACGGCCCGCTCATCGATGTACTGCGCCCCAATGACGAACCGCCGCGCGAGCGAGCCATCGGAATGATGATCCGCGAGTTCCACCTGGCCATCATGGTAGAACCGCAGGCCGCTCGTGTGCGAATCGCCGCAGCACTCGGTCACGTCAATCTGCGACTTCGCGCGCCTGCGCCGCCCCATGCTCACGCGGAGTACCGCGAGAGCATGCCACCCGACTGCGAGAGCACGCCACACGTTCGCGGCACTCCGCCACTGCGCCTGATACGGCGCGCGGGCTGCGTCCATGGCCCTTCGGCTCCAGTCGGCTGACCGTCGCTTGCCGCCGAGTTCGGGTATCATCGGCCCCGTGATCCTCACAATCACCACAACCCACGCGCCCGCCACCGATCTCGGCTTCCTCCTCCACAAGCATCCGGGAAAGGTGCAGGCCTTCCCGCTCTCCTTCGGCCAGGTGCACGTCTTCTATCCCGAGGCGAGCGGTGAACGCTGCACGGCCGCGCTGATGCTCGACGTGGATCCCGTCGCCCTCGTGCGCCGCCGCGGCGGACCGGCGGGCGAGGCCTTCTCGCTGCAGCAATATGTCAACGACAGACCGTACGTCGCCTCGTCGATGATGGCGGTGGCCATCGCGCAGGTCTTCGGCACCGCGCTCGCCGGCCACTGCAAATCGCACCCCGAACTGGCGACCACGCCGATCCCGCTCACCGCCCGCATCGCGGCCATCCCCTGCAGGGGCGCCATTCCCCCCTCCCCGCGGGAGGGGGCAGGGGGAGGGCTTTCCGCCGAACCAACCTCGCAACACTACGACCCATCAGCGCCGCCTCTTCCCCACTCCCCACGGGAGGGGGCAGGGGGAGGGCTTTCCGCCGAACCCTCGCTGCATCTCGAATCCGCCCAAGCCGCCGATCCTGCGACGTTCGAGCCCCCCACCCTCCTCGCGCGCCTCTTCGAGCCGCTGGGCTACACCGTGCGCGTCACGCGCCACGCCCTCGACGATCGCTTCCCCGACTGGGGCGCGTCCTCCATCCACACCGTCGAGCTCGCGGCCACCAAGACCCTGACCGACCTGCTCAGCCACCTCTACGTGCTCATCCCGGTGCTGGACAACGAGAAGCACTACTGGGTCGGCGACGAGGAGGTGGACAAGCTCCTGCGCCACGGCGAAGGCTGGCTCGCCTCGCACCCCCTGCGCGACCTCATCGCCCGCCGCTACCTCAAGCACCGCCGCAACCTCGCCGACGAGGCCATCGACCAACTCCGCGCCGACGAGGCCATCGCACGCCTTCGCGAGCAGGACGGCGAAACCGAGGCAGCCGTAAGCGCCGACGCCCCCGACGACCCGCGCGAGGCCGCCACGGAGGAATCGCTCAGCCTGCACGAGCAGCGCCACGGCGTGATCCTCTCCGTGCTGGCGGCGCGCGGCGCCAGGCGCGTCATCGATCTCGGCTGCGGCGAAGGAAGGCTCCTGCGCGAGCTCCTCAAGCACATGCAGTTCGAGAAGATCACGGGCATGGACGTGTCGCACCGCAGCCTGGAAATCGCCGCGGACCGCCTCCGCCTCGACCGCCTGCCGCCGACGCAGCGCCAGCGCATCGAGCTCCTGCACGGCTCGCTGATGTACCGCGACAAACGGCTGGAGCGCGGCGGCGCGCTCGCAGGCGAGAGCGGCTTCGACGCGGCCGTGCTGTGCGAGGTGATCGAGCACCTCGACGAGCCGCGCCTCTCGGCGATGGAGCGCGTCGTCTTCGAGTTCGCCAGGCCACCGCTCGTCATCGTCACCACGCCGAACGCCGAGTATAACGTCCTGTGGCAGCGCCTCCCGGCCGGCGCGATGCGCCACCGCGACCACCGGTTTGAGTGGACGCGCGAGCAGTTTCAGGCGTGGGCCCGGGGCGTGGCGCAGCGATTCGGATACGAGGTCAGCTTCCTGCCGGTGGGAACGGAAGATGCGAGCGTCGGTGCGCCGACGCAGATGGGGCTATTTGCACTCGACGACCGGGCGCTGCCCTCCTAAGCTGTAAGCGGGACCATCGAGGCACGCGCCGACGTTGATTCAGAAATGACGACCGTCAGTGTACAACCCAGGCTTCTCCGTTGGGCGGTTGGCCGATCAGGCCTGCAAGAGGACCACCTGCTGGGTTTGTTCCCCGAGCTTCCCGAATGGCTAAGCGGCGAACGGCAGCCAACGCTTCGCGAGTTGGAGCTGTTTGCCCGCAAGACGATGACGCCGATTGGGTATCTTTTCTTGGAGAAACCACCCGACGAGCGATTGACTATTCCAGACTTCCGCACCATGGGGGACACGCCGATCGATCGACTCAGTCCGAATCTGATCGACACGATCCAGGACATGCAGCGCCGTCAAGCATGGATGCGTGAGTATTTGATCAACGATGGGCAGCTGCCGCTGGAGTTTGTCGGCAGCGCCGAGCACGCCCAAAACACTGAGTCGCTCGCGGCGAAGATACGCGAGACGCTTGGTCTCAATGCTGACTGGGCAGATCAGCAAGGCACGTGGGAAGACGCGCTCCGTACGTTACGCAATTCAGCCGAGCGCATCGGACTGCTCGTTGCAACTAGCAGCGTCGTTCGGTTGAACAACCATCGCCCACTCGATCCAGAAGAGTTCCGCGGATTCGTGCTTTGCGACGAGCACGCCCCCCTTATCTTTGTGAACGGAGCCGATTCGAAGTCAGCCCAGATGTTCACGCTCGCCCATGAATTGGTGCATGTCTGGGTTGGGAGTGATGGGCTATTCAATCTGATCCAAACCATGCCGCACAACGACGCCACCGAGCGGTTCTGCAATCGGACTGCCGCCGAGTTTCTCGTGCCTGGGCACAAACTCCGCGAACGATGGGACGAGGTGAAGGAGCAAGTGAACCCGTTCAAGACGATTGCAAGATGGTTCAAGGTGAGTCCCGTTGCTGCGGCACGACGCGCGCTTGATCTTGGATTGATCCGAAAGGCCCGGTTCTTCGAATTCTATGAACAGGATCAGCGGGAGTTCCAGCAACGCAAGGCTGAAGAGAAGCAACGCGACAGGAAAGGTGGACCGAACTTCTACGATGTCCAAGACTTGCGTTTGGGAAAGCGATTTGCTTACGCAGTTGTCCGCGCCACTCATGAGGGCCGCCTGCTATATCGCGAGGCGTACCAGTTGACGGACCTTAAGGGAGAGACGTTCACCACATATGCGGACAGGCTTCGAGGAAGGATGATGGATGAGCGCCGGTAATCGCTATGTACTGGATGCCAACGTCTTCATCCAATCGCATCGAATGCACTATGCATTTGATATTTGCCCGGGCTTCTGGAGTGCGCTGAAGCGTCAACACGACCTTGGTAAAGTTTGCAGTATCGACAAGGTCAAGGCTGAGTTGATTGAGGAAGGCGACCAGCTTGCAGCTTGGGTGAAGAATGCGGCGCCGGAAGCATTCTTCAGAGAAACAGCCGATGCAAATGTAATCAACGTGTTCAGCAAGTTGGTCAATTGGGCTCAAACACAGAGCCAATTCACGCCGGAAGCCAAAGCTGAGTTTGCAACCGTTGCGGATGCGTGGCTCGTCGCATTTGCTAGAGTTAATGGATTGACGGTTGTTACGCATGAGGAATATGCTCCACAGGCAAAAAGAAGCATAAAGATTCCGAACGTTTGCGTCGAGTTTGGTGTGAACTACTGTAGTACATTTGAGATGCTGCGCGGACTGAAGGAGCAATTCGTGCTTAAGACCCGCCAGAAGAAGCGTTAACGATCGCAGGATGTCGCCAGCCACACCCAGCACGCGTCGAATTGCGTACTCCCATGCAACTGCAGATCCCCGAACTCTCCCTCGTCCTCCTCATCGGCCCGTCCGGCGCGGGGAAGAGCACCTTCGCGCGCCGGCACTTCAAGCCGACCGAGGTGCTCAGCAGCGACGCCTGCCGGGCGATGGTCAGCGACGATGAGAATGATCAGGCCGTCTCGCGCGAGGCATTTGAGGTGTTGCACGCCATCGCGGCGCGGCGGCTGGCGCTGGGGCGGCTGACGGTGGTGGACGCCACCAGCGTCCGCCCCGAGGATCGCAAGCCGCTCGTTGAACTGGCGCGGGCACATCACTGCCTGCCCGTGGCGATCGTCTTCGACCTGCCGGAGCGGATCTGCCAGGAGCACAACCGCGGCCGGTCCGACCGCGCCTTTGGTCCGCACGTCATCCGGGGACAACTTGCGGCGCTTCGACGAAGCCTCCGCGGCCTGAAGCGCGAGGGCTTCAGCCATGTCCACCTTTTCAAGACAGTCGAGGACGTAGAGGCGGCGGTCGTCGAGCGCACGCCGCTTTACAACAACAAGAAGGACGAACTCGGGCCGTTTGACATTATTGGCGACGTGCACGGCTGCTTTGATGAGCTCGTCGAATTGCTCGCTCAACTCGGGTTCGAATACACCGGTCCTGCCGGCGCCTGGTCACACCCTCAGGGTCGCAAGTTGATCTTCCTCGGCGACCTTGTGGATCGCGGACCGAAAATCCCCGAGGTGGTCCGGCTGGTGATGGACAGCGTCGCGGCCGGCAGCGCGATGTGCGTGCCGGGCAATCACGATGTGAAGTTCATGCGCGCGGTCTGGGGCAAGAACGTGCAGATCGCGCACGGACTGGCCGAGTCGCTTGAGCAGTTCAGCGCGTATGAGGAGCACTATCGCGGATTCAGCCGCATTACCGCCGAATTCATCGATTCGCTTATCAGCCACTATGTGCTCGACGGCGGGCGGCTCGTGGTGGCGCACGCGGGGATGAAACAAGAAATGCAAGGCCGCGGGTCGCGCGCGGTGCGCGAGTTCGCACTTTACGGCGAGACGACGGGCGAGACGGACGAATTCGGCCTGCCGGTCCGCTATGAATGGGCCGCCGAATACAGAGGCAAGGCCGCCGTGGTGTACGGCCACACGCCCGTTCCGCAGCCGCAGTGGTTCAACAACACGGTCTGCATCGACACGGGCTGCGTCTTCGGCGGATCGCTCACGGCGCTGCGCTGGCCGGAGCGCGAGTTCGCCTCCGTCCCGGCGAAGGCGACCTACGCACAGCCGCGCAAGCCATTCCTGCCGCCGCAGGATGGTGCGTCCCTGTCACTCCAGCAGCGCAATGACGACGTGCTCGATCTCGAGGATGTCTTTGGCAAGCGGCACATTCAGACGCGATTGCAACGGACCATCGTCGTGCGACAGGAGAACGCCGCGGCCGCGCTGGAGATCATGAGCCGGTTCGCCGCCGATCCGCGCTGGCTGATCTACCTGCCGCCCACCATGTCGCCGACGGAGACCAGCCGCGAGCCGGGCCTGCTGGAGCACCCGCGCGAGGCGTTTGAGCATTACCGCACCAACGGAGTGGGCCGCGTCATCTGCGAAGAGAAGCACATGGGCTCGCGGGCGGTCGTGATTGTCTGCCGTGAGCGGGACGTCGTGCGGCAGCGCTTTGGCATTGGGCAGGGCGCCCAGTCCGCCGCTGCAAAGCTGAGTTCAGGTGCCGACGCAACGACTGCAACGGGATCGTCCGCCGATGCTCTCGGCATGATCTACACGCGCACGGGGCGGCCGTTCTTCAATGACGGCGACATGGAGCGGGCGATGCTGCGACGAGTGGCGGACGCCGTCGCGAGCGCCGGCCTGTGGGACGAACTTCAAACCGACTGGCTGTGCCTCGACTGCGAGCTGATGCCGTGGTCGGCCAAGGCGCAGGGGCTGATTCGCGAGCAGTACGCGGCCGTTGGCGCGGGAGCGCGGGCCGGGCTGGGCGAGGCCGTCGCGGCGCTGGAGCGGACGCATGCCCGGTTGATCGAGACCGGCGATCCGCCGCGCGCGCCCGTGATCGAAGCCGGCGATCTGCTGGCCGAGGCCCGGACGCGGCTGGAACTGGTGAACCGATATGTCGAGGCCTATCGACGCTACTGCTGGGACGTGCGGGCGATCGACGACCTGCGCCTCGCGCCCTTTCACCTCCTCGCGGCCGAGGGGCGGACCTTCTTCGACCGCGATCATGCCTGGCACATGGAAACGCTCGCGCGGCTGGCCGGCGCGGGCGACCCGGTCTTCGTGGCGACGCCGTTCAAGCTCGTGGATCTGTCCAGTGAACCGAGCGAGCGCGAGGCCACGGACTGGTGGCGAGAGCTGACCGCGCGCGGCGGAGAGGGCATGGTGGTCAAGCCGCTGGACTTCATCGCGCGCGGTCCGCGCGGCTGGCTGCAACCGGCGCTGAAAGTCCGCGGATCGGAGTACCTTCGCATCATCTACGGCCCGGAGTACACGCTACCACGGCACCTGGAACGCCTGCGCTCGAGAGGGCTGGCGGGGAAGCGATCGCTCGCGCTGCGCGAGTTCGCCCTCGGCGTGGAGTCACTGGACCGCTTCATCCGCCGCGAGCCGCTGCGCCGCGTGCACGAGTGCGTCTTCGCCGTGCTGGCGATGGAAAGCGAGCCGGTGGACCCGCGATTGTAACCGTGGGTGAAATCCACGGACAATTCGCTTTCCCGTTGCGTTTCGACCCCGAAAGGAGTCGTACAAACGGGTGTAGCCCCGGCGACGCGGCGACACAACGAGGCCAGCGTGGCGTGGCGGGTTGCTATCACGGGGTCGTCCCAGAGGAACCCACCACGCGCAACCCGCTGGCGTAGCCGCGGCTGCCGGCGGCGCTCCAGTCGCGGCGCGCCGAGCGGCAGTAGTGTGGATAGTTGTACCAACTGCCGCCGCGAAGGACGCGGGCTTCACCCGACGCCAGCCCAATCGGATCCTTCGCCTCGTTGGCCGAATACGACCCGTACCGATCGGCGCACCACTCCCACACGTTGCCGTGTACGTCGTACAAGCCCCAGGCGTTGGGCTTCCTCAGGCCGACCGGATGCGTTTTCGCCTCGGAATTGTCGCTGTACCAGGCGTAATCCTGCAAGTCGAATTCGCGGTCGCCGAAAGTCCACTTGCCGGTGCCGCCCGCCCGGCACGCGTACTCCCATTCGGCTTCGGTCGGCAGACGGACCTCGCGGCGAGCCTTCAGCGAGAGTTTCCGGCAGAACTCCTGCGCATCATCCCAGGTGACTTGCTCCACGGGCAAATCGTCGCCCTTGAAATACGAAGGGTTGTCGCCCATCACCGCCTTCCACTGGGCCTGGGTCACCTCGGCCTTGCCCATGTAAAAGGGCTTGCTGATGCGGACGGCGTGCACCGGCTTCTCGCCATCAACGCTGCCCATCTGGAAGCTGCCCGCCTCGATGCGGACCAGGTCCATCTTGACGCCGCCGCCGAGGTCGAGGGTCATGACCTTGTCGCCTACGGGAGGAGGTGTCTCGCCCTTGGGTCGGGAAACCTCCGGGGCCAGCCCGAGCAGCTCACGAGCGCCGCTGCCCGCCAGATCCCAGAGGTCCGCCTTTCCGCCGGAGAGTTTGCGGCTGAAATGCCCCTCCTGCCGCCCGGTGTTCACGTCCACCAGTCGGATCGTCAACACCCAGGCGTCGCCGAGCTTGGCGGCGAACCCGCCGATCATCTTCTGGACGTCGAGGCTCTTGCCAAACTTGACCAGGCATTTGACCTGGTCGCACTCGCCTATGACGGCCCAGTCCTTCTCGTCCATGCGCTCCTTCATCATCTCGCGGTCCATAAGGTCGAACTTGCCGGCATTCTGGCACTCGCTTCGTACCGCGTCGGCCAGGGCGATGCCGTCGGAGGCGGTCACCTGGTCGCCCGGTTTGAAATCGAGCACGGCCAGTCGCGTTTTCTCTTGTTCCTTGGGCTTGTCCTGCTCCGGAGGCGCAGGCGGCTCGGCGGCCGGCGCGCTGACCGTGACCAAGGCGAGAATGGCCATGGCGCACCACGGTTGCCGCCTCGATGGGATGGTGACGACCCGCCGCATGAGAATGCCCTCCTTCAAGCACTCGTCGCGATTCCAAGGCCCCTAGAGCGTACCGCGAGCGCGGAGTTCTTCAATGATTCAGACCACATGGAACCCTGATGGGATAGGCGTGCCCGAGAGGTCGTACCGCCGTCAACCCACCTTCGCCATGTCCAAAACGGGTACGCTGACTCGTTTTGCTCCCTTCATCCCGTGCGCTGCCAGTTCGTCCAGTCTTTCGAGGACCGGCCCCGGGTAATAGCGCTCTCCGCACTTGATGCAAACGCCAACCCGCACGTTGCGAAAAACGTAAAGCTCGTCGCCCCGGCGAAGGTCCACCGTCACCTTCCTCCCGCGCACCCCGCCGCCGCAGTACTCGCAGTCGTCGAATCTTCTATTCATCGCGCGTACACCGTGATTACTCGAACGATTCCTGTTTCCGTCAGTCGGCACACGAGGGCAAGGTTGCGTCGGTTCACGCTCTTCCCATGCACCACGTCCTTACGCCGTCCCGTGCCGTGTCGTTGTGTGGACGCAATCCTCCCGGAGTATATCCCAGCCTTGACGTCCCCGATCGTGAAGCCATCCTGTTCCATCTCGTCCTTGGCATGCCCGGTCAGCTCGTACTGGCCCAGCGCTACCTTCTGGCGATAGACTGCGATCCGCGAAGCCATGCTGCCTCGTTTCACGGTTTGCGGGCACGGCTGCGGCCAAGGAACTCGCTCTCTCGGCAGCGGTGGCGTGCCTCGCTACAATCCGTCCCACGCGTGCCGACGGTCATCCGTGACGCGCGTCGGATTATATGCCAAAACGCACCGACATCCAGAACATCCTCATCATCGGCTCCGGTCCGATCGTCATCGGGCAGGGCTGCGAGTTCGACTATTCCGGCACGCAGGCGTGCAAGGCGCTGCGCGAGGAGGGGTACAGCGTCGTGCTGCTGAACTCCAACCCCGCCACGATCATGACCGACCCCGGGCAGGCCGACCGCACGTACATCGAGCCGATCACGCCGGAGTTCGTCGAGAAAATCCTCATCAAGGAGCGAGAGGACGGCCGGCCCGTTCATGCGTTGCTGCCGACGCTGGGCGGGCAGACGGCGCTGAACGTGGCGATGGAGTGCCACGAGCGCGGCATGTTGGAGCGGCAGGGCTACATGGATGCGGCGGGGCAGCGCCGAGCCGTGCAGATGATCGGCGCGTCGCCGCGCTCGATTCACCTGGCCGAGGATCGCACGGCCTTCAAGGATACGATGCAGTCCATCGGCATCGACGTGCCGCGGTCCGGCGTGGCGCACACGTGGGAGGAGGCGCGGCGCATCGTCGGGCAGATCGGGCTTCCGTGCTGCATCCGTCCGGCGTACACGCTCGGCGGCGAGGGGGGGGGGTTCGCGCGGACGGCGGAGGAGTTCGAGGCGATCTGCCGGCGCGGGCTGGCCGCGTCGCGCGTCAGCGAGATTCTCATCGAGGAAGACCTCTACGGCTGGAAGGAGTTCGAGCTGGAGGTGATGCGCGACCGGATGGACAACGTCGTCATCATCTGCTCGATCGAGAACTTCGACCCGATGGGCGTGCACACCGGCGACAGCATCACCGTCGCGCCGATCCAGACGCTGACGGACAAGGAATATCAGAAGATGCGCGACAGCGCCATCGCCATCATCCGCGCCATCGGCGTGGACACCGGCGGGTGCAACATTCAATTCGCGGTCGATCCGGCCACCGGGCGGCAGGTGGCCATCGAGATGAATCCGCGCGTCTCTCGTTCGTCGGCGCTCGCCAGCAAGGCCACCGGCTACCCCATCGCCCGCATCGCCGCGAAACTTGCTGTGGGGTATACGCTTGACGAACTTCCCAATGATATTACGAAAACAACCCCCGCCAGTTTTGAGCCGGTGCTCGATTATGTTGTGGTGAAGATTCCGCGCTGGTCCTTTGAGAAGTTCCCGGATGGCGACGAAACGCTGACGACGCACATGAAGAGCGTCGGCGAGGCGATGGCCATCGGGCGGAACTTCAAGGAAGCGTTCCAGAAGTGCATTCGCTCGATGGAGATCAAGCGGTCCGGGTACGGGCTGGACGCCAATGACGCGTGGTTGAAGTGGAGGCTGGGTAGTTCGCCACTCCGTGGCGAGAAGGGTCATTCGCCGCTCCTCGGCGAGCAGGGTTGCTCGACATTTCAGGGATCGATGCAACGCGAGTCGAGCCTCCTTGCGACCAGCGCCGTGCGCGCGAACGATCCTGGCGCTCGTGCTTCAACTGAGGTGCAAAACAAAGCACTCCACGACTCGCCGCGGAGCGGCGAACTGCCCGTGGGCGGAACGACCGCCTCGGAAGCCCCGCCGGACACGCAGGAGGAGCACGCCGCGAGCTGGCCGATTGCCGAGAATGTGCTTATCGAAAAACTCTCCCGCCCGTCCCAGGGCCGGCCCTATTATGTTCGCTATGCGTTCAAGATGGACTGGAGCATCGAGCGCGTGCATGAACTGACGCGGATCGACAAGTGGTTCCTGACCCAAATCTGCGACTTGGTTGCATTTGAAGACGACAAGCTCTGCGCCGGGTTGGAGAAGACGGCCGCTGCCGCCCGCGAGGGGGTTGCGTATTCCGCCCCGGAATCAAGGCGGCTCGGCTACAGCACCGCGCAGCTTGCGCGGATTGCACCCGGGAATGGTTCACATACCGCGGAGTACACGGGCGATCTGCGTCCCGTTTATAAGCTGGTGGACACCTGCGCGGCCGAGTTTGAGGCGGTGACGCCGTATTACTACTCATCGCACGAGACGCCCGTGACGAAGGCGGGAAATGCCGAATGCCGAACACCGAATGCCGAAAGACAGAGCGGCAGCCGTCAATGCCTGAGCGACAAGCAGGCGGAAGTCCGCGACATTCAGGACGAAGTTCGCCTAACCGACAAACCCAAGATCGTGGTCCTCGGCGGCGGGCCCAACCGCATCGGCCAGGGCATCGAGTTTGACTACTGCTGCTGCCACGCATCGTTCGCATCGCGCAAGGCCGGGTATGAGTCCGTGATGATCAACTCCAACCCCGAGACGGTGAGCACGGACTTCGACACGAGCGACCTTCTGTTTTTCGAGCCGCTGACGCATGAGGATGTCTTGAATGTCATAGAACGCCTCCATGCCGAATGCCGAATGCCGAATGCCGAAAAGCAATCAGCGTCCAGGTGCATCGATTTCAGCATTCAGCATTCAACTTTCAGCATTTCCTCCGTCCGCGGTGCCATCTGCCAATTCGGCGGCCAGACGCCGTTGAACCTGGCACAAGGATTGAAGGATGCCGGCGTTCCGATCATCGGCACGCAACCCGAGATGATTCATCTCGCGGAGGACCGTGAGGAATTCGCCAAGGTCCTGCGCGAACTCAGTCTCCTCCAACCTCCCAGTGGGATTGCCAGAGGTCGAACCGAGGCGCTGCGGGTCGCGCAGCAGATCGGCTACCCGGTGCTCGTGCGACCCAGCTATGTGCTTGGCGGGCGCGGCATGCGCGTGTGCAACAATGACGGCGACCTCAATGCCTACATGGATGAAGCAATGGCCGCCACGGACAGAACCGAGGCGGAGCGCGACAACCCCATTCTCATTGACAAATTCCTTGTGGATGCCATCGAAGTGGATGTCGATGCCATCGCGGATTACGGCCCGGTCCGTGCGACCGGCGTCATGCCGCGGTCCGGCGACGAGATGTGCATGGTCGCGGGCATCATGGAGCACATCGAGGAAGCCGGCATTCACAGCGGCGACAGCACATGCGTCCTCCCGCCCTTCTCACTGGGGCGCATGGTCATTGAAGAGATTTTCCGTTCGACGAAGAAACTGGCCAGGCGCCTGCAAGTCTGCGGCGCGATGAACGTGCAATACGCCGTCCTCAATCGCACGGTGTATGTGTTGGAAGTCAATCCGCGCGCCAGTCGAACGCTCCCATTTGTCGCCAAGGCCACGGGCGTGCCCTGGGCGGAAGTGGCGACGCGCGTCATGCTCGGCGAGAAACTCTGCGACGTGCTTGAGGGCCATGCCGTGACCGAGACGCCGATGCCGAAGCATGTTTCCGTCAAGGCACCGGTCTTCCCCTTCAGCAAGTTCCACGGCGTGGACGTCGTCCTCGGACCGGAGATGCGCAGCACGGGCGAGGTCATGGCCATCGGCTCCAGCTTCGGCCGCGCGTTCGCCAAGGCGCAGATCGCCACGGGCCTGTCGCTGCCGACGAGCGGCAACGTGTTGTTGAGCGTGCGCGACGAGGACAAGCCGCGCATCGTCTCCGTCGCGCGCGACCTGCGCGACATGGGATTTGTGATTTACTCCACGACGGGCACGCGAAAAGTATTGGAAGAAGCCGGCATTCCCAGCGTACTCATGTCGAAGCACAGCGAGAGCGGCGCGCCGTTTCTCAAAGACCTGATCGAAAACGCGACATTGCACCTGCTGATCAACACGCCGATCCACACCGGTCCCGCCAGCGCGGAAGGCCGCTGGCGCGCCGCCGCGTTCGCCCGCCGCATCCCGATCATCACCACCATCGCCGGCGCGGTCGCCGTGGTGCAGGCGCTGCGCGCGATCACCCAATCCGAAGACGGCCAGGCCGCGACGCCACTGAGCGTCAAACCATTGCAGAGCTACTTCGAGGCGTAGGACTTTCTCGTCGCGGGATCAGTCAGTCCAGTTCCGCCGGCGGCGGCAGCGCCGCAAGCGTCCGGAACTCGTCGCGGACGTAGGGGTTGAGCTGGTCCGAAAAGTCGCGATTGAGTTGCAAGAGATGGATCAGCTCAAGCACGTCCGAGCGGTCTTTGATGCGCTGGGGCGCGGACATCGCGCTCGCCAGCTTCATCTCGACAAGCGTGTGCAGATTGACGAACGACAGCCCGTCTTCGGTCGTCCACCCGACGGATCGCGGGTCGGCGAATTGCACCGGCTTCGGCCGGCCGTCGCCGGGGAATTCGCCGGCAATGAGGAACTCGATCCCCACGCGCGTGATGTCATCTCGAAGATGTCGGCTGCCCGCGGACTTGGGCGCGTAGCCGTGCCCGACAAGCCGGTCGTGAATCCGCCGCAGACTCTCGGCGGAGTCGATCAGAATGTCCACGTCCTGCGTCGAACGGAGAAGCCCATACTGCTGAAGTGCGATGCCGCCGACCACGGCGTAGGCCACGCCGAGGCGATCCAGCTCGCCGGCCACGCGCCGCAGGGTTTCCCAGACCACACCATCGCGGTGCGTCTGCCGATCCGCTTCCATAAGACGTTCTTTCAAGCTGCCGGTCACGCGAGGCGCCCTGAGTGCATCGTATGCGCTGTTCCCACAGGATTGTACCCGCGGGCGGTGCGGCAGTCGATATGGTGTGTGAACGCGACGCCAGCGCGCTGGATTCTGGAACCCTCGGGAAAACCGCGGATTCACGCGGGCTGCTTCACGGAAGCGCACAGCAACTCCGCATACGTGCTCTCCAAATCCGCCAGCCACTTGGCGAGTTCCAGGTTCCCTCCGTCGTAGGCCTGGTCCGTTTCCACCAGTGCGACGAACCACTTCACCATGTTCGCCCAGTCGGAAAGGTGGATGTACTCCGGCGCGATGCGGTTGCGCTTGCGATCGACGTTGTGGTAATTGCCCAGCGCCACGCACACGCCGGCCGCGTCGTAGCCGAAGTGGCAGAACGCCGACGCCTCGCACGTTCCTCCGTCCATGAGCTTGCGCTGGAATTGGAACTTGCGGTCGCGTTTGCCCAGTTGCGTGGCCACCGTTTGCAGCCAGGCGACGACGCTGGGGTTGAAGATGTTGCCCTTGTCGCCCACGCGCAGGATCGGGCCGGCGCCCTGCGGCGCGTTCGGCAGCTCGGAGCTGGTCTCGACGTTGACGACCACGCAATGCCGCGGGATCGTGCCCAGCCGGCAGGCCGCCATCGCGCCGACAAAGCCGACCTCCTCCGCCCGCGTGAACAGGAAGTACGCCTCGCCCTCCGACGTGCCGCGCGACAGCCGCTCGATGGCCGCGAGGATCGCCGCGCACCCGGCCACGTCGTCACACCCGCGGCAGTAAACGCGGTCGTTCTTCTCGACGGGATCGGGAATGTCCCACATGCCCACGCAGCGCGGCGGCACCGGCGACTCGACCTCGATCATCGCCGTATCCACGCGCTTGCGACCGGCCTTCACCGCCGTCTTGATCGACTTCACCTGCCCGCGGACCCAACGGTCGTCAACGAAAAACCGCACTTTCGTGCCGACAAACAGCTCAGGTGGAACCCATCCGCGCCACATCGCGCGCAGCCGCTTGCGACCGCTCATCGCGTCGCTGACGAATCCGGGATGGTCGGTGTGCGCCGTGATGCACACCGGTCGCGCCACGGCGCGCCCGGGCCGATGGAAATGGACCAGCACGTTCCCCGCCTCGTCGCGCGTCAGGGCGCAGTCCTTGCACTGCCCCACGAAGCTCTCGATGTACGCGATGACGCGATGCTCCGCGAACGGCGCCGTCGGGATCGTGAGCATGTCGTGCAGGATGCGTCGTGATCGTGAATCAAGCATGACAGCAAGATAAAGCGCGCGAAGGTCGCGGGCAATGAGGAAGCCCCGGAACCCGCGGCGCGTGGTCCACGGGACGCGGGATTTCCCTGAGCTATGCGTAGCTGGACGTCGCCGCGGCCTTGCGCGGTCCGCGATCGGCGGCGGCGCGGGCGGTGTAGCCGCTTTCGCGGAATGCGGCGAGCGGGTCGGGCGGCAGGGCTTGCGCGCGGCGATGCTCGCGCAGCAGGTCTCGAACGTCCGTGGCGAACGCGTCCTTCAGGCAGTTCTCCGACGCGACCAGGTCTTCGCGCGCCTGAGCGACGCGCAGCGCGTCCCGGTCCACAAGCAGCGCCTTGGCGAACATCTCCTGCGCCGTCATCACCGTCTGGATCATGGCCTCGATCTTGGGCTTGAGGTTGTGCGACTGGTCGATCATGTAGGCGATGGGCAGGTCGGCCTTCGCCCCGGACGCGGCGCCGCCCCGCTCATGCTCCGCCGAGACGATCTCATGGAAAATGCGGAAGAGCTGGTAGGGGTCAATGCTGCCCATCGTCAGATCGTCGTCGGCGTACTTGCGGTCGTTGAAGTGAAAGCCGCCGAGCATGTCTTCGTCGATCAGGAAGGCCGTGATGTGCTCGATGTTGCAGCCCGGCAGGTGATGACCGGTGTCCACAAGCACGCGGGCGCGCGGGCCGGCGTCCTTCGCAAGCACATACGCCATGCCCCAGTCCGCCAGGTCGGTGTGATAGAACGCCGGCTCGAACGTCTTGTACTCGACGAGCATCGTCCCGTCCGCGGGAAGCCGCCCGTGCACGGCGCGGAGTCCCTCGCTCATCCACCGCTTGCGCTGGCGGATATCGGCCTGGCCGGGGTAGTTCGTCCCATCCGCGAACCACAGGCTCAGGCACGTCGAGCCGACGCATTGCGCGATGCGGATCGAGTCCAGCACATGATCGAGCGCGCGGCGGCGGATGGCCGGATCGCGATTCGTCAGCGATCCCCACTTGTAGCAGGCGTCCTGAAACACGTTGGGATTGACCGAGCCGACGCGCAGACCCAGCGAATCGGCGAGCCGGGAGATGCGCCGCGCGTCCTCATCGCTCGACGAGGCGGGGAAATCCCACAGCACGTGCACGGCCACGCTCGGGCAGCAGCCGGTATGCCGGTGCACTTCCGCGGCGTCGGCGAGTTTCTCCTCGATGGTCGTGGCCGCGGCGTCCTGCAGAAACTTGCCGAAGCGCGTGCCGGTGTCGGCGTAGCCCCATGTGGGCGTTTCGATCTGGAACCGCGCGAGGCGCGAGAGCAGGTCGGATACGCTGATGCCGGACGCAAGCCGCATGGTCAAAGCCTCGGGCGCGAACTGCACGGCGCCAGCACGCCGGTGCATCGCCCTCCTCGAAGGCTACCGCACGGCGCGGGCAACGCAATCCTCCGCCGCGACTTGGAGGTTGTCGCAGGACCATGTGCGGCCCCGGTTTTCAACCGGGAGGTGCAGCACAGGTTTCCAACGGGTGCGTGACAAGATTGGCGGCCCTGAAGGGGCCGAGGGTTGTAGCCACGGGCGGAGCGACGACCGTCAGGTCGGATCGCAACCCGTGGGGACTGTGTGCATCTGAATGCGACCCCGCGAGGGGTCGAGAAAATCGCGGCGAGAGTCTCGTGGAACGGCTCGTTTCCTCCGCCCCTTGCGGGGCGGCATCGCGCACAACTCAATCACCCCACGGGTTTCGGTCGCTATAGCGACCTGCACCCGTGGCTACATTCCGCCGCCCCTGTGGGGGCGAAAACCAGCCGGCCGCAAGCGTCACGGGCCCGGGCAACGCTGTCGCAGTGGCGACTCGGGGCGGCCACGCGAACCAGGTCGGCCGCAGGGGTCAGGGGGCGCGGTTGGCCGCAATCGCCAAGCCTCGCATGCGCCGAGCGGACGCCCATGCCCGTGTCGCCCGACGCCGGAAGGGTCGCAGCTCGAATCGCGCTACTCCACGGCCGGGGGAACGACGCGCAGGCGGATGACCACGGTCGGCAATCCGTCAGGATCATGTGCGAAGCCGAACATCGCCTGACCGCGTGCGCGCGGCGCAACGCCCCGCCCCGCGCTGACCGCTGCTCCTGACCGTATCTCCGCTCCAGCGGCCGCGCGGTCGAGCATCGACGCGGGAGGATTCACATCCAGCTCCTTCAGCACGTCATCCCCCGCCAGTCTCCCAGCTTGATCACCCGCCAGTCTCTCAGCTTCATCACCCGCGGGTCTCTGGGCCTCGACCGCGGCGGAAGCCGGCCTGTTCGCAGGCTCGTCCTTCCGGCCGCGCGCGGCCAGCGCGCGGCGGCGGCGCTCCACGAGCGACGAGTCGCGCGATTCGGCTTGCGCGTCCTTCGCGTCGTCATCAAGGTAGCCCAGTGCGCGAAGCGCGGCCTGCTCGCGCGCCGCGGATTGTGTCGCCGGTTCAGCGGCGGCGACTTCCTTGCCCGCGGCCGTGGGGACCGGCTCGGAGACGGACTTGTCCGCAACCTCAGCTCCCGCTGATTTGGTCGCCGGTGGCGTGGCGGCGGCGTCAACAGGAGACTCATTCTCAGCGGGCGCGGCGGGCTTGGCGGCTTTCGCCTTTTTCTCGCTCGAATCAGGCCGCCGCGCAGCGGGTCTTGCAGAGTCGACGCCAGCGCCACCAGCCGGCGTTGGCTTGTCGGCTTGCTCGGCTTCGAACGCGCCCTCGCCGCGATCCACGGGCGCGGCGCCGCCGGGCTGCGGTGGAGCCTTTCGCTCGCCGAGCGCGACCCGCATTTGGCTTGCTGCTTCATCAGCCTTGCCGTCAGGAGCCTTGCCTTCGGGTGCATTCCGTGTCGCTTCGGCGACCCGGACGGAACGCCCCTCCTCCTCCGAGGACGCCCCGGGAGGCAGACCCATACTCACGCCGGTGGCGGCGAGTTCTTCCTCCGCGAGCGGTTCGACGGCGTGCGACGGGGCCGTGTCACCGCCCGGCACAAGGAGGACGCCGACCAGGTCGCGCACGGCGGCCTCAGCGCTGACCTGCCGCGCATCGAGCATCGGCGGAGGCGACTCCTGCTCGGCTCGGTCTTCGGCGCGCAGCCGCTCCCGCGTTCCATCATCGCGCGCCGCGAAGTACCCCATCGACGTTGCGTCAGCGTCGCCCGCCAGAAGCGTCTGCGCCGAAGTCCACCCCGTGCCGACCACCAACCCGCTGCGCATCTGCGTCCGCGCGTCCACGGCCTGCTTCTCGACCGCCTCGATCACGCCGGTCCATCGCTCCGCGGGAAGCCGCACGATGAGCTGCTGCTCCTCCACGAGGGAGTAGTTGACGCCCAGCTTGCCCTCGGCGAAGGCCGCGCCCGCCGGCACGTCCTCCGTCAGCGCGAGATTCACGGCGCCGGCCTCCTTCAACGCGTTCACCAGCGTCCGCAGCACGTCGGCCCGCTGCTCGTCGCTGGTGCATTCAATCGTCAGTTCGGTGGACTCGGTGTCAAAGTGGTGCTTCCGCAGGGTCTCCACGCCCACGCCCGCCTCGATCTTCTGCGACAGACTTGCGGACGCGAGAAGCCGCTCGGTCAGCGGCGAGGAAGCCGGCCCCCGTTTCGCATCGGAGCCTTCGCCTCCGGGCTGGGCGACGCCCGACCACCTTGGGTCGGCGGTCTTTCGAGCCAACGCCGCGGCGGCGTCGAGGGCTTTCTCCTCCGTCAGCGCGGCGCCCTCGCTCCGGTCCGAAAGTTGCTCGTCCATGCGCTGCAGCCTCGGCGCAGCTCTCTCGCTGGGTGCCGAAACGAATTGATCGGCGGGCGCTGTCGGCGTGCCCCAGCGATCCAGTTGCCACCACAGCAGCGACGCGAACGCCAGCACCGCGGCCGCCGCAAACACGGACCAGGACGCCGTGCGCGACAGGCGGGAACGCGGCCCCGTCGGGCGCGGCTCGCCCAGCAAGGCCTCTCGTTCGAGTTGGGCGGAGATGCTCGATGCCAGATCTTGCGGCGCGAAGCGACGCGGAAGCGCAAGGAGGCCCTGCCGAACGGCCTTGAGGTTCTCCAGCAGCGCGCGGGCTTCCGCGCTATCGCGCAGCAGCCGCTCCACGGCCTGCCGCTCCAACGGCGCAAGTTCGCCGTCGAGGTAGGCCGAAAGCAGCTCGCCCTGAGAGTCTGAAGTTGGAACCGGCATGGTCACGAGTCATTCAATCCGCAAGCGAATCCGATGATCCCCTCAGGCTTTTCTGGTCGTCTCCGCCGGCTGCACAAGCGCGGCAAGCTCCTGCCGCGCCCGGTGCAACCTCGATCGCACCGTGCCCACGGGCACGCCAAGAATGTCCGCGATCTGCGTGTAATCCAGACCTTCAATATCGCGCAACACGACCACGGCGCGATGGTCCTCGTCCAGCATCCGCAGCCCCGTCGCCAGCCGCTGCCGCAGCTCGCCCTGCGCGGCAGCCTCGTCGGGCGCCGCTTCACCGCGGTCCTCGATCGACGCGCCCAACGCAGCGTGATCCTCGCCGTCGCCGACCCGCCGACCGTCCAGCGGCATCGCGGCGCGGTACTTCATCTTGCGCCGGTGCGAGATCGCCAGGTTCACCGCGATCCGGAACAGCCACGTGTAGAATCGGCTGTCCAGGCGGAAGTCGCCCAGCCGCCGGAACGCGTTCAGGAAGGCCTCCTGCGTCAAGTCGCGCGCGTCCTCGATGTTGCCGCAGATGCGCCAGCATGTGTTGTGCACGCGGTCCTGATAGCGCGTCACCAGAAGCCCGAAGCTCGACGCCTCGCCCGCTTGAACCCTGCGGATCAGGTCGATATCGGACGGTCCGGCATCCGCTCCCTCTGGCAGCCCGGCCTGCCTTGCAGCGGCCAGCCCCGGCTGGATTCCGTCGGATGGCCCAGCGGCCTTGCCGTCATCGCGGCGTGGATCGACCTCCCTGGATGTTCGACGCATGGGCACGCTGGTGGTTCCCCGCCGGTCGGAAGCGGCCTACGCCTCCGCCCGCATCATGTGTAAACGCCACTTGCCCGTCAAAGGTTGCTGGAATAATCTCGAAAGAACGCCGATGGAGCGAAGGGTTCTCGGGCTGGGAACCCGGCGTATCGGCGGACGGCATGAGCCGGCGAGCCGCCGCCATGCCGCCTAGGACGCCAAGCTACGCACATTCGTCTTACCCTGTTGAAAGAAAGCGATTCACGCCATGACGCTGACGGCTGTTCAAGATTATAAGGTCGCGGACCTCTCCCTCGCCGACTTCGGACGCAAGGAGATCGAGCTGGCCGAGCACGAGATGCCCGGGCTGATGCAGGTGCGTAAGGAGTACGCCGCGAAGAAACCCCTCCGCGGCGCGAAAATCACCGGCTCGCTGCACATGACCATCCAGACGGCCGTGCTGATCGAGACGCTCCAGAAGCTCGGCGCCGAGGTCCGCTGGTGCAGTTGCAACATCTTCAGCACGCAGGACCACGCCGCCGCCGCCATCGCCAAGGCCGGCACGCCCGTCTTCGCGTGGAAGGGCGAGTCGCTGGAGGAGTATTGGTGGTGCACGCTGAAGGCGCTGGAGTTCGACGGCGACGGACCGAACATGATCGTCGATGACGGCGGCGACGCCACGCTCCTGATCCACTTGGGATTCGAGGCCGAGAACGCCTTCGCCAAGAACGGAGCGCTGCCTGACCCCGACTCCGCCGACAACGAGGAGATGGCCATCATCCTCGGCATCATCCGCGACGAGCTGCAGAGCGATCCGCAGAAATGGCATCGCATGGCCGCGCAGATTCGCGGCGTCTCCGAGGAAACCACGACCGGGGTGCATCGTCTGTACGATCGCGCCAAGGCCGGGACGCTGCTCTTCCCCGCGATCAACGTCAACGACAGCGTGACCAAGAGCAAGTTCGACAACCTGTACGGCTGCCGACATTCGCTCGTGGACGGGATCATGCGGGCGACCGACGTGATGCTGGCGGGCAAGACGGCCGTGGTGTGCGGCTTCGGCGACGTGGGCAAGGGCAGCGCCAAGTCGCTGCGGGCGCAGGGGGCGAAGGTCGTCGTGACCGAGATCGACCCGATCTGCGCGCTTCAGGCGGCGATGGAAGGGTACACGGTTCTGACGCTCGAAGACGTGTTGGAAACCGCCGACGTCTTCGTCACCGCCACGGGCAACTACGGCATCATCACCGCGCAGCACATGTCGCGCATGAAGCACCAGGCCATCGTCTGCAACATCGGGCACTTCGACAACGAGATCGACATGGCGGGCCTGAAGGCCTGGCCGGGCGTGAAGCGGACCAACATCAAGCCGCAGGTGGACAAGTGGACGTTTCCGGACGGGCATTGCATCCTCGTCCTCGCCGAAGGCCGCCTCGTCAACCTCGGTTGCGCGACAGGCCATCCCAGTTTTGTGATGAGCAGCAGCTTCACCAATCAGGTGCTGGCGCAGATCGAGCTGTTCACCGAGTCCGGTCAGGGCGGCAAGGGCAAATACAAGAAGCAAGTGTACGTCCTGCCCAAACATTTGGATGAGCACGTCGCCCGCCTGCACCTTGAGCACTTGGGCGTGAGATTGACCAAGCTCTCGCCCGAGCAGGCGAAGTACCTCGGCATCCCGGCAGAGGGGCCGTACAAGCCGGATCAGTACAGGTACTGACGGAGCCGCGCCTGTCAGAGAGCGGAGCGGAGGACGGCGCTGCCGTTGCTATTGAATGATGCTGCTTCGCGCGATATGTCGTCTGCCAAACCTACTCTCCATTGCACGAAAAGCGGCGACCGCGTCATAAGGTGGACCTGTGAAGAAGGAGTAGTTTCCCTCGAGCAAGCGCCGACGACCTTGATCGTCCTGTCGCCAAGGCCAACGTGGATTCGTAATGTGGATACCGCCTGTGACCGTGGTGACTTGAGCCGTCGGGTCTCGCTTGTAAAGCCACGGCTCGAATGGATAAATCCCAACGAAGACGGTGTCCGTAGGTAAATCAAAAAGAAACTGGTTAACGAGAAACGGGCGATCATCATCCCAGCCGCCAGAAGCCTGATAGGCTTGCATGCCCAATACGATCGCCTCAGACTCTAATTCGTCGATGCTCCGACAAACACTTTCGATGAGCCGAGCATTGATCTCGCCTTGAGCATTTCCTGGCTCGTGTACAATCCAACTTGGCATCGCCGCCAATAAGCTGGCCACGTCTCGCGCTGCGTCACGCAGCACGGGCGTTCCCGGCGCCTGCTCAATGTACATCTGGCAGCGATTACTCAATGCCTGTTGCGATTGGTAGTAATCCAGTTCAGCGCAATTCTGTTGTCGCAGTTGACAGGCGACGTTAAGGACCAGGCCGAGTGTCAGGCAGACCCAGGTCGACGACGATACGATTCGCATGAAACACCTCTCCGTCGCTGAGATCTTCCTGCACGGGACAATGCGGGTCAACTTGTGCGCACGAAGGTGCCCGACCCCAACGGGGTCGCGGCCTCCGGCGGGAACAGGATCGAGCTGCCGGACAGCCTCAATCCCACACGTATCGCTCGTCGAACTCGATCTCGTGCCGCCGGAACATCAGCCGCAGCTCATCCCGAAACGTGAAACGCCGATGATGCTCTTCCTTTCGCTCGATGTGCTTAACGACCTGGGCGACATTGGACTTGCTGACGGAGAACGCCGCATACCCGCCTTGCCATTGAAACGCCGCGAAATCCCGGCCCTGCTCCTTCAGCCAGAGGTTGGAAACCCGCTTCAGCTCCTTGACCCAGTCGGCTTGCGTGATGCTTCGGCCGAGCATCGCGAGGATGTGAACGTGATCGGCCACGCCGCCAACCCGCACCGGCGGACAGTCGTGGGTCGCGCTGACCCCGTCGAGGTAGGCATGCAACCGGGCGCGCAACTCGCCATCCTGAATAAACGGGCGTCGCTCCTTGGTCGAGACCACGAGGTGAACATGAAGTGCGGACAGGGATTGCGGCATGGCGCTGACTCTGCAATCGGATTACCAATTCGAGCACCACCGAGAGATTGTCAGGGATACAGATCACCGCGGCAACCCGGAGCTTCGCCGCAATCCATTCCGGGTTGATCCGCGCAATCCATTCCGGGTTGATCCGCAGCCGCGCGTCGATCGGGATTGAAACGCAGGCGCCCATCGATTCTCGGTCTGCCTGAGGCTTCGCAGTGATGGAGCGGTCAGCGAGCCGTCGCTTCGAGGCGCCGCTTCCCTCCGCTGAACCGGGCCTGCGACGCCGACGCGGCGCCGCGCGTCCGTCTGTTCCAACCGAGACACTCCCGATCCGCGTCTTCTGCTATCATGCCGCGGATGCAAGCAGGCATGACCGACAATGAAACCGCCCCCCAGCACTCGATCCGCCGGCGCGTGGCGTTCGTCGCGTTTCTGCTGGCCGTGCCGACGATCGGGGCGGTCCTCTTCTTCCCCGACGTGTCGCGGCTCGATCAGCGCGACAAGCCCCGCCCTGACATCCTGCTGGTCACGTTCGACACGTTGCGCGCGGACCATTGCTCCTTATACGGATACGCGCGGGCGACGACGCCGAATCTGGCGCAATGCGCGGCGGACGGCGTGAGATTCGATCTGGCGTATTCCCCCATGGCGACCACGGCGCCGGCCCATGCTTCGATGATGACCGGGCTGTATCCGCTGGGGCACGGCGTACTGCGCAACGGGTTCGTGCTGCCGGAGGGCGCGACGACGCTGGCGGAGGCGCTGAAGAAGGAGGGCTACACGACGGCCGCGTTCGTCAGCTCGTTCGTGCTGTATCACAAGTTCGGGCTGGCGCAAGGCTTCGATCTTTACGACGACGACTTTTCCAGAGCGGAGGGGACGCAGCCGGAGGCGGAGTCGTGGGAGGGCGTCGAGGTGCCGGGGCGCAAGGTGGACCGCCGGGCGGACGCAGTGACGGACCGGGCGATCGCGTGGCTCAACGAGGTTCGCCCGGCGCGGCGCGTGCCGATCTTCGTCTGGGTTCACTACATGGATCCCCACGAGCCGTATTCGCCGCCGGCGTCGTTCGGCGATCCATTCGGCATCGCCACCGCGACCAGGGGCAGCCTCGACGAGGCCGTCGCGCGCTATGACACCGAAGTTGCCTTCATGGACCGCGAGTTCGGGCGGCTGCTGAGAGCGTTCGACGGGAAGACGCTGCGCGAGGGATCGTGGGTCGTGGCGACGGCGGACCACGGCGAGTCGTTCATGGAGCACGGGTGGCGCGGGCACGGCACGCAGGTGTATGAGGAATCGGTGCGCGTGCCGCTGGTGATGCGCTGGACGGGGCGGCTGCCGCGCGGAGTGAAAATCGAAAGCCCCGTCGGGCTGCACGACCTGGCGCCGACGGTGGCCGCCGCGCTGAACCTGCCGCGGTTCGACGGGCCACACGTGGGGATCGACCTTTCGCCATTGTGGGCGACGCCGCCGCTGGTGGCGCCCGATCGACCGCTCTTTTTTCAGCGGCGCTCGTATGAGAAGGACGGCCGGGTGGAGGCGATCCCGCTGCGCGAGATGGACGGAGCCGTGTTTGGAAGCGGTGTCGAGGTGCGGGGTCAGAAGTTCGCCGTTCGCGTCGGGGCGTGGAAGTTTTTCGAGGCGAGCGAGGAGCCGGTGGCGCGCGAGCTGTACGATCTCCCGGCGGACGCGGGCGAATCGAAGAATGTCGCCGCCGAGCGGATCGACATCGCGGGCAAGCTGTCGCGGATGATCGCGGAGTTCAGAAAGGACCATCGCCTGGCCCGCGGCGTGACGGCTTCGCAAACCGTCTCGCCGCAAGACCAGGCGATGCTCAAAGGGTTGGGTTACACCGAACCCGAGCCCGCGGAGGATGTGCCCTGAAGGTGACTCGCCCGTCGACCGCGGGGAAACGAATCCTATTTTCCCTGTTTCGTCAGGTCTTCGTCGCAGTCGTTCCCACCGCTGTCCGTGCAGGCGCTTCGCACGGCTGTCTTCTTCTTGTTCTCTTCAATCTTATACCACGTCTGCAACGTGCATACATGGACCGCCCGACCGGCGCAGTAGCAGTACGATCCGCCATCCGTGCAGATTCTGTCCGCGAACTCAAGCTCACGCGGCGTCTCCCCTGCCGTGGAGCCGGGTATTGCATCAGCAATCGCCGTCACGTCGACAGGCTCGCGCCCTCCGTTGACCTTCTGCACGAGCATATGCACGAAGTCCCCGGGCGCAACGTCGGGCAGCTCCTCGATGACGGCGTCCAGCTCTCGACCGTTAGCCACGGGAATGCCGCGATACTCGAGAATGACGTCGCCGGCCTCAATGACTTCCTCGTTGGTATGAGAATACAGAAACAGAATCTTGGCCGGATCGAGCGAGTCCGCGCCGTCGTAGGCCATTCCGATGCCGACGATGCTGGCCTCCGGACCGTCGCAAGCCCCGCCCACGCCGCGTCCGTCGCAGGCCTCCGCAACATAGCGCCCGCCCGCAACGTCCACGTCGAAACTCGCCCTCCATCTGCCGCGGCTGTTGGCTGTCGCCCTGCGTGTCGCCACCACATGCCCGCTGGCGTCCCTCAGGATGACCTCGAATTCGTCGCCCGGAGTCGGGTCGGTGCCCTTGACGGCGTTCTTCTCGCACAATCCATCGCCGTCCCGGTCCTTGAAAATCGATCTCTTGACCACAACGTCGCACGCCGAGGCCACGCCCGCCGCGCCGGCCAGTGCAATCACCACAAACACACATGTCAGCCTCATGATCCTGTCACTCCTGCTGTCTATGCCTGCTGTCGCGCCTCTTCCTCAGAATCCGGCCGGCCGCCATTCGACCGCTCCGATCGAGTGATTACGCGCCACTCGTATAGGTATTCGTTGCTTACGCCGGTGTTCTTACACATTTGTTGCCTCTCAGCAGAATTCGTGGGCGAGTTCGGGCTCGGGGAGTTTCCCAATCGCATGACACAGCGCGATTTCAGCGGCTTCGAGGGTTCTGTAGCCGCAGGCCTTTCTGAGGGTCAGTTTGATGCGGTCGTTCAGGCCCTCCACGATGCCCGACGAGAACTCCTTTTTCGCGGCGAACCCGTTGAGGATGAGCCCCTCATGTTTCCGAATGCTGCGGGCGACCTTTTTGATCGGCTCCAGGCGACAGCGCATGGCGCGCCTCAGCCAGCCGTCCAGAAAGACTCCCGCCCAGTGGAAGGTCCGGTACTCCCACAAGGTCTGGAAGCTCTCCTTCAGCAGGTAGGCCCGCACCGTCTTGAGGGACAGGCAGAGCAAATCCTTCAGCCGAGCCCGTTGCTTGTCGGTGAGATTCTCCACCCGTTTCAGGAAGCACCAGCGGCTATGTTTGAGGACCGGCTCGAAGTTGCGAGAGGCGAATTCCTTGGCCTCCGCCGCCCGGACTTCGTCAATGGCCTCGTTGAGCCGGGCCACGAGGTGAGAGCGGTCCAGGATGTGCAGGGCCCGGGAAGCCTTCCTGGCGATGACCTTCAGGCAGGGTTGCCACAGGTCGCTGCAGACGAACTGGATGGCCTCCGTTGGCGGTTTACCCAACATGCGAAAGAAACGCAGGCGTGTCTTGGCGGTGCGATCCTGGCCGATCCACAGGAGGCGGCGGCAGGAAGCGTCGATCTGATACACCCCCGTCAGATAGCGATGGCCCTTCTGGAACTGAACCTCGTCCACGCCGATGGCGGTGATCCCGTCCAGACTGCGGTGCTGCAGCCCGTATTCCACGACCCAGGACACGCTGCGGAAAACGTGTTCCCAGGTCGTTTGGAAGATCAGAGCCACTTCCCGCCAGCTCAGCCGCCGGGCCCAGCGTGCCAGGAACACGGCATAGGCCCGAGTCAGGTGACACTTGCCCTCGGCCCAGGGCGTCATCTCCACCGTCACGCCGCACCTCGGGCAGTTCACGCGGCGCATGGCGTAAATCAGATAGACGCTGATGGCCCACAGCGGCACGAAGGCGAAACGCCGCATGGGCAGGTGATCGCAGGCGGATCCCCGACGACCGCAGCCCGAGCCATAGCAGCCCGTGGTGGAAGTCTGCGGGTCTGGCTCTTCACCCCCGACCACATCGGGATTCCCGGCAAATGACCGGCTGGAAAGCCGGTCCCCCAAGCAGAAGTCCTTTTCACCACGGGCTGATAGGGCCGCGATCCCTGGCGAGACCGGACCTCGACTTCGATCCCGTCGTCCGCGAACCGAACCGCTTCGTAGACGAAGCCCTTGATCTTGTGGACCCGATTGAGGACAGTCTTGATCTGCACCGCTTAAGGCCTCCGTGGATCGGTGCTCTTGACAAGACCCATCTACCGGAACCTTGGGCGGTGCTTCATCTTGCGGCAGCTATCGGAAACCCGCCACGGGGCATAGCATCAGGCCGCTCGGCGAAACGGAGTCGGGCTCTGCGGGGACGCAACCCGGCCAGGGATAGCCGAGCCGACGGTGCGTCCAGAGCACCAGCCCCGTTGCCTGGTTGCGGCGGGGCTCTTCTCTCGCCCCCTTGGAACACCGGAGCCATGCCTCAAAAAATCCCGGGGTCGGGGGCGGAGCCCCAGTTCCAATCACCCACGAATTCTGCGGAAGAACCGGATTTTTAAGGACATCCCGCTGATTGTGCTGACTGTCTTTTTCTGGCGGAAGGGCCGGCGGTTCGGCTTCAAGCGAAGCAGGATTTCCATTCTCGCTCCTGCAATCCGTGGTCCTTCGTCTTCCAAGGGCAGGTTGCCAAAGGGTGCAGCCGCACCCATCGCAGCGAGCCGCTCACGACGCATCCGATGCCAGCGCGTCCAGCGCCAGCTCGATTGTCTGCGGCGCGTTCCCCTCGAAGCGGTTGTTCACGAATGCGAACAAGGTCCGCTTTTCCGCCAGGCACTTGTCAATCAGGGCCGACAGCGCCGACCGCCCCTCAGGATACGGATCCTGGATGGACTCGTATGGCTCGAACATCTTGACGGCCTGCTCGTAGGTGCGCCCCGGTCGCAGCAGGAACCGCGCGGCCACGTGCGGCGCGGTGAAGCTTGCCGGGTTGGCGAGCTGCTCCTCGACGGGCGGCATCTGCGTCCAACTGTTGAAGCAATGCGCCACGCCGTGAGCGCGAAGGCACGACAGATACTCATCCGAGTCTTCAAGGAAACCGCGGTTGCGCACCTCGACGGCGAAGCGGAAGCGGTCGGTCGGCAGCCGCGAGAGCAAGCCGTCAAGCCGCTCCGCGAACGCGCCCGGTTTGCTCAACGGTCCGCGATAGATCTTGCCGAACTCGAACATGACGGGTCCGAGCCGGTCGTGGTGCGGCTCGATGCGGTTGAGGAACATCTCGCGCAGCACGTCCGCGTCCATGAAGTGCGGATTGTCCTGCCCCGCCCGGTCCCCGTAGCGGGCGTGTTTCGGGTAGCGCTCCGCCGTGATTTCCTCCGGGACTTTCAGGCCAAGGGCGAATCCCGCCGGCGCCTGGTCGAACAACCGGCGCCAATACTCGGCGGATGGAAACTGGTAGAACGAGAAATCGCCGCCGACGGCGGGGAAAACGCGCGCGTATTCCGTCAGGCACTCCTGCTCGAACTTCTTTTGCGAGAAGCGCCCGCGCGTCGCATACCTCGACGGATCGTACACCTGCCCCAGCCACCCCGGGTATTTCCAACTCGACGTGCCCAGGTACACGCCCCGCGCGGCCAACTTGCGAAGGCGGGCGGCGACGGGCGCGACGCCGGGCATTACCGCGTCCGAGGGCGGAAGCGTCGCCTTCGCGGGCGGGACGGATTGTGCAGGCGAAGCGGCCGGCGCGGCGTCAAAGGCAAACGAAGCCTGGGCATCCGCCTGTTCGGAAGGCTTCGCGCTCCCGCGCCGAGAGGGCCGCGCCGGAGTCGAATCCACGCTGCCCGGCTTACTGTCTCGGCTTGTCCTTCTTCTCGCCGCCATCGACCTGCCGTGAATCAAAGATCGAGTTGAGCAGCCCCGCCAGCCGCACGCCCGCCGCGGTCAGGCGCTCCTCCACCACCGGCCGCGCCCGGTCCAGATACGCCTCGTCCAGCGCGCCTTCCGGTCCGACCGCGTAGGCGTGTGTCAGCGCGAGCTTGTGCGACTCTGTCGCCCAGCGGGCCGGATCCAGTGAACTCCACGCCTTGCGCTGATCCTCGCTCATGCGGCGAGTCAACTCGTCGGCATATTCCTTCCACGGTCGATGCGCGCGCTCGATGATGTCGCTGTCCCAGACCTCGTGCAGGTTCTTTCGCTCGCCGAGCAGATCGACGATGATCTCGTTCCCCCCACGATCCTCCGCCAGTCCGGCGTGGAGCGGCTGATGCACGTCGCCAACGAAATGGACAAGGAACTTCAACGCCTCGACGCGTTGCTCGCGCGGCACTTGCGCGTCTTTCAACGTCTCGACCTGTTTGCGAATCGCGCTGACGACGCAACCGGCCTTGGGGCAGTCGCGCTTCTCTTCGTACGCCTCCCCATCCTTGGGGATGTTGACGTAGTGCCACGGAGCAGTCGCACGATAAGGCGGGTCGTCACGCACGACGTCCGCCCACGTGGAGACCTCCGCCAGCGATTCGCCGCGCAGCAGGTCTTCCACTTCGGTCCTCGTCCGATCCGTCAGCAACCGCGACGCCATGTCCGCGACGATGCGATGCCCGTCCTTGCCCCATCCGAACGCGCACGACAGCGACCCCAGGAAGGCCAGAGTCCACGCACAGGCGAGCCGGGCTGCGCGACAGGATCGCTTGCGCCCGGCGTCTTGGCTGGCGTTTCGTCTCTCCATGCACGTCTCTCGCATCGATGAAGCGCCTCCCCCGCGCCCGGTCGCCCGTCACGCATGGCCCATGGCCCGCAGCGTACTCAAGGAGATTCTAGCGGATTCCCGTGATTCGCGCAGCATGGCCAGGCGAGTACCCCAGGCCATGCTACCCCCTCGCACCGCGACGCGCGAGTACGGACCGCCCCGCGAGGCGCCTGGCTCGCAGGGCGGGCAGTTCGCCGTAGCCGCCGATCACATAGATCAGCGCGTCCAATTCAACGGCCACCGCCTCGGCCCGCAGCGACGGCATGTCGGCTCGGTAAGACCACTCCCTGGTCGCGGGGTCATACATCTCGACGGTTCGCGTAAGTTCATAACCCCGCTTTCCCCCGTCACCGAATCCACCGAAGACGAAGACCTTTCCGTCGGCTGCCGCGGCGGCCGGTCCCCAGCGCACTTCGTTCATGGGGGCGCCGGTGTACCACTTGTCGCCGCTTTCAAACGTGAAGCCGGTGTACCGGTAGCCCTCCGGAGAAACGGAGGTCTCGGTGGCGAGGTAGAAGTCAGTCGGCAAGTCGCCGCCTTCGCCCGGAGGTCCGGCAGGTCCGGCGGGTCCGGGTGGGCCTTGATTTCCGGAAGGACCGGGCGGGCCCTGTGCACCCGGCCCGCCGGCCGGACCCTGCTCGCCCTGCGGACCCTGCTCACCCTGAAGACCCTGTTCACCCTGAAGGCCGACAAGCCCATCGGTCCCGTCATCGCCGATGCAGTCGAGCAACGTGAACGCGCCGTCGCCGAAGGAAAAGCCGCGCGCCTTCATGGGATAGGGTCATAGGTTCGTCATCATCCCATGTGGGTCGCCGGTCGCGCTGCGTGGCCGTGGGGTTCCCGAACGACTCCACGGAAAAAAGGACATCCAAGTGGACGCATCGACCCACACCCCTGAAAATGACGCGCTGGGATGCGACCAGAGGCGACAACACATCGCGACTTCTTTCACGAATTTCTGCCCTTGCCCCTCAAGGTCGAGCGGACCGGCGGCGTCTGCCGACTGGGCGGGCGCGTGCGCATCGAATGTTGCGTTGAGGATGCGCGGGTTCAAAGGGAGGCGGAGCGCATCCTGCATTTCGTGTCTCAGCGCAGGAGAGACCCCGATCGCGGCGCCCCCGGGTTGAGCCTCAAACTGGTGTGCGAGCCTGGGGCGGGCACCGGCCTCGAAACGCACCGGATAAGAGTCCTCCCTGAGTGCGTTGAGGTCGTGGGCGTATCCGCGGCCGGTTGTTTCCACGCGCTGCAGACATTGCGGCAACTGCTCGCGCTGCATCCCGGAGATATTCCGTGCGTGGTGATTCAGGACGCGCCGGCGTTCCCCTTGCGCGGGCTGCTGTACGACGTGACGCGGGGCAAGGTTCCACACGTCACAACGCTCAAGAGCCTTGTCGATCGGCTGGCAGCGCTGAAGTGCAACCAGCTTCAGCTCTACATTGAGCATGCTTTCACCTTCGCGTTCGACCCGGACATCTGCGACGCCGGGCACGGCCTGACGCCCGAGGAAATCCGCGAGGTGGATGCGTATGCGCGGGATCGGTTCATCACACTCGTCCCGGCCGTGGCGACGATGGGGCACATGGGGCGGATTCTCACTTTGCCGAAGTACCGGCATCTCGCCGAGATCGAACCGACGCAGACGTGGGACCAGATGAGTTGGCCGCAGCGGGCGCGGGGATTCACGCTCGACGTGCTCAACCCCGAATCGATGCGGCTCGTCGAACGCATCTGGGACAACATCCTCGACGCCTTCAGCAGCTCGGTCGCTAACATCTGCGGCGATGAACCCCATGATTTGGGGCGCGGCAGAAACGCCGCGCGCCTGGATGAAGCAGGGCGCGCGTCGGCGTATGTGAGGCGCATCGCCGAGACGTGCCGCTTTGTGCAATCACGAGGGCGCAGCGCGCAAATGTGGAGCGACGTGCTGGTGCATCATCTGGATTCGCTGGGGGATCCCCAAGGCGGCACAGGTTCGCAGGCCGGGCGTCAGCAGGTCGGAGACCTGCTGAACCAGAGGCAGCTCGGAGAGCTGCCCCACCTGCTGCGGGATTTGCCGCGCGACATCACCGTCCTGCACTGGGGCTACGACCACGGCTCTCGATACGACATGACGCGCCGCTTCGTCGAGGCGGGATTCCCGACCGTCGTCTGCCCCGGCACCACCGGCTGGAAGCGCATTCTCAACGCCATCGGCCTTGCCGAACGCAACATCACCTCCTTCACTCGCGCCGGACTGCAGGCGGGAGCGACGGGCCTGCTCAACACCGACTGGGGCGACCACGGGCATTTCAACGCGCCGGGCTGCTCGGCGCACGGGATCGCGCTCGGCGCGGCCTGCGGGTGGAGCGGGATTCGAGAACCGGGCGGCGCGGACTTCGACCGCCGCTTTGCACGGTGGATTCTCGCAGCGGAGGAAGTCGAAGTCGTCGCGCTCCTGCGTCAGACGGCCGCCGTGGCCGACACGTGCGAGACGTGGACGCTGCTGCGAACGCCGCTCGACGCGATGCCCGACGGCGCGAACCTCGGCTCGATGGAGGCATGGCAGCGCACGCGCGACGCCGCGGAGGCGTTGACCGGGCGTCTCGACGACATCCTCCGCGCGCGAGGTGAGCCGCTCCAAGATGCGTTGTGCGCGCTGCCCGGCCCCGGCGACGCGCGTGACCTGCGGATCGCCGCGGAGTGCTCGCGCGTGCTGGCGGAGAAGATGCTCGCGCAGACGGCGCAGACACCTTCCGCAGCGCGTCGTCCAACGTGGGCATCGGATTTGGCCGCAGTGGGCGACGCGTATCTTGCGAATGCGTCAACGGCCTTCAAAGCGCCCGGTTTGCGCGACATCGCGCTGGCGCTTCAGGCGGCTGCCGCAGGTTAGCGGGCTGCGGCAGAATCCGGAACTGCGCATGTGTATCGTCACCCCCGCGCAGGCGGGGGTCCAGAGCGGACTTGCGGGGCGCTGGATTCCCGCCTGCGCGGGAATGACGGATTTCGCATCCTGCCGCGGACTGCCAGCGCAGCGCCTCAAGATGAAGCAACGGGCGCCAGCAGAGCCGCGCCCGTAAAGAAGCGCTTTTCGGCTGCTGCAGTCGCGCTGCGGACCGCTTCCTTACGGGCGCGGATCTGAAAGAAGCGTCGCTCGCGCGGTTTGAGATCACGCCTGCTCCAGCGCCTTGGGGCCAAGCGTGACGACGCACATGCGGTCGCGCGGGTGCGAGGCGAGGAAGTCGCGAATGTCCGCCACCGTCACCTTGCGCACCTGGTCCAGCTTCTCCTCCTGCGGGACGGGTCGGCCCCGGTGAAAGAGGTCGTCGGCCATTTCGCCGCAGAGCGATCGCGTGGTGCTGCCGCGCGTTTCAACGCGGGCGGTGATTGCGGCCTTGGCGCGGTCCAGCTCCTCCTCGGCGAGGTCTTCGCCGAGCCGGTCCACCTCGCGGAAGAGCGTGCGGTAGGTCTGATCGCAGCGCTGCGGCGTGGTCGAAGCCCCGAGGAAGATCATCCCCGTGCCGCGCGGCGCCTCGGCCCAGGCGCCGACCCAGTACACCAGCCCCTGCTTCTCGCGCACCTCGGTGAATAGCCGGCCGCTCATGCCCCCAGCCAGCACGCCGATGAGCACGCGCTGCACCGGGTACTGCGGGTCGGCGACGTAAACGCCCGGGAAACACAGGCTCATCTGCTCCTGCTCAAGCTCCTTTTCGTGGTGCGTCGTGACGGCGTTGAACTCGACCGGATACGGCGTGCGCCCGCGACGGTCCCGCGAGCCGAAGCCCGCGAAGTGCTTCTCGAAAACATCGCGCGCCTGCGCGTGCGCGACGGGGCCGGCCACGCTGACCTGCATCGTCCCGCCGGCGGCGACGCGCTGCCAGAAGCGGGCGACGTCCTCGCGCGTGATCCGGCTGAGCGTTTCCGGCTCGCCGAGTTCATGACGACCGACCACCGACCCGAACGCCTGCCGCGAGATGTACTTATCCACCAGTTCCTGCGGATCGTCATCGAGCGCGAGGAATTCCTGCCGGCCCAGCTCGACGCTGACCTCGACCATGTCCTGCGGAAACGTCGGCGTGCGCAGGAACTCGGCATGAAGGGCGACCGCGGCGTCGAAGTGCTGCGGCAGCACGGTGCAGGAGAACGTCGTCGTCTCCCGGCCCGCGCCCGATCCGCGAATGGCGCCAAGGGCGTCGAAGGCGTCGGACAGCTCCTTGGCCGATCGCCGCTGCGTGCCCTTGGTCAGCGTGTCCTCGACGATCCGCGCCAGCCCGAGCCGGTCCGGCGGCTCCTCGCACATGCCCGCCAGCACGCGAATCTCGAAGGTGACGACGTGACGACGCGGCAGCGCCAGCGAGGCCAGCTCCACTCCGCAACCCAGGAACTCATGTTCAGCGCGCAAGCCGTTCACCGTCGTTGAGAACTCCTCCCGGTCCGCTATGCTCTCAAACCTTGGCCTGCGGCAGATTCTGCGCAGGCGGGTTCTGAGCGTATTCGCCGGTCGCACGACGTGCAAGACATGCCGCGTGACGCAATTCGCCGATGATGAAACGCGAGAAGCGACCGACGCTCGACGATTCGATCGCCGCGTTTTCAGCTTTCGGTCGGGGGGCCGCCTGGCGATTCTCAGCGGCGGAGCTTGCGATCGTCGGCGCGGCCGTGGGTGGGCAGCAATATGGGCTTCGAAATCTGGTTGACATTGGGCTGGGAAGCTTGGGCGACGGCGGCAACCATCCTCGCGGCCTTCATCGTGCTTGCGACCACGGAGATTTCCACCGATGTGGTGCTCATCGCCGCGGTCACGCTCCTGTTCGCGACGGGCATCCTGGACGGGGCCGAGGCTTTCGCGGGGCTTTCGAACCCGGGCGTCCTGACCATCGCCGTGCTGTACGTGGTGGTGGCGGGGCTTGAGGCCACCGGCGGCAACACGCTCATCGCGGAGCGCTTCCTGGGGCGGCCCCGCTCGGTCACGGGCGCGCTGACCAAGATGATGTTTCCCGTGACTTTCGTCAGCGCGTTCATGAACAACACGCCGGTGGTGGCGATGTTCCTGCCGGTGGTCAACGACTGGGCCAAGCAGCATCGCATCAGCGTCTCGAAGCTGATGATCCCGTTGTCCTACGCGGCGGTGCTCAGCGGAACCGTGACCATCATCTCCACCGCGACCAACCTGCTGGTCAACGGCATGTTGATCAAGCACTCCTATCCTCCGATGGGCATGTTCGAGTTAACGTGGATCGGCATACCCATCACCATCATCGGCACCCTCTTTGTGATCGTGTTCAACCGATGGCTGCTTCCGGACCGGCAGGCCGCCAACGCGCAGTTCGGCGATCCCAAAGAGTACTCCGTGGAGATGATGGTCGATCCGTCAAGCCCGCTGGTGGGGAAGACGATCGAGCAGGCCGGGCTTCGCCAGCTCCCCAACGCCTATCTGGCGCAAATCGAGCGCGATGGGGATATCCTGCCGGCCGTCGGCCCGCAAGAGGTTCTCAAGGCCGACGATCGCCTCATCTTCTTCGGCGTCGTGGATGCGGTCGTCGATCTGCAGAAGCTCCGGGGCCTCAAGCCGGCGACGGACCAGATTTTCAAGCTCGACTCCCCCCGCATCCGCCGCTGCCTCATCGAGGCGGTCGTCTCGGATCGGTGCCCCGGGGTGGGACAGACCATCCGCGAAGGGCGCTTCCGTTCGAATTACAACGCCGCGGTCATCGCGGTGGCGCGCAGCGGCGAGCGCATCCGGGGCAAGATCGGCGACATCCGATTGCACTCGGGCGACAACCTGCTGCTCGAGGCGCACCCCTCCTTCATCGAACAGCATCGCAACTCGGGTCACTTCCATCTGGTCAGCCAGGTGGCGAATTCCACGCCGATTCGACATGAGCGCGCCATGTTGTCGATCGCCATCCTTGTGGGGATGATCTGCCTCTCGAGCTTCTGGGAGGTGAGCCTGCTGAAGGCGGGGATGCTCGCCGGGGGCGTCATGCTCGTCACGCGATGTTGCACCAGTCGAATGGCGCGCGAGAGCGTCGAATGGAATGTGATCCTGAGCATGTCCGCCGCCTTCGCCCTCGGCACGGCCGTGGAGGTCTCCGGATTGGCCGGGGCGATCGCCGAGACTATCACCACGACCGCGGCGGGCAGCCCGATGAAGACCTTGATCGCCATCTATGCGGGCACGCTCATCCTCACCGAGTTGGTGACTCACAGTGCCGCGGTGCTGCTCCTCTTCCCCATCGCGATGAATGCGGCGTCCAACCTGGGCATCCACTACATGCCTTTCGTCGCGGCGGTCACCGTGGCCGGCGCGCTGGGATTCGCGGCGCCGTTCGGATACCAGACCCACATGATGGTGTATGGTCCGGGGGGCTACAAATTCAGGGATTTCCTCCGCATCGGCATCCCGCTGGACATCGTCTGCGGCGCGACGGCGGTGCTCCTTATCCCCTACGTCTTGCCGTTTACCGCGGCGAAATAGCGGCACTCGGCAAGTCTCCCGCAGAGCGTAAAAAACAGAAAGGGCGACCCGCGTGGGGTCGCCTCCTTCTGATCTTCATTCATTCCGACAGCCCGCGCTTAGCAGGGGATGCAGAACGGCTTGCCCTTGCACGTCGGCGAGCAGGCGACGAGGAAGTTGCCCTGCTTGTCGCGGCAGACGGCCTTGATCGTGCTGCGGCCGAACTTGCGCCACAGCGTGTTCTTCACGCTAGTGGTGCTGTTGGGGTTGAAGTTGGACGAGCGGGGCGCCCACTTCGAGACCTGCGTCGGGTTGATGCAGAAGACGTTGCAGCCCTTCCCGATCCAGTTCGCAAAGCTGTTCAGCGTCGTCGGCGAGGGGCGCTTGTAGGAAGCGTTGCCCGTCGTCTGGCTGCACAGCGTGCGGAACGCCGTGATCTTGTTGTTGAAGTTGCTGTAACAGGTCTTGTAGCCCGGGGCGCAGTTGCCGGTCGAGCGGTTGCTCGAGCTGCTGCTCGTGCTGCCCGTGCTGCGGCTGCGATACGAACCCCACGAGCCGCTACGATACGTTCCACTTGCCATTCGTTCTCTCCATCAAGTGACTTGAATGAGTCGATCGCACGATCGACGCGCAAGGCATCGGATGAAGCGAAGGGGCACTTTAGTTCCGCGTCGCTTGAGCGGCGGAAAAACTTCAGATTCAGCGCTGCGACCGCGCGCCGGTCCGCCGAAAATGTCCCGCCGAGCGGCGCGGTATCTTCAAAAGCCGGTGGTTTCGCGAAGTTCCCGCCGACACGTTGCCGCGCCGCGGCCCACCCCGATAATCCGACGCCATGCGTTTGCCGCGTTTTCATCTTCCGTCGCTGCGCGCAGGCGACTGCGAGCTGACCGGGGACGAAGCGCATCACGCCATAGGCGTGCTTCGGCTGCGTGCCGCGGCGAAAATCGAGCTGTTTGACGGGTCGGGCGGGCGGGCGCTGGCGACGGTTTCGCACGTGCGCCGCGGGCACGTCGCCGTCACCATCGAGAGCGTGCAACCGGCCCCACCGCAGCCGACGCCCCGCGTGATTCTGGCCGTGGCGCCGCCGAAAGGCCCGCGGCAGCAGGTTCTCGTGGAAAAATGCACCGAGCTGGGCGCGGCGGCGTTTCAGCCGTTGCTAACGGCGAGATCCGTGGTGAAAGGCAGCGACGCGCTCGTGCAGCACTGGCGGCGCTGGGCGCTGGAGGCGTGTCGCCAGTGCGGCAGGGACCGGCTTCCCGAGGTGCGCCCGTGCCTCGAGTGCACGGCCGTCTTTGACGAACGCCGCGCTGGAGGGCGCATGCTGCTTGCGGACACATCGCCGGACGCTGCGCCGCCGTCGGCGTGGGTGAAGGACGCCTCCACGGCGGCGGAGGTGCTGGTGCTCGTCGGGCCGGAAGGCGGCTGGACCCCTGAAGAGCGGGAGGCCGCGATTCGCGTCGGCGCGACGCGGGTGTCGCTGAGTCGGCACATTCTGCGCGTGGAGACGGCCGCTATCGCGGCGACGGCGTTGTTAATCGGAAGTCAGTGAGTCGCAAACCGGTTGAGCGGCCGGCCCGATTCGGCTTCCACGCGGTTGGCGGCGGCAGATCTGAAAGGAATGGCTCATGCGCATCTCGATCGGGCTTGTGTTGACGTGCTTGGTGTTGAGCGGCGGCTGCCGACAGGGGGTCAACGGAACCCGTTCCGGCTATCTGCGCGGGCCTGGCGGGAAGCTGTACTATGAAACCCACTATCCGTGGTTCTTCGGCGGTGCGGAGTGGCCCCCGGCCGAAACCGTGGTGCTCCTCCATGGGGGCATGATGGACCGCCGGATGTGGGACGAGCAGATTCCTGCCCTGTGTCGCCGGTACCGCGTCGTCGCGTATGACCTTCGCGGATTCGGCAGATCCTCCTCGCCCACCCTCGGTTACGCGAACGAAGCGGACCTCCACGCGATGATTGAGCATCTGCACCTCGAGCGCCCGCATATCGTCGGCCTCTCCCTGGGAGGGGCGACGGCCATCGACTACGCCCTCCTGCATCCGGATCGGGTGGCCAGCCTCGTGCTCGTCGCGCCGGGACTGAGCGGTTTCGAGTGGGCGCCGGAGACCGTGGCCAATTACTACGACATCATCGCGGCGGCGCGCGATCGCAGCGCCGCGCAGGCCGCCGACCTGTGGCTCTCCCACCCCTACATGCAGCCGGCCTCGAGCAACCCTTCGGCACGAGAGCGGATTCGGCGCATCCTGGTCGAGAACGGTGCGAGCTGGCTGATGAACCCGCTGCTGGAGCGACCGATGGCGCCGCCGGCCGCTCAGCGGCTGGGCGAAATCCGGAGCCCCACCACGGTGATCGTCGGCGATCGGGACATCGCCGACATTCAGAAGATTTGCGATCAGATTGTCCGTGAAGTGCCGGGGGCCCGAAAGGTCGTCGTTCCTGGTGCGGGGCACATCGTCAACATGGAGCAACCGGAGGCATTCATCGACGTATTACTGCGCGCGCTGCGGTCGGCGGAGATTCACGCCATGCCCGACGCGGCGAACTCTGAATCCGGGAAAGACGCGCCGGCACTGCTGCCGAACGGCTCTTCGAACACGGACACGGGGAAGCCCCCCGCGACCGAGTGACGGCTCGCTTCTGATGGGAGGAACCGCTTGTCGGACGAACTCATCCTCTCGATGACCGGGATATGCAAGCGTTTCGGCGGGGTTGCGGCCCTGTCCGGCGTCGATTTCAGAGTTCGCGCCGGCGAGGTCCACGCGCTGATGGGAGAAAACGGCGCGGGCAAATCCACGCTCATCCGAATCCTCACCGGCGTGCATCGCGCGGATGCCGGCGAGATCGTCTTTGAAGGCCGGACGTTTCACCCGCGATCTCCCGCTGAAGCGCTCGCCGGCGGCATCAGCACGATCCATCAGGAGCTCAACCTCATCCCCACGTTGTCCGTCGCGGAGAACCTGCTCATCGGACGAATGCCGCGCCGCCGGCTCGGACTGGATTGGCGCGAAACCCGCTCGCGCGCCCGGCGGATTCTGCTCGATCTCGGTCTCGACGTGGACGTGGACCGGCGCCTCGACGCCTGCTCCACCGCCGTCCGCCAGATGGTGGCCATCGCCCGCGCCATCAGCGTGCAGTCGCGGCTGGTCGTCATGGACGAGCCGACCTCCAGCCTCGACCGACCGGAGGCCCGTCGGCTGCTCGACCTGGTGCTGCGCCTGCGGGAAACCGGCGTCGCCGTCGTGTTCATCTCGCACTCGCTGGAGGAAGTGTACGCGGTCAGCGACCGAATGACGGTCCTGCGGAATGGACGGCTCGTCGGCGTCTTCGAGACCGCCAACCTGCCGCGCGTCGAACTGGTGCGGCACATGCTGGGACGGCCCGAAGCCGGGTTCGCAAATCCGCAATCCGAAATCCGCAATCCGAAATCCGAAATCTCAAGTCTCGAATCCGAAATCTCAGATGTTGATCCCGAATCGCGGTCCCCGCACGCCTCCCCCTCGCTCCTTTCCGTGCGCAACCTCGGCCGTCGCCTGGCCGTTGAATCCGTGTCGTTCGACCTGCGCCGCGGCGAAGTGCTGGGACTGGCAGGCCTGCTGGGTTCGGGTCGAACCGAGACGGCGCGGCTCGTCTTCGGCGCCGACCGCCCGGACGCGGGCGAAATCGTTTTTGAGGGTCGGCAGCTTCCGCACCGCTCGCCCGCGCGGTCCATTCAACTCGGCATGGGGTTCTGCCCTGAGGACCGCGCGGCGGAAGGGATCATCCCGGAGCTTTCGGTGCGCGAGAACATCTGCCTCGTGCTTCAGCGGAAACTGTCCCGCTGGGGCTGGGTGCATCGCGCGCGGCAGCGCCGCGTCGCGGACGAGATGATCCGCCGGCTGGGCATCGCCACATCCGGACCGGAGCAGCCCGTCGGCCAGCTTTCCGGCGGGAACCAGCAGAAAGTCGTGCTCGCCCGCTGGCTGGCGTTGCAGCCGCGGATTCTCATTCTCGACGAGCCGACGCGCGGCATCGACATCGGCGCCAAGCAGGCCGTCGAGTCGCTCGTCGCCGAGCTGTCCGGACAGGGCATGGCCCTGATCTTCATCTCCTCCGAGCTAGACGAGGTTCTCCGCGCCTGCGACCGCATCCTCGTGCTGCACGACCGCAAGCCCGTCGGCGAGCTTACACGCACGGCGGAGTGGGAGACGGACGTGCTGCACCTCATGGCGGGGGGGGAAACGCCGAAACGCCAAAACGCCGAAACGTCGAAATCAGAACCCCTCACGCAAGTGAGGGGCCTTTCATCGGAACCCCTCACGCAAGTGAGGGGCCTTTCCTGCACTCGCCAAACCGTCGAAACACCAAGAGTCGACCCCTGCGAGCGCGGCGTGGAGGAGCAAGAGGTACTCCCGGCGGAGCAGCCCGCGGATTCGCACAGGATTGACAGACCGGGCGAGGTTTCGACCCGCCGCTGGCCCTCGTGGACCCTGCCCTTGCTGGCGCTCGTCGCGTTCGTGCTGCTGGATCTGCTCCTCGTGCCGCGCTTCGGGCATCTGCAATTCCGCGACGGCCGATGGGAGGGCGCCATCGTGCAGATTCTGCGCCAGGCCTCACCGGTCATGATCCTCTCCGTGGGCATGACGCTGGTGATCGCCCTGGGCGGCATCGACCTTTCCGTCGGATCGATCATGGCGATGTCCGGCGCGGCCGGCGCGATCGCGCTGACGCGGCATGGCTGGGGCGCCGGGGGCGTCATCGCGGCCGGGCTGGGCGTGGGGCTGCTGGCGGGCGCCTGGAACGGCGCACTGGTCGGACTTCTGCGATTGCCGGCGATCATTGCGACGCTCATCCTGCTCGTGGCCGGTCGAGGATTGGCGCAGCTCCCAACGGAGGGGCTGGTCATCACCTTCGAGGCGCCGGACTTCGAGCGCCTCGCCGCTGGCACGCTGCTGGGACTTCCCCTGCCCATCTACCTCGCGCTCGCCGCGACGCTGCTCGTCGCCGCGATCGCGCGGTTCACCGCGGTCGGCATGGTTCTGGAGGCCATCGGCGGCAGCCGCGCAGCCGCCTATCTCTGCGGGCTGCGCCTGAGAACGATGGAGTGCTCGACCTACGCCCTCAGCGGTCTGTGCGCCGCCTTGGCGGGGCTGATCGCCACCGCGGACGCCAAAGCCGCCGACGTGTCCAACTGCGGCCTGTACCTGGAACTGGACGCGATCCTCGCCGTGGTCATCGGCGGAACGCGCCTCACGGGCGGGCGCATCCGGCTTGTCGGCTCCGTGCTCGGCGCCCTCCTGATGCAGACGCTCACCACGACGCTCCTGATGCTCAACGTCTCCTTCCCGCTGATGCTCTTGATCAAAGGGGCTGCCGCGCTGCTCGTGTGCCTGATCCAATCCGCGCGCGGCACGGAGCTGCTTGAAAACGGTTTTCGGCGAGCGCGGATTAGGTGGCCGATGGGAGGCGCGGGCGCTGCGAGTGCTACGCATCGCCCAAGGGGATAAGCGGACGCACGAGCATTCCCGCTTCGCGCAGCGGGGCCGACGCTTTCCACAGACCCTCCGAAAAGTGATCGGTGCTCAGCACGACCGCATCCAAGTCACGAACCAGGGCTTCCGCGCAGGAGATGACCTCGATCCCGGCGACGTGTCCGCGATGCAAGGCGGGATTGTCGTCGATGATCGCCTCCACGCGGGCCGATGCGAGATCCACGTCGCCGGAGGCCAGCGCCTTCCGCGTGAACGCGCCCGCGCCGTAGAGTGCGATCCGACGGTATCCTTCGCTCGTCAATTCTCGCAGCGCCTCCCCGAGCAGCTTGCCCGGCTGGGGCGCGTGTTCCATGAGAACATCCCACGGATTGCGACCCACCTCGAAATGGCGCATGGCCGGGTTGCGCAGCAGGGCTTCCCCGTCGGAGTAGTACGTGCATCGCGCGCAGATGTCGGGCAGTTGCGGCGTGCCGAAGGACCGCACCAGGTCGCGGCGAACGGCGCCCGTCCAGATCTCGCGCAGGCTCTGGTGGTTGATGTCCCCGAGGAGCAGCGCATCGGCCTCGGCGTTCATGCACCCACAGGCGCTGATTTGACCGCTGACCGTGATCTCGGGGCTGGTATAGTGGACGAAGCAAGGGTTGCGTCGTTGAAGACGCATCGTGCGCGGCTCGCCGCCGAGCGGCACGAGGTGCGCGCCGGTCGGCAGATCCTCAGCGGCCACCGCGCCGCCCCAGTTGGCGAAGCTGTTGATGGCGCCGATTTCGTTGATCTGCGGACGCCGGAACTCAGCCATGCGCGCATCGGCGAGAAGCTCATCCACCGGGCGGTTGATCCGGAAGTTGAGGTTGATGCGCAGCGCCAAGCCCAGCCTCGCCTTGGTCTCGCACAGGTCGTGGATCGCGTCGCGCACCGCCTCGAACCGGTCCACCGCGAACATCGTCCGGTACGCCTCGCGGTCCAGCCCGCCGATGCTGAAGTTGATCGTCCCCGCGGCGCGGGCGAGGCGCTCCCGATCCCGCGCGGACCAGCGCCGCCAGCCGATGCCGTTGGTGACCAAGCTGATGTCGGAGATCGACGGCGTGGCGGCCAGCACATCGAGGCGCTGCATCAGCAGCGGATCGAGCAGCACGTCGCCGACGATGGGCGTGAGGCTGACGGCGCCGCCGCCCATGTCGTCATAGTCGCCGATGACTTTGGCGAATAGCTCCGCGCTCATGACGCCTTTGGCCCGCTTCATCTTCGGATAGGCGCAGAATCCGCATCGCGCGTTGCAGACATTCGTGGTCTCAATGATGATGTACAGCGGCCGCTCATCCAGAAGGCGCCGAAGGCGCGCGGCGGGCTCTTCGAGGATCGGCAGTTGCACATTGGTTGCAGTCATGGAGACGATCCTCCCCGTGCACACGGATGAACGGGCCGCGAATCCGGGGGTATCGGCAGAATCCGCCGTAACCGTTGAGCGGTGGGCAGGCGCTCGGAACGCGTGGGGGGCGGGTGGTTGGAGCCGCGGGATACCGCGCCCGTTCGGCAAGCTGTCCCGCGACAAGCAGCCCGTACTGAGGGCGTAGTTCACCGCGCCACGGCGCATATCTCATCACAGGCAGGAAAGGTGGAACCCGGTGCTGAGGACTTTCGCCACAGGCAGCACGGAGTGAATCCGCCGCGAACCCATGCGAGATTCCTTGCCGGCGCTGCGGCGCTCGTCGCGCTCTACGCCCTGGCCGGCTTGCTGCATCCGGACATGACCTCGCCCCGCGCGGTGCTCGACCTGCTCAACGGCAACGCGCCGCTCGGCGTTATGGCCGTGGGCATGACGTTCGTCATCCTCTGCGGCGGCGTGGACCTCTCGGTCGGCTCCGTGCTGGCGCTGTCGTGCATCCTGACGGCGTGGCTGATGGCTCGAAAAGGCTGGCCCCCGGCCGCCGCCTACGCCGCCGCCATCGGCGCGGGGACGTTGCTGGGCGCGGGCTGCGGCTGGGTCATCCACGCCTTTCGGCTGGCGCCCTTCATCGTCACGCTGGCGGGCATGTTTGCCGCGCGCGGGCTGGCGCTGACCGTCAGTCTCGACAGCTTCGGCATCGAGCACGCCGCGCATCAGCGGCTCGTGGATTTCGCCGTGCCGCTGGCGGATGGTAAGCTCCACCTCAACGCCATGGTGCTGCTCGCCGTGCTGGCGGCCGGCGCGTTCGTGGCGAGAGGCACGGCTTTCGGACGGCATGTGTATGCCGTCGGCGGACAGGAAGCGTCGGCGAGGCTGATGGGGCTGCCTGTCGGGCGCACCAAGATCGGCGTGTATGCACTGAGCGGCGGATGCGCGGCGCTGGCCGGCGTACTCCGCACATTCGAGATGTCCAGCGGCGACCCGACCGCCGGCGTGGGCATGGAGCTGGACGCCATCGCAGCCGTGGTGATCGGCGGAACGCTGCTGACCGGCGGCGTCGGCGGGGTTGGGGGAACGCTCGTGGGCGTGCTGATTCTGGGCACAATCCAGACGTGGATTCTCTTCGACGGGCGGCTCAGCTCCTGGTGGGCCAAGGTGGCGACCGGCGTGCTGCTGCTGGCGTTCGTGCTGGTGCAGCGGATGCTGGGGGGGAAGAAGAAGCTGCTGGCTGCTAGCTATTAGCTATTCGCCAGCGGTCTATCTATCAGACTGGGGGGATTTCTTGTCGCTCTGCGTTGGGGACAAGTCGCGGATGGAGTTCCGGCGGACCTGAGGCGTGGTTTCCGATCTCTGGCTAACAGCGAACAGCTAACAGCTACTAGCTCGCAGCCAGCAGCTCCTCAATGAACGAATCGATCCCGACAACTCACCCGCCAGCGACGGCTCGCACGTCCGCCACCGCGATGGACTATGTGCATCTCCTGCGCCCCACGCAGTGGGTCAAGAACGTGGTCGTCTTCGCCGGTCCGGCGGCCGCCAAGCAGCTTTTTCACGCTGAAGGGCTGTGGCGATCCGTGGCCGCGTTCGTGAGCTTCTGCCTCGCGGCCAGCGCCGTGTACGCCATCAACGACACGATGGACCGCCGCGCCGACGCCCTGCACCCCACGAAACGCCTGCGCCCCGTGGCGCGAGGCGCGATCCGGCCGACATCGGCGCTGGTGCTTGCAGGAGGACTGATAACCGCTTCGCTCGGGTTGGCGGGCGGGCTGCTGGGGCGCGGCGTCGTCATGATCGTTGCGGCGTACTTCATCCTCACGCTGGCGTATTCGCTAGGACTCAAGCACCGCATCCTGCTCGACGTCATCATCATCGCCACCGGGTTCGTCCTCCGCGCGTGGGCGGGTTCTCAAGCGGTCGGCGTCGCCACGTCGGAATGGCTCGTGGCCTGCATGTTCACGCTGTGCCTGTTCCTGGGCTTCGGCAAACGGCGATGCGAAGTGACCATGCTGGGCAGCGACGAGGAGGCGCTGGGTCACCGCCCGACGCTGATTCGCTACACGCCGGACCTGCTCAACCACCTCATCACCGTCAGCGCCGGCATCGCCGTCATCACCTTCCTGCTCTACACCATGGACAGAGGCCCGTCGCCCTTCGACAAGCACCTCATGTTCTACACCCTGCCGATCGTGTTCTACGGGGTCTTCCGCTACGCCATGATCACGGAGCTGGGAATATTCGCCGGCCCCACGGACATCATTCTCAAAGACGCGGGTCTGCGCGCATCAATCCTGCTCTGGGCGGCGGTGGCGCTGGGGATCGTCTATAGTGACGATGTGCTTCGAGCGGTCGGCCTGCGGTCGTAGGAAGCTGCGTCAGAACTCGGAACTGAGTGTCCGCTGCGTCACCGCCCGCGCCGCCGGGGGTCCAGAGCGCATCCCCCAGGCGCTGGATTCCCGCCTGCGCGGGAATGACGGGGGTCGTTCGTCGTTTCGCGACGAGCCACGTGGCCTGCCCGCGCGGGAACGAGGTTTCGCGCGTTATCGTCGGCGGCCTGGCGAGTACGCCAGACCCTGCCACCCTCTGCGTGCACGGGAGGTCGTTTCTTGTCGAGGCATTCGTGGTCCCGTGGAGCGTTTGATTGCATTGACCCGGCAACGGGGTTTTCGGTATGATGCCCTTCCGGGCACCGGGGGCTCTCCTGATCGGACTTCGAGGAGGCAGTCATGGTTCGCACACACATTGGCGCCCGCCCGGCCAAGGGCTTTACGCTGATCGAGCTGCTCGTGGTCATCGCGATCATCGCCCTGCTGATCTCGATTCTCCTGCCGTCGTTGCAGAAGTCCCGGCGCCAGGCGCGATCGGTGCAATGCACGTCGCGCCTCCGCAGCGTCGGGCACGGACTGGCCATCTACGGCAACGAGTACAACGACTTTCTCCCGAAAGACATCAGCGGGGATCAGAACGAGTTGCCCTGGGCCGCGTTCCTGGTGGGGATGATCGGACCGCCGGTGGACCCCGCTAAACGACTGGCCGACCAGTTCATCAAGCTGGAGTATCTTCAGTGCCCGGACTTCCCCGAGGAAACTTCGACCCCGGCACGGGATCCCTCCTCGAAGAGCAGGCGCTGGATTTCGTCGTCAACGGCTTCCCCAAGCAGTACACGCACACCACCGGCGACAACCAGCGCGACGACCCGAACACGAAGGGCAAGTGGCGGGCCGACAACCCGCCGCGCGACCCGGCCGAACTGCTCTCGGAGATCAAGAACCCCGCCGGAATCGTGTACAACACGGAAGCCAACCGCTTCCTTCCCTCCGGCTTCGAGCCGCAGCAGCAGTATCGCCTCTACGTGTTCCACGATGTGTTCAAGGGGTCGCAGCTTCCGCGGGGCAGCTTTCCGCGCGTCGCCGCCGACATGCGCCACCCCAGCGGCATCAGCCAGGCGTTCTACGACGGCCACTGCGAAGTCCGCCGTCCGCACGTGATGATCGAGTCGGACTGGTACTTCCCGGCGTACTGACTTCCGGCAGCGAGCCTTCCTCGCCGCGGCGAGCACCATCTCGCGCAGCGCCGCGGGATTGAGAAGAAGGAGGAAGGCTCGCGCGGAGGCGCAGAGAACGCAGGGAAGAAGAGGGTGTTTTCTTGCGCCTTGGTTTTCACGTTGATCCCGCGCGCTCGGTATTCCCGCGCGTATCGGAGTGGGCGCCTCAGATTTCCCGCCTCCGCGCTCTTTGCGCCCCTGCGCGAGACATATCCAGCCTTGCTGATCGGGCACGGTGATTGCGTCCCGCGGGCCTCCTTCCCACCGGCTTTGCGTGAGCCTGAGCGCTGGATGTGTTCTTGCCGGCAGAGGAACGCCGCGCCATGTCGTCACATCCGCCGGGCTCAAAGCTGGACTCAACCTCCGAACCGGCGCGATCGGTCCCCGCCGAGCCTCGCGCGATCGTGCCCTTGCTTGACTACCAACGAGTGGACGTCGAGTCGCCCGCGCGCTTCCGCTGGAACTGCTGGGCGCGGCAGACGGGGAAGAGCTTCACCAAGTCGCTGCGCCGCGTGCTGCGCGGGCTTGTGCGCCGTCGAAATCAGATCTTCCTCTCCGCCGGGGAGCGTCAGTGCCGCGAGCTGATGGACAAGGCCCGGCAGCATTGCCAGGCGCTGAGGGTTGCCGCGGACTTCCATGAGGGCGATGCCTTTGACGGCCTGCGCGTGCGGCGGATGGAGATCGTTCTGCCCGGCGGCGCGCGGATCATCGGCCTGCCGGCGCAGCCTCAGACCGCCCGCGGATTCACCGGCGACGTGCTGCTCGATGAGTTCGCCATGCACGCACAAGACCGCGACATCTGGGCGGCGCTCTTTCCGACCCTGCTGCGCGGCGACGGCGAGCTGGACGTCGCTTCCACGCCGCGCGGTCGCGGGAACGTCTTCTACGACCTGTCGCTCAACCAGCGGTTCTCACACTCGATCGTGACCCTGCCGCAGGCCGTTCAGCAGGGTTTGCAGGTGAACGTGGACGACGTGCGTCGCGCGATGGGCGACGAGGAGTTGTTCCGCCAGGAATTTCTTTGCGAATTTCTCGACGAGGCCACGGCGTTTCTCACGTTTGCGCAGATCGCAGCGTGCGAGGATGCGGCGTGCATTCCGGCCACGCGGGCTTCGCAGCTTGCCGACCTGCGGCAGGATCTGGCCGTCGGCGTGGACGTGGGGCGCAAGCGCGACCTGACGGTGATGTGGGTGCTGGCGGCGGAGACGCGGACGATTGGGGCATGGACTGCGACGGCGGGGGCCTCGGACCGGGCGGCGGGTGGGTTGCCGACGACCTGCGGCGAAGCTCAACCATGTTACCGAACCGTCGGGCTGATGGAGCTGGCCGGGGTGCCGTTTGCAATGCAGTTCTCCGTCTTGTCCGAACTGTTGCGATTGCCACGCGTGCGACGTTGCTGCATCGACGCGGGAGGCGTGGGCATGGCGCTGGCGGAGGAGGCCGTTCGCGCGTTCGGCGAGCATCGCGTCGAGGCGGTGACGTTCACGCCGATGCTCAAGTCGCAGCTCGCGCTGGGTCTGCGCCGCGTGATCGAGGAGCGACGCATCATCCTGCCGGAGGATCCGCGCATCCGAAGCGACTTCCACAGCGTCGAGCGCGGCGTCAGCGCCTCCGGCGCGCTGCACCTCTCGGCCCCGCGCAGCGATCAGGGTCACGCCGACCGCTTCTGGTCCGCCGCTCTCGCCGTCCATGCCGCCGATGCCGGCGCGGGGCACGCGGAGGTGCTTTCCTCGCGCCCCTCGCAGTTCTTCCGCGACGGCGCCTGGTGACGGCTGTCGCGTGGCAACTTCAGTGAGAGGCGCATCCCGTCATTCCCGCGCAGGCGGGAATCCAGCGGTCTGGCGGCGCGCCCCGGACCCACGCCTGCGCGGCGGTGACGATGCGAATGCCCATTCCTGGGGTCTGCCGCCGTCTGTCTGCGCGGATGGCAACGCCGCACTCGGCTGCGGCAGGAGGTTCACTCCGAATGAGGCGATTCGCCTTCTTCGACTTCTCCCCGCCAGTGCCACTCCACCATGTCCGCGAACATCGTCCATCGTCGTGCAAGATCTTCCGCCTCGTAGGGTTCGCCGCATTCCGGACATTGATGTTCGCCGGGCAGCCGGCGCAGCGAATACCCGCAGTTCAGGCAGCATCGCCAGCCTTGCCTTGCAGCAGATCGCACCACTGAGCGGATGCGGCGCTTGGCCACGCATCGAGCCGCGAGTGGAGCGAGGCAACCGGATACGAGGATGAACAGCGACGCGCGGTTGTTCCATGCGATGACGCCGACCAGGCTCGACGCGGCGAGCATCCACCAGATCAGACGTGCCGGGCGAGTGGCATTCCATAGGTGGCGGGGAAGCTCTCGGCGTCGCGCCGGCCAAAGAACATCTTGCATCTTGCAGGGATAGTGCATAGGCGACCCGCGTCCGAGATGATCGTCCGGGCAGGAGCCTTTGTCACGGATGTTCACGACCGGGTGCGCTACCGCAATGGGACTCTGCCGGCCCGGGGCAACCACATGTTACGCGTTACCGAACGCCCGAGTGGCACGCGTCCGCAGCAGCGGACCCATGTGGGGTCGCAGCGCAGGCGGGTTGCTCACCCTCCACGGCCTGGCGAATACGCCAGACCGTGCCACCCACTCGCCCAACCTCAAAACGAGCAACGCGTTGCGCACCGGAGTCGGATGGAGACTCGGATCTCGTCATTCCCGCGCAGGCGGGAATCCAGCGCCCGTGTCCGGCTGCGTCTCGACTCCCGGCGGAGCTGGAGTTAGGATGACCACTTCCCTTTTCGGAGCGTCCGAGGGGGATTCGACTGATGAGCATCCTTTCTGGAGATGAGCGAATGATTCGTCGCATGGGTTGGCTGATGGGCGCGGGGCTGTTTCTCGGCGCGGGCGCGGTGACGGCGATGGGCGAGACGGTGGAGGAGATCGAGAAGAAGCTGACCGAGGCGTACACCAAGATGACCTCGTACAGCGCGAAGGTGAAGACCGACACGGACATGGACATGGGGGACAGCGGCAGCTCGAAGGCGCACACCGAAGGCACAATGGAGTGGATGCGCAAGGGCGACAAGATCCTCATGCGCATGGACATGAAGATGAACTCCGTCACCAAGATGGCCGGGCAGGAGATCAAGATGGATGGCACGACGCAGATCATCTGCGACGGCGACTTCGTGTACACGGTCATGGACATGAGCGGGCAGAAGTCGGCGATGAAGGCCGCGGTGGACCCGAACACGGTGGGCGACGTGAAGAGCATGTTTGCGATGTGGAAGAAGGACTACGACCTGAAGGTGCTGCCGGACGCCAAGGTCGAGGGCGACGACTGCTACGTGATTGAGGCGTCGCCGAAAAGCCCGGGGGCGACCGTGGGCAAGATGCAGGCGTCGTTCAGCAAGAAGAACGGCATGTCGGTGCGGATGATCAGCTTCGACGCGAAGGGCAAGCAGTCGTCGGTGATGCTGACGACGGACGTGAAGCTGGGCGCGTCGCTGGCGGCGGACCGGTTTGTGTTCAAGGCGCCGGAAGGCGTGACGGTCATGGACATGACCAAGCAGAAGTAATCGCGCGACTTCAGGATCTCAGCCTGAGCACTTTCTCCCCCGGACGCGCCTTCACGGCGGTCCGGGGGAGTTTCATTTCATCGCCCTTCGAAATGACCAAGCGCACCGGCTCACTCTGGCTTCTCGCCTTCGTAGCGATTCACCCGATAGCGCACGGCGTCCCGCGTGATGCCGAGCATGCGCGCGGCGCGGCTGAGGTTGCGGCCGCTGTATTCCAGTGCGGCCTTGATGACCTGATACTCCAGATCTTCGAGCACGGGCTTGCCGGAGTCGAAGTCGATGACGAGGCGCTGCGCGGACGGCTGAAGCTCCAGCTCCATCTTGGCCTGCGTACGCGCGGGCGTAAGCGGCAGGTGCTGGGGCTGGATCACCGCGGAGTCGGACATCAGCACGACGTTCTCCATCAGATGCGAGAGCTCGCGCACGTTGCCGGGCCAGTCGTGCTCCTGGAGCATCTCCATCGCTTCCTCGCAGAGGCGGTCCGCGAGGCTGCCGAAGCGTGAGCGGTACATGTCCAGGAAGTAAAGGGCGAGGAGCTTTATGTCCTCCGCGCGTCCGCGCAGCGGCGGCATCTCGATGGGCACTACGCGGAGGCGGTGAAACAGATCGCTGCGAAACTCGCCGATGTCGATGGCGGTTTGCAGGTCGCGGTTCGTGGCCGAGATGACATGGACGTTGACCTTCCGCTCCTTGGTCCCGCCGACCGGGCGGAGGGTGCGATGCTCCAGCGCCGTCAGCAGCTTGGACTGCAGCGACGTCTTCATGTGCCCGATCTCGTCGAAGAAAATCGTCCCCCCGTCGGCGATCTCCATCAACCCCTTCTTCGTGGACTGTGCGCTGGTGAAGGCGCCCTTCACGTGCCCAAACAGCTCCGCCTCGAACAGCTCGTCAGGGACGGCCGTGCAATTGACATGGACGAACGGCATGGCCGCTCGCGGGCCTTCATAATGGATCGCCCGGGCGAGGAGATCCTTTCCCGTGCCGGTCTCGCCGGTGATGAGGACGCTGGGCGGAAACTCGCCGGCGATGGCGGTTGATCTCGCCAGTCGCGTGACCTTTCCGCGAATCTCCTCCATCTGGGGAGAGGGGCCCAGGAGCGTCGCCACCCCGCTGGTGGCGCGTTCGCGGCTCTTGAAGTAGTCGAGACTGTCCACCACGCGCTGATGCTGAAGCAGCTTGGCGACGACAAGGGCCAGCTCTTTGAGGTCGATGGGCTTGGTGAGGAAGTCATCCGCGCCGGCCTTCATCGCCTCGACGGCCGTCTCGATGTTGCCGTGCGCGGTCATGATGCACACGGGCGTTCGCGCGCCTTTGGCGCGCCACTGGTGCAGCAGGTCGAGTCCGCTCATGCCGGGCAGGCGGAGGTCCACCAGCGCGAGGTCGGGGTTGATCTCGTCGAGCTTGTCGGCCACGGGTTCCGCGCTGCCGTGCACCGAGACGTCGTGCCCGGCGTAGCGCAGCGCGTCCGCGAGGTTCTTGGCCAGAATCTGCTCGTCCTCGACCACCAGAATGTGCGCCATGTTCGATTCCCCGCCTGCGGCTTCGAAGTTCGCCGCTCGGCCACGACCCGCCCCGCGTCGATATCGAGCACGCACATCCTACCCCTTGTGAGCCTCCGTGGCTTCACCCCTACGGGCGCGAGCCAACGGAGGCCTGTCGCCGGGGTTGCAAAGACGCATCAGGGAGATTTCAAGAAAGCTCTTGCAGTCGGAGCAAGTCTCAGTTTAGAATCGGAGCGCTCGACATCCGTGGGCGATCGGGCCTGAGGATGACGGCGACAATCAAGCTCTCTCTCCCTCCCAGGTCCGGGTTGAGTATTCGACTCGGGCCTGGGATTCTTTGTTGCTCCGATTGCGGACCCCCGTCGTTCTTAGACCGCAGATGAAGGCTCTTCCTTCCGCTATTCTGGGAAGCGTGGCCCTGCGGCGATCTCTGCCCGCTTTCGCGCTGCGTGAGATTTCGCACCGTGCGCGATCTCCCGCAAGCCCGGTCCGCGAAATGGATTATGCACATGTGGCTGTCAAGTCGGGCACGAGCCGCGCCGATACCCGGCATAACAGGCTCGGGCCGGGGGGTGCTTCGTAGAAACGCGCTCGGTCTGTGGAGGCATCGATGTCCGCGCAGCCCACTCACCTGACCGGCAGGGAACGCACGTTCGGCGAAGACGAGATCATCGTCAGCAAGACGGACCCCAAGGGGCGGATCACATACGCCAACGAGGTCTTCCTACGCGTCGCGCAATACGGCGAGGACGAAATCCTCGGGAAGCCGCACAACCTGATCCGGCACCCGGACATGCCCCGCTGCGTGTTCAAGGTGCTCTGGGACACCATCCAGACGGGGAAGGAAATCTTCGCGTATGTGATCAACCGGGCCAAAACCGGGGACCACTACTGGGTGTTCGCTCATGTGACGCCCACGTTCGACGAGCACGGGCAGATCACCTCCTACCATTCGAGCCGTCGCCTGCCGCAGCCGCGGGCCGTTGAGAAGGTCAAGGGCGTGTATCAACTGCTGCTCAACGAGGAACACAAGCACGCCAACCCCAAGGACGCCATCGCCGCCTCGCTGCCTAAGCTGCTTGGCCTCCTCAAGGACCAGCGGACCACGTACGAGGAATTCGTGTTCTCGCTGTGATCGGCTGCAACCACCCGAGCCGCGCGACTCGTGCTTTCCACGCAACCCCGGGCGCATTTCCTGGAATCCCAAACCATGAGCGAATTGCTGTTGGCTACGCCTCGAACGGGCTTGAAATCATCGGGGTTGGAAGCTCGACCCGCCGCGCTCGAGCCGTCGAACGCAGGGGATCGGAGCACCGACCATGCCCACGTCAACGAGTGGATCCGCGAGGCCGCTCGCGTCTGTCGAGCCGCGGCGCAGGGGGATCTTGAATCGCGCATCCTGCGCATCGACGCGGACGGGGATTTGGCCGACCTCCTTCACGGCATCAATCATCTGCTGGACATGACCGACGCGTTCGTTCGCGAGGCGACCGCGTCGCTGGAGTACGCCAGCCAGGGACGCTTCTTCCGGCGCGTGTTGCTGACGGGCATGTTGGGCACGTTTCGGCGGGCGGCCAAGTCGATCAACACTGCCACCGAGAGCATGGGCGCGCAGGCGCAGCGTCTCAAGGAAGCGGAGGCGAAGCGGTCGCAGCTCGAGACCGAGTTCCAAAGCACGATGAACGTCGTCGCCGGGCTGGAGGACGCCTCCAAGCAGATCGGCGACGTGGTTCGCGTCATCAGCCAGGTCGCCCATCGCACGAACCTGCTGGCGCTGAACGCCATGATCGAAGCCGCCCGCGTCGGCGAAGCGGGTCGCGGCTTCACCGTCGTGGCCAACGAAGTCAAGAGTCTCGCGCAGCAGACGGCCGGCGCGACCTCGAACATCGAGAAGCAGGTCGCCTCCATCCAGTCGGTCACGCGCGACGCCGTGCAGGCGATCGAGCGCATCTGGCAGTCTGTTCGCAGCGCGGATGCCGCGTCGGCGTAAATCCGCCGACCGAGCGGGCGTGGCGAGTGGCGTCTCGACGAACGGCCGAGCGATGCCGCGGATGTTCGCCTTCGCCGCGGCAATCCCGGCCGCGCCTACGGATCGATCACGCGACGATGGGGCAGCCGATCCTCGCAGGGAGTCGCATCCGCGTTCCCCAGCCAGGCGTCCCACGCGCCGTGGTGGCTGACGTCCACGCCCTCCGCCGCGGCCTGTCGCTGGAGAAAGGTCTGAAGCTCGATCAGGAAGTCGGTGTCCATCAGCTCCGTGTGCTCGCCGAGGTGCGCATGGAGCACGCGGTAGACCGTCTTGAGGTCCGACACAAGATGCGCGCCGACCACTGCTTCTCCCCGGCTCTCGAAACTCATGCACACCCCTCCGGTCAGACCGTGAAAACCGCCGCCTGCTGAAGACGACGAGGGCATCCTATTCCGTTTGACCGGGATTCACGAGCGGCGTTCCGGTTCGACCCCGTTTCGACCCCGGCATCGCCCTGCGTCCTGCCTCACCCGTCTCGAACGGCGACCTTCATCTCGCTATACTAGCAGACAGGGGCGCACAGGCGGGGGGCTTGTGCGATCGTTTCGCCGTGGTCAAGCAAAGGGGGATGCACCATGAGGCTCACGTGGGAGGACGTTCGTCGCGCGATCGTGGTCGTCGCGCTGGTTTCGGGTTTGGGCATCGCCGCAGTGCGGGCGCAGGAGACGCAGGGCGATGCGTCCGCGCAGGAAGGGCCGCCGTTCGACCCGCGGGTCAAGCCGCATGAGGAGGCAGACATGGGGCCGGCGGAGGAGGTGGATGAAACCTTCGTCTCGCCCGCCATGCGCTTCGAGTACGCCAATGGCCGGTACACCACCGTTCAGGTCAACGTCAATTCCCAGGGCGACAACATCGTCGGCGACGCGGGCAACGAGCCGTCCCTCGCCATCGACCCGACGAACCCGGATCGCATCGTCATCGGCTGGAGGCAGTTCGACAGCGTGGGCAGCAACTTCCGCGAGGCCGGTCGCGGCTACTCCACCGACGGCGGGCAGACGTGGACGTTTCCCGGCGTGCTGACCAACGGCACGTTCCGCAGCGACCCCGTGCTTGGGGCGAACAGCGCCGGCACGATCTTCTACTACAGTCTCAAGAACACCTTCCTGTGCGACATGTTCCGCTCGACGGATGGCGGGGTGACGTTCGGCTCGGCCATCGCGGCGCAGGGCGGCGACAAGGCGTGGATGACGATCGACACGCGCGGACAGATGGGCGACGGACACATCTACATCAGTTGGAGCACGGCCGCGGGCTGCTGCGGCGATCGTATTTTCACGCGCTCCACCAACGGCGGCACGTCTTACCTCAACCCGATCACGCTGCCGAACTCGCCGGTTTGGGGCACGCTGGCGGTGGCGGCGAACGGCGATCTGTACGTCGTGGGCAGCGACGGCTTCTCCACGTTCATGGTCGATCGCTCCACCAACGCGGATGACCCCAACCAGAATCCCAGCTTCTCCTCCGTCAACGGCGGCGTGAACATGGGCGGGACCGTGCTCTTCGGCGGCGGACCCAACCCGGACGGACTCGGCGGGCAGCTCTGGGTCGGCATCGACAACTCCGGCGGCCCGCGAAACGGCAACCTGTACATGCTCTCTTCGCTGGATCCGTCCGGCTCGGACCCGGCCAACGTCTTCTTCGTCCGCAGCACCAACGGCGGGACGAACTGGAGCAGTCCGGTGAAGGTCAACGACGACAGCAGCACGACGGCGTGGCAGTGGTTCGGCACGATGTCCGTCGCGCCGAGCGGGCGCATCGACGCCGTCTGGAACGACACGCGCAACACCGGCAACACGTTTCGCTGCCAGACGTTCTACTCCTACTCCACCGACGGCGGCGCGACCTGGGCCCCCAACGAGGCCACCGGACCCATCTGGGATTCCAGCGTCGGCTGGCCTCAGCAGAATAAGATCGGCGATTATTACCACATGATCTCCGACGACCTCGGCGGAAACCTGGCGTATGCGGCGACGTTCAACAATGAGCAGGACGTTTATTACATGCGCATCGCCGTGGACTGCAACGGCAACGGCATTCACGACGGCGACGACATCGCCTCCGGCAACAGCAGCGACGCCAACCACAACCGCATCCCCGACGAGTGCGAAGGCGTGGAGTGCAATCGCATCAGCAATTACGCCGTCACCTGCGCCAGCGGACGGTTGAAAGCCAAGGTGTCCTCGACACTGGCGGCGGGCACGGTCTTGCATGTGGACAACAACGGCGACCGCAAGACCCTGACCATCAACGACCGCGGCAAGGGCCGAGTGAAGTGGACCGGCCAGACGGGCGGGCATACGGTGTTCCTCGTCGAGTGCACGCAGTTCACGCAGACGGTGACGTGCAACTAAAGGGAATTTCGGATTTGGGATTGCGGATTTCGGATTGCGGTTTGGGATTGCGGATTGGGGTTTGGGATTTGGGATTGCGGATTGCGGATTTTGCAGGTACTGCGAAACCGCCTATGGCACCGGTTTCCAACCGGTGGCTGTAGCACAGGTTTCCAACCTGTGCAGAATCAGAGCCAGCCGCTGAGAGTCTTGCGGTCAGCGGTCGAGGCTTAGAGTCTTTGATGGGTGTTTATGGCGCAACATTCAGACGGGCGGAGAGTAATACGCCCCGATGGTTAGAGGTTTGCAATGAAGAATCGCAGATCTCAAATCTCAAATCTCAGATGCCAAATCTTAGATACTCTTAACTCAAATCCGAAATCCAAAATCCAAAATCCGAAATCGCCTTCGGCTTGGCTCCATTAAGGGATTGCATATGGACCTGAAATTCCCGATTGACTTGCGCAGCGACACCGTCACCCGGCCCACGCCCGGCATGCGGAGGGCGATGGCCGAGGCGGAGGTGGGTGACGATGTGTTCGGCGATGATCCGACGGTCAACCGGCTTCAGGAGCGGATCGCGCGCCTGACGGGCAAGGAGGCGGCGCTGTTCGTGCCGTCCGGCTCGATGGGCAACCAGACGTCCATCCGCGCGCATACCGAGCCGGGCGACGAGATCATCGGGCACGAGCATTCGCACTTCTACTTTTATGAGGGCGGCGCGCCCTGCGCGCTATCCGGCTGCTCGCTGCGGCTGCTGCGCGGCGAGGGCGGGATGTTCACGGCCGACGACGTGCGTGCGGCGCTGCGACCGGGCAATTCTCATTTCCCGCGGTCGCGCCTGGTGGTGATCGAGAACACGCACAACAAGGGCGGGGGGACGATCTGGTCGCCGGACGCCATCCGCGGGATTGCGGCGGTCGCCGTCGAGGCCGGTCTGCGCATGCACCTCGACGGCGCGCGGCTGTGGAACGCCGCCGCCGCTTCGGGCATCGGCGTCGCTGAGTGGGCGAGGCCGTTCGACACGGTTTCGATGTGCTTTTCCAAGGGACTGGGCGCGCCGGTCGGCTCGATCGTCGCGGGCAGCGCCGAGATCATCCGCCGGGTCCACCGTTTCCGAAAAATGTTCGGCGGCGGCATGCGCCAGGCGGGCATCCTCGCGGCCGCGGCGCTCTACGCGCTGGATCACCACGTCGAGCGGCTCGCAGAGGACCACCGCAACGCCAAACGTCTCGCGACGGCGCTGAGCGCGCTGCCGGGGCTGAAGGTCGACGCGAAGAAAGTCCAGACCAACATCCTGTTCTTCGACGTCGATCCCGCCCTGGCGACGGCGCAGACGCTGTGCGACGCCTTCAAGGCCATGCACGTCTGGATGCTCCCCGTGGGCCCGCAGACCATCCGCGCCGTCACGCATCTCGACGTGTCCGCCGAGCAGATCGACGCGACCGCTCGAATCATGGGCGAGGTCGTGCATGGGCGGCTGATGGTGGCATGAGCGAAAGGCTCGAACTCCATGGCTTGGTTGACGCGCGGCTCGAACGCAGGATTCGGCTCAGCGCGCGTCGGCAGGCGCGGCGGACGAAGCAGTTTCGCAAGGTGGTCCGTTCAGGAATCCTCTTCCTCGCCTTGGTGAGTTTCTTTGCGGCCATACTCAAGGAGTGGCTTACCCCGAACATTTCGGCAATCCCTTCCGGTCTGATTCATGGTGGCTGTTGCGGACTCGCCTGGTTTCCGTTCAGCAAGAAGCATGCCGCCCTGGAAGCTGAGGAAACTCGTCGCATCTTGGCGCGCTTGAAGCGCTGCACGTCCTGCGGCTACAGTCTGCGCCGACTGGCCGCCGACCGCTGCCCCGAATGCGGCGCGCCGACACCGCCGCGTCGGACTGCCACTGCGCCGGCGGTTGAGCATTGAATGTGAACGTCCCCCATGAATGACCCACTCGAACTCTTCGGGCTTGATGATGAGGAGTTGGAACGGAAGATCCGCCGCAAGGCGAGGTGGCGCGCCAACCGCATCTGGCGACTGGGCGCAGTGATGAAGCTCCTTGGGCTGCTAATCGGCGCTCCGATCGTGCTCGCGATATGCGAACGCGCGGTTTCCGCGAAGTTTGGCGGTGCGTACTGGAATTACATTTTTGGGTTTATCTTCGTCGCGATCGTCCCCCCACTTGTCTTGAAGCGCATGGCGGGGCTGGAGAACGCGGAAGTGCGCAACATCCTCGCACGCCTGCGGCGCTGCACGAACTGCGGCTACAGCCTGCGTCGACTGGTTGCCGATCGCTGCCCCGAGTGCGGCGCGCCGAGACCGCCGCGAACGCCGGCCATGCGCGCTTGATCTGGTGAGCGCCACGGTGGCTCGCAGGAGACCCTTGGTGCGTCTCTTGCGGAGGATCTGCCGGTCATGGACATTCGAGACTGCCAGCCATTGCAGGCTCCGCTCCGCAGGCCGGGTCTGGCCGGGAATCCGGGCATTTCAATGTCGATCGAGGCCCGACCTTCGATTTCGGTTTGTGGCAGTCGGCTCGATCGCCACGGGCGGCAGGCTTGATCTCCGCGAGGCGCCGCCCGATCGTGGTGCGCGTCCGCCCGATCCTTGTGCGCGTCGGCTCGATCCCCGCAGGGGATCTACGTCAATAGCCGTCGGCGATGCCCACTGGAGCCGGCTCGATTGAATCCAACGCCGCGAGGGGTTGTACGTGGGCCCGGATGGCCGGATGCACACGAGAGCCGGGGGTGCGACCCCGCCGCCAGGGTCGAATGGCGAGGGGCCACGCTGACCGTGGGTTTCACCCACGACTATTCACGTGGTTCCCCTTCGGGGAGCAGACCCATCGGCGTATCCATCCGAGTTCAGAGATGTTCCGGCTGGATCCGAGTTTCCGGGCAGCGCTCTGCAAACAAACGTGCGAACCGCCGCTTCGATAGCGGCGGCGAGGGTGAGCAGGGGCTGCAGTCGCGTTCAATCTCCTGCCAGGAAACAGGGGCACACCTCGGCGGCGCCTGAGGTCTCGCGGAGTTTCCCCGGTTGCCGCCCTGCCGTAGGATCGCGCCGGGTTCAGATTGGTTGGCGCCTTCACGGAGCGACAGGGAGTCATGAGCACGCGGCTGACGGTTGGACTGACGTACGATTTGCGCGACGACTACCTGGCGATGGGGTACTCGCAGGAGGAGACGGCCGAGTTCGATCGCCCGGACACGATCGACGCCCTCGACGGCGCGCTGCGCGAGCTGGGCACCAAGACAACCCGCATCGGGCACATCCGCGAGCTGGCGCGGCGGCTCGTGGCCGGGGAGCGGTGGGACATCGTCTTCAACGTGGCCGAGGGGCTGCGCGGCGTGGCGCGCGAGGCGCAGGTGCCCGCCCTGCTGGACGCCTACGACATCCCTTACACCTTCTCCGATCCGCTGGTGCTGGCGCTGACGCTCGATAAGGCGCTGACCAAGCGTGTGCTTCGCGACCTCGGCGTGCCGACCAGCGACTTCGCCGTCGTGACGTGCGAGGCTGACGTGGACCGCGTGCGGCTGCCGTATCCGCTGTTTGCCAAGCCGATCGCGGAAGGCACGGCCAAGGGCATCGACGTGCGCTCGAAGATCGACGGGCCGGATCAGCTTCGCGCCAAGTGCGGCGACCTGCTGCGGACGTTCAAGCAGCCGGTGCTCGTGGAGCCATTCCTCTCCGGGCGCGAGTTCACCGTCGGCGTCACCGGCACGGGGGCGGAGGCCGTCGCGGTCGGCACGCTGGAAGTCGTGCTCAAGGAAGGCGCGGAGCCGTTCGGGCACACGTATCACAACAAGGAGCATTGCGAGACGGTCATCGGCTACCCGCTGGCTGACGCCGGTTCAGCGCGCGAGGCGGAGCGTATCGCCCTCGATGCCTGGCGCGGGCTGAACTGCCGCGACGGCGGGCGCGTCGATCTGCGGTGCAGCGCGGATGGACGCATGAACGTGCTCGAACTCAACCCGCTGGCGGGCCTGCACCCGTCGCACTCGGACCTGCCCATCCTCTGCACGGCCGTGGGGATGCCCTACATCGAGCTGATCCGCAGGATCATGGATTCGGCGCGGCGGCGGCTTTATTAAACGACGCCTCCGGTCGATAATGCGCAGGCATGACACAAACCCGTCGATTAGCCTTGCGCGGTCAGACCAGGCGAAAGAAATCCGTGCTCGTTGCGGTCGAGAAGTCGCCTGCGTGCGGGGCGATGTTGAGCTTGTTCGCACTCCTTGCGGGCGGGTGCGCGGCGGGCGGATGGCTCAACGGAGCGGCCTCGCTGGGGGGCGACACGGTCGGCGAGCGCGGGACGGTTCGCGTGCTGTTCATCAACAACACGCCGCACCGCGCGATCTTCACCGCCGGCGTGTACGACCCGGCGGACAAGGACACAAATCCCGAGTTCGTGCAGTTCGCCGTCAACGCGTCGGGGTCGATTCTCGAAGGCGGGTCGAGCAGCGCGATCATCGAGCTGCCGTGCGCCCGCGCGATCAGCATCGGCACGCAGGGACTGCTCGATCTCGTTGAGGCGAACAACGATGCGGCTGATCTGGAGGCCGCCGCGCTGATCGAGGGCGTGGGCTTCTCCTCGGGGGCGATCGGCGAAGACGGCGACGACGAGCCGGACCAGGGCTTCGCCCCGGCGAAGGCGTTTCTGATCGGGTCGGACTTTCCGTGCAATGCGCTGCTGATCGTTCGATTCGAGTTCAACGATCTCGGGCCCGAGCCGTTTCTCATCGACTTCTCGTACATCCCTTCGGAGAGCACGCGGTAGCGCGTTTGGGCTGTCGTATGACTCGAAACTGGGCCTTGGGACCGTCACCCCCGCGCAGGCGGGGGTCCAGTCCGCCCGGCCAAACCGCTGGCTTCTTGCCTCCTCGCAAGCAATAGGCTGGATTCCCGCCTGCGCGGGAATGACGAGCGTCGCCTTTCACCACAGGCTGGCTAGGGATGATGCTGAACTGGCGGCGGGTGACGGGGCTTCGGGGAGGCGGGCTTCTGGTGCGTTCTCGGCGCGGCGGACTCGTCGCGGAGCGACGAAGTACCCAACGCTCTCGTCGCGGAGCGACGAAGTACCCGACGAAGTACCCGACGAACTACCCGACGAACTACCCGGCGAACTGGCCGTCGTCGATCTGAACTTCCGGGTCGATCAGGATGCACGCTTCCCGGTCTGAAACGCCGCACGTCAGGGGCAGTGTTCCGAAATACTCTCCGTCCGTCTCGACCGGCGTTTCATCCGCCGACGTGATCTGAATCGACCGGCCGCTGGCGTACGCAACGCCTTCGCGGTCCATGTGACGGCGCCAAAGAATGTCGGCCGCGTGCATGCACAGCTTCAGCCGCGAGCGGCAGGGGAATGCGCAGACGTCGAGTCGTCCGTCGCAGAACGACGCCCGCCCGAGGATGCGCAGGCCCATCGAGTATCGCGGCAGGTTGCCGATGAACACGAACCCCGGCTCGTCGAACACCGTTCGACCGTCCACTTCGACGCGCAGGTGCGGGAAGCGATGATGCACGAGCGTATCCCACAGCGGACCGGCGTAGCTGACGTGCGTGATGTGTCCGCGGCGCCGCTCCACAAGCCGACGGACAATCTCCGCGTCGAACCCCACGCCCGCGACGATCAGAAATCGCCGCCCGTTGGCCAGCCCCACGTCGAGGTCCGTCGCCACGCCGCGCAGCAGCGTCCGCACCACGCCGTCCGGATCGGACGCGCAGCGGAACTCCTTGGCGAGAATGTTCTCCGTCCCGGTCGCCAGCACCGCCAGCGGCGTGCGACGCCCGGCCAGTCCGTTGATCACGTCGCAGAGGGTTCCATCACCGCCGGCCACCAGGATCGCGTCCGCGTCGCGCGCTCCCGCCGCCAGCTCGGCCGCATGACCGGCGCGCTGCGTCGCAAGCCAGTGAAACGTCTCGCCGCTCGCTTCGATCCGCCGGCGAATTTCCTCCAGCCGCTCATCCGCATGGCGACGACCGGAGACCGGGTTGGATATGCAGACGATGTTCATGGTCCCCGCAGGCTCCCCGAAAGGTCGGGCCGGGCATCCTCGCGGCAGGCCAGTCGCTTTGGCAAGTGCGCCACGTTCTTTTTCACATCGAGCGCCAGAGCTCAGGCACGAGCGAGGCGAACATGGCCGCCATGATGGCGATCAACTGCACGGAAATGGCCACGGCCAAGGCGTGGCGCATCCCGATGTAATGGGCCAGCCCCTGCCGAATGGACCAAGTCGTGCTGAGCAGGTACCACAACTGGCAGAACCCCATGCACCAGCCCGCAACATTCGGGATCCACCCTGAATACATGGCAGCGCCGAATTGGAGGCTGATGCCGCAGGAGTGGATCATGAATGTAAAAGGAAGCCACGGCGTGAAGCTGTACGCCCAGACGCGCACAAGATGGTGCAGCTTGAGTCCCAATCGGCGCATGGATTGGGTGAACAACATAAGGGACAGGCAAAGTGCCCCCATCCATGCGACGAGAAACAAGACAACTTGCGGTTCCCAGGTCAGCTCGATTTTCAAACTGCTCAGCGCCGTGAAGAGGGTATCCGAAAGCGATACCGATGGCGCGAACATCCGCCACTCGTAGATGGCCTCAACGATTTGACCGATCAGATCACACGCCATCCACCCGAGCCAGCTCCAAGCCAAGCTGAGCACAACGAACCCGAACAGCGGCTTGAGCCGCGGCACATGGTGCAGGCCGATGGTTTGCCAGAGCTTTCCCGGCCGCAGCGTCATGCGCCAGGTCCGGTACGACGACCGCAGGAAGCGGCTCTTCCACCAGTATTCCACGATGGAGAGCTGGCGACAGTGCCAGTCCAGCAGCGCATCCGACCAGGTGAACGGCGCACCGCACTCCGGGCAGCGGGTTTCCGTCAGGCCGAACAGCCGGTATCCGCACGTCGCGCACTTCAGCTCGTCCACGGGAACAAGGTCCGCCCAGTCGAACGCCAGCGCGCATTTCGGGCACGTCGCATCTGACTGCCCTCGAAGATCCGTGCCGCAGCGCGGACAGCCGACCGGAAACTGGACGGCGTTCCAGTCCGGAGAAGGCGAGCGCGATGCCGCTAAACCCGTGGTCATTGGCGCACCAGTTCCCCCGACGCGCGGGCCGCGGCTTTGACCATCATCCGGCGCAGCACGGGCGTCAACGTTCCCGGCTCCAGGTATTTCGGCGGCAGGCGCAGGTGGACCGTCTCCGCGTCGGGCATGCGCACCGTGCCCGGCGCGTCCTCGAACACGGGCTGCGCCGCGGACATCCTCCCGATGGTGAACACGACGTCCGGGCGGCGCAGGATGATCGAGCGGATGCCGAAGCCCGCGGCGCGAACGCGAAGCTCGACGAGTTCCAGCAGTTGCGTGACTTCCTTCGGCGGCGGACCGAAGGCGTCCGCCAGGTCGCGCTCGAGCTGCTGCAGATCCGGCAGCGTCGGGCAGGACGCGATGCGCCGATACGCCTCGATCCGCGCCCGCTCGGAGGCGATGTACGACTCGGGAATGTGCGCGACGACCTCCAGCTCCAGGTGCACCGGCGGCGGCATGGGCTCCGGCTCGTTCTTCATCCGGCGCACCGTTTGCTCCAGCATCTTGCAGTACAGATCGTACCCCACGGCCGCGATGTGCCCGCTCTGCTCGGCGCCGAGGAGGTTGCCCGCGCCGCGGATTTCCAGGTCGCGCATAGCGATGCGGAAGCCCGCGCCGAGGTCGCTGAACTCCTCGATGGCTTTCAGCCGCTTGACCGCCTTGGGCTTGATCGGCTTGTCCTGCGGCAGCAGCAGGTAGCAATATCCCCGGTGCTTCGACCGCCCCACGCGCCCGCGAAGCTGGTGCAGGTCCGCCAGCCCGAAGCGGTCCGCGTGATTGATGAAGATCGTGTTCGCCGAGGGAATGTCGATGCCGCTCTCGATGATCGTGGTGCACACCAGCACGTCGGCCTCGCGGTGCGCGAAGCGGAACATCACGTCCTCCAGCTCGTGCTCGTGCATCTGACCGTGGCCGTAGAGGACGCGCGCGTCGGGCACGATGGCGCGCACGCGGTCGGCCATGGCGTGGATGGAGCGGACGTAGTTGTGCACGAAGAACACCTGCCCTTCGCGGTTGAGCTCGCGCAGCACGGCGTCGCGCACGAGGCTGTCGGAGAACGGCACGACCTGCGTGGCGATGCTGCGGCGGTCCATCGGAGGCGTCTGGAGCGTGCTGATGTCGCGCAGCCCGGTCATGGCCATGTGCAGCGTGCGCGGGATGGGCGTGGCGGAGAGCGTGACGACGTCCACCGTCTCGCGGAGCTGCTTGAGTCGCTCCTTGTGCTCGACGCCGAAGCGCTGCTCCTCGTCGATGACCACCATCCCCAGATCGGCGAAGCCCACGTCCTTGCTCAGCAGGCGGTGCGTGCCGATGACCACGTCCACGTGCCCCTTGCGCGCCGCCTCGATCAGCTTCTTCTGCTCGCCGCCCGTGCGGAAGCGCGACAGGCAACCCACGACGAACGGGTAGTCGGCGAAGCGCTCGCGAAACGTCTCGTAGTGCTGCTCCGCCAGGATCGTCGTCGGCACCAGCACCGCCACCTGTCGCCCGTGCTCGACGACCTTGAAGGCCGCGCGCATGGCCAGCTCCGTCTTGCCGTAACCGACGTCGCCGCAGACGAGGCGGTCCATCGGTCGCGGGCGGCAGAGGTCGTCCTTCATCTCGCGCGCGACGACGGTCTGGTCCTCCGTTTCCTCGTAGGGGAAGGCGTTCTCGAACTCGCGCTGCCACGGCGTGTCCGCGGGGTAGGCCGTGCCTTCCGCGGCCGTGCGCATCGCCTGAAGGCGGAGCAGCGAATCGGCCATGTCCTCGACGGCGGCGGCGACGCGCTCCTTGGTCTTCTTCCAGCGTTTGCCGCCCAGCGTCGAGAGCGTGGGCTTGTTTCCGCCGGCGCCGATGTATTTCTGGACCAGATCGACTTGCGACGTGGGCACGAAGAGCTTGGCGCCCTCGGCGAACTCGAGCACGAGGAATTCCTCGAGCTTGGCCGAGTCGCCCTTGCGCATCGTCTCCATACCGGTGAACAGCGCGATGCCGTGCGTGGCGTGGACGACGTATTCGCCGGACTTCAGCTCGACCCAGGACTCGATCGCTCGGCCCGTGTGGACGCGGCGCAGGCGGCGGCGATGCTGATAGCGGTGGAAGATCTCGTGATGCGGGAGGACCATCGCCGATGCCCGCGTCCATTCGAAGCCGCGGTGCATCCGCCCCAGGTGCAGCTCGATCGCGCCCGCCGACGCGCCCGCGCCTTTCGACTCGCTCGCGTGCCCGGCGAGCAGCTCGCGCAGGCGATCCCGCTCGCCTTCATTCTCGCACACGACGTGGATGCGCCGCGTCTGCGCCAGCCGCAGCAGCTCGGCCACCGCATCCTCGGACTTGCCCTCAAACCGAGACACGGACCGCACGCCGAAATCGACCGTCGTCTCGCCGCGCACGGCCGCGCTGCCGAAGCGCGAAAGATGCACCTGCGGCAGGCGCTGCATGGCCGCGAACACGTCCTCAACCGGAAACACGCCGGGCGCGTTGCCGCCTTCTTCGAGGCGTCGCAGATAGGTTTGCGCCAGTTCCCCGATCTCTGAGGGGTTGTCGAGCACGACGACGGCGCCCGGCGGCAGGTAGGAGATGAAGTCGGCGACGCCCAGATCCGGCGACGCGGCGGCTTTCATGGCCGTGAGCGTGAGCATCGACAGCGCCTCCCCGGAGCGCTGCGTGCCGACGTCGAAGCGGCGGATGGATTCAACGTGGTCGCCGAGCAACTGTACGCGGATCGGTCCCGGCTCGCCGGGCGGGAAGACGTCGAAAATGTCGCCGCGCTGCGCCGCGTCGCCCGGCGATTCGACCAGGTCCAGCCGCTCGTATCCGTGATCGACGCACCACGAGAGCAGGTCCAGGGGATCGGCCTCGTCGCCGACGGCCAGCACGCGCGCCGACGCGCGCAGGGCGCTGCGCGGGGGCGTCGGCTGCATCAGCGCCTGGATCGGCGCGACGATCAGGAAAGCGGCTCGCGCCGCACCGGTCCGCGTGGGAGTGGACGCCGCGCGATAAAGCCGTCCCGGCTCGGTCCCGTCATCCCCTGCGCCGTCAATCAGCGTCAGGACGCGCAGGCGTTCGGCCTCGATCTCCGCTCCGCCCGCGCCTTCGCCCGGTCGAGCTTCCCACGCGGGGAACAACATGCACGGGGCGCCGGCGAACAACTCGGCGTCGTCGAGCGCTTGATCGGCTTCCTCCAGGTGGGCCGTGACGTAGAGGACGATCCGCGTCGAGTGCCGCGCGAGCAGCGCGGCCGTCATGGGCGCAGAGGATCCCCACAGCCCGCCGACGTGGATCACCCCCCCCGAGAGGTCGTCGATCCGCCGGGCGAGCGCGAGATGCTCCGAATCATCAGTGACGCCTCGAATCGAAAGGGTCACGCGGGTTTCATAAGCGATGCGGGATCAGCAGGCAAACCTCGGTGGAGGTTGGGTGGCATGGCCTGGCGTACTCGCCTGGCCATGGCGGGTTCGAGAAGGTCATGTTGATGCGCGACCCACGGATCCGCTGCTGAGAATCCGTGCTACGCGGCGCAACCCGCTTGCGCGGCGCGTTCCTTGGCGCGCGGCGACATACGTGCGCCTCATCGCTTCGGAGCGAACAGTTCGGCCAAGGCGTCCGAAAGGTGGGGGAATCGAAACTGAAACCCCCGCTCCCGCAGCCGTTGCGAAACCAGATAGCGCCCGTACAGCGCCAGCTCCGGATCGGTGCGAAGCAGCAACGGCGCGGCAAGGCGGACCATCCACGCGAACGCGGGCAGGCCGATGCGCACGCCCATGGCCTTGCGCAGCTCGCGCATGAACGCGTGCTGCGGGAGCGGGTTCGGCGCGGTGGCGATGTAGGCGCCTTCCATCGTCGTGTCCGTCAGGGCGCACTCGAAGAGGCGATTCATGTCGGCCTCGTGGATCCAGCTCATGCCCTGCGCGCCGCAGCCCACGGTTCCGCCCAGTCCGAGCCGCGCCAGCGTCCGAAGCCGGGCCAGCGCGCCGCCGCCGGCGCCTCGATCACGCCCGATCACGAAGCTCGTCCGCAGCACCACCCGTCGCTGCGCCGGCAGCACGCTCTCGTGGAACGCCGCTTCCCACGCGCGACCGATGGTCGGTGCGAACCCGACTCCGAAGGGCGAATCCTCGGTGCAGAGCACTTCGGGAGGGTCGCCGTAGATGTGCGCCGTGCTCATCTGCACCCACACGGGCGGAGGCGAGGCGACGCGGCGCATCGCGGAACCCAGGACGCGCGTCGCCTCCACGCGCGAGCGGAGGATTTCGTCCTGATGGTCGGGCGTCTTGATGCAGTCCACGGTGCGGCCGACGAGATTGACCAGCCCTCCCGCGCCGTCAAGTTCACGACTCCAGTCGCCCAGGGTGCGGGCATCCCACGACACATGCCGCCACGGCCCGGAGACTGTCGGCGCGTTGCGAGAGAGAAGAACGACCTTGGCGCCGCCGTCGGTGAGGTGCGTTGCCAGTGAGAGGCCCAGGAAGCCGCTGCCCCCGGCGATGACCACGGGACTCACCTGCGCCAGATCTTTCATCCGCACAGTATATCCCCGGTTTCCGCGAGCAGGCTACCGCGCCTCCTGCGTCAGCACGGCGATGTACGGCAGGTTGCGGTAGTGATTGTCGTAGTCCATCCCGTAGCCGACGACGAATTCGTCCTCGATGTCGAACCCGACGAACTCGACCGCCACGTCGCGCGGGGCCTTGTTCGGCTTGCGGAGCAGCGTGGCGGCCTTGATGCTGCGCGGCCCGCGCCGCGCGAGTTCCGACCGCACGAGGCGGATGGTCTTTCCCGTATCGAGGATGTCATCCACGATCAGCACGTCCTGCCCCCGCACGTCTGCGGCGATGTCGCGCGTCAGCCGCGCCTCGACGGACTCCGTGGCCTTGCCGGGGTACGAGGAGACGGTGATCAACTCCAGCCGCATCTTCACCGGCATGTGGCGGATCAGATCCGCCAGGAAGATGATCGCGCCGTTGAGGATCGTGACGATGGTCAGGTGTCCGTCGAGCGCCGTGTACGACGCGACAATCTCGCCGGCCAGCTCGCGGATGCGCCGGTCGAGCTGTTCGCGCGAGATGAGGATGCGAGCGATGTCCTTCTCCATGGGCGCATTATAACGGCGGTGCGGCTGCGGGCGATTGCGGGGAGCTGGGTCTCCATGCGACTCCGGCGCGCAGCCCCTTGACCGCGCTGAACCTGCAACGCCCTGAGCCTGCAACGCCCTGTGCCTGCAAGACGTCTCCTGACCTCAACTTTTGCCCTTTTTTCCGGGCGTCAGGCAGCCCGGCTGAGGTGATCTAACAGCATCAAGCGTAATCGGGTTGGGAGTTTTGTCACAACCGCACGTTCGAGCGACCCTTTCCAAACATTTCCCCAGCATGTTCGGCGGACGGCGGTGATCGCATCGCTTAAGGCCGGCTCTTTCTTGGCGTACCACGGCGTGCCCGGCGTAGCAGCGGGCCGCCCCTCCATGGCGCGGGCGAAGATCAGGCTTACGAGGCTGAACAATCCGA
>CAZGJA010000145.1:0-29448 GCA_964526695.1 uncultured Phycisphaeraceae bacterium
GTGCGCGGGCCAGCCGTGCAAGGTCGTGATCCACACCGCCGGACGCATTCGGCATTCCGCGGGCGTCGTCGCCTGGCGCGTCCATTCCAAAAGCTCCACTTCCGACAACCCCGTCTTGACCTGCGGCCGCCTCGCCATCGCTTGCCCTCCTTGCGACGGTGGGCAAGGATACAATTACTCTATGTTTGATGTCAAAGTGGTATAGGTCCGCCTGACCGGCTGGAATGCCGGTCCCCCAATGGCGAGAGCAGCTTCGTGAGCCGGCTGCGGGCATCCAGACGCGCGCATGTTTCAGGCGTGTATCATCCCTGCCTCGCAGGCCGCCTCCGGTCTGCCCCCTGACAGGCCACGCCGCCGCCTGTCGTCCACTTCCCCGCAGGCACCTACAATTCGCGCGATGCAGGCAGGCATCGTTCATTCAGCCGAGGCTGTGGGTTGCGCTCCGGTCCGTTCGCGCCTCGGCATGGGAGGATACTCGGCATGCTCACGGTCTTGATTTCGTTGTCCCTTCTGGTCGCACAGGATCGACCTTCCGCGCTGGACGCACGGGCGGCGCGGCGCACCCCGGTCGTTGAAGCCTACGAAAAGGCGCGCGACGCGGTGGTCAACATCACGGCGAGCGAGACGATCCAGGTCTCACGCTGGGGCGCGCTGCCGATGGAGGAGATGTTCAACCTGCCCCGCCGCCCGCTGACCACGCAGCGCACCAGCATCGGCAGCGGCTTCGTCATTCACGAGGACGGATATGTCGTCACCAACGCGCACGTGGCCGCTCAGGGCGCGGACCTCGAAGTCAGCTTTGCCGACGGCTCGAAGTACCCGGCGGAGATCGTGGCGCGCGACGCGGCGCGCGACCTCGCTGTGCTGAAGATCGACGCGCGGCAGCCGCTGAAGACGATTCCCCTCGGGCGCAGCGACGACCTCATGGTGGGCGAGACGACCCTCGCCATCGGCAACCCGGTCGGCATGCAGAACACCGTCACCACCGGCATCGTCAGCGCGCTGCACCGCGACCTCGACTTCAACGGACGAGTCATGTACGGCGACGTGATCCAGACCGACGCGGGCATCAACCCGGGGAACTCCGGCGGACCGCTGCTGAACATCCTCGGCGAGCTGATCGGCGTGAACACGGCCATCCGCACCGACGCGCAGAACATCGGCTTCGCCATTCCGGTGGATCAGCTTAAGAAGCTCCTGCCGGACCTGCTGGACCTGGAGAAGGTGCGTCGCACGCGCGTCGGCGTGCGCGTGGACGCCGCGGAGCCGCGCGTCATGCAAGTCCGCGCGGACACGCCCGCCTCGCGCGCGGGACTTTCCGCCGGCGACATGCTCCAGAGCCTCGGATCGCGCCCCATCCGCAGCGGCGCGGATTTCTACATGGGCATGTTGGAGCACAAGCCCGGCGACGAAGTCGAGCTGACCTACGCCCGCGACGGCAAGACGCTCACCGCGAAGCTCCATCTGGAGGCCGCGCCCAAGCTCGACGGGCGCGACCTCGCCCTGCGGCTCTACGGCATCCGCGTGGACGCGCTCTCCGAAAAAGCCGCGCGCCAACTCGGGTGGTCGCGCAACGAGGGCGTGGTGCTGACGGAGGTGGAGCCGAACAGCCCGGCCTCGCAGGCGGGTTTGCAGCCCGGCGACCTGCTTTATACGCTGGGTCCGTATCGCGTGCGCGGGCTGGAGCAGATCGGCTCGCTGCTGGAGGAAGTGCAGAGCGGGTCGCGCGCCGAAGTCGGCGTCGTCCGCATGTTCCGCCAGAAAGCGCGCCTCCTGGAGGGAGAGCTTGTCGCCCGATGATCCGACATCCACGCAGCGCCTCGACGAAGCCGTCCGCAAGACGTCCTTCGTCGAAGACCGCGTCACGCCAATCGACCTGAAGCTCAAGCTGGAGGACCAGACGCTCACCGTGAAGTGGAAGGACGGCGCGACCTCGGCCTTTCAGCTCGGCCTGCTCCGCCGCCACTGCCCGTGCGCCACGTGCCGGACGCAGCGCGAGGAACGCACGCTCCTGCCGATCCTCAACATCAAGCCGGGCCAGCCCACGCCGCGCGTCACCGGCGCCAACCTCGCCGGCAACTACGCCATCGTGCTTCAATGGTCGGACGGGCACGATGCCGGGATCTTCGACTTCCGATACCTGCGGGCGCTGGATGAACCACGCCGCACCGACGACGCCTGAGAATCGCGTCGGCCTTGTCGGCAGCTACGGCGCAGCGCCACGTGCGGAAGCTCAAGTCTGCGGCGGGGAATTGCAGGCGCGCACGGTCCGCAGGATTTCCAACAGAGTTCGCGTCGGCGCGATTCCCGCAACGTCGATCACCTGGCTGGGTCGAAGTTCAACAAGCCATGAGCAGACGACGGCGCTTGGTCGGGTCAAGCCGGTGATCGGATGTCGGCGCGGGTGCCAGGGAAGTTCCACCAGAGCCGGCGCCGGGGGATCCGTAAACGTCGTCGTGATGCAGGCCGCCTGGATCGGCGCGTCGAGGAGGATTTCCGAGGTCGGCGTGAGGATGAGGAGCGGTCGCCGTTTCGCATGACCGCGAGCGTCGGCGGCCTCCGCCCAGACAATGGAGCCTTGAACGATGTTCCTCATGGACCGGTCGTCCGGGCCGGGCGATCAACCATCGACCGTAAAGGGACTCTCCTCGTTGTCCCACCACTCTTGAGGTGGATGGTTGCGAGGATCCCGCGCCCAAGATTTCAGCTCCTCCGCGGAAGGACTGGTCTGCTCGATGAGCCGTCGGAGCTGATCCTCTTCGAGATAGGTGTCGGGCGCATGGGTCACCAGCCGGAAGTCCGCCGACGACACGGTTTGCGGCGTGAGGGTTTCCGCGGTCTTCCCCCAGTTCATCGCTTGCGGTCTGCTGTAGTTCGGCAAGGCGATGGTCATGGTGCGGCTCCGAAGCCCGCCGTCGAGCTGGGCGGCGGCACGATCCAAAACGGTCGTTGACTCAGGATCGCGCCGTCCGCCTCCAGGATGATCCAGTGTTTCCCGCCGTCTTTGAACTGGACGTTGTTCAGCTCCAGATGCCCATCGACGGTCCCGAGGGGATCCGTCACGGAAAGTCGCCCCCTGACCTGCGCCACGGCCTGGCCGCTTTTCTCATGCTCAATCCGCAACCGCAATTCGTAATCCCCGTTCAGGTTGGTCAGGGTGAAGAGGAACGTCAGCTTCGGCACGACGGTGGGCAAGGCCGGCGCGGTGACTCGATTGAACGTCCCGACGATGATGAGCTTCTTCGTGGTCTCATCGCGGTAGATCGTGTCGCAGAGGATCAACGAGATGCAGGTCGGCTGTTCGGGGTTCGGTTTCATTCGGCCGTCGAGTTCCACAGGGCGGGCAAGGCACCTTGAAAACAACCCGCGGGCCCAGCGTTCGCCTCCGTGTTCATCGGTCGATTATAGCCCTCACGGACGGCGTAACAACTCGCTCACGGGCGTCATCAGGGCGGGTCCGGTCTGGGCCAGGACCGCGAAGTTCGCTGGAATAAAAGCCCGACCGAGCCGACTTTGCACTGGAGGGCGTCCGCGAACTCTGGTTTCTCAGGTTGGCGATGCGGCTGACAGGGGCTGCAAAATCGGCGTCGAACGACTATCATGGTCTTCATGCTGAAACACGCACAGAAAAAGCGGTTCGAGCGCCTTGCCCTGCCGCAGATGGACGCGGTGTACCGCCTCGCGCGTCGCCTGTCGGGCAACCAGACCGGGGCGGACGACCTCGTGCAGGAGACGTTCATCCGTGCTTACCGGGCGTTCGAGTCCTTCGAGCTGCGCGAGTACGGCATCAAGCCCTGGCTGCTGCGCATCCTGTACAACGTCTTCTACACCGCGCAGGACCGCCACCGCCGTGAGCCGACGCTCATGGAGGACGTGGACCTCCTCCACGCCGGCGAGGAATGGGCCGAAGAACAGGATGACGGGCGCGTCGAGAGCATCGACTGGGACCGTTATGACCAGGAGCTTAAGGCCGCCGTCGCGGCGTTGCAGCCGGACTACCGGGCGGTCCTGCTGTTGTGGGCGGTGGAGGAGCTGAGCTACCGGGAGATCGCCCACGTTTGCGGATGCCCGGTGGGGACGGTGATGAGCCGGCTCTATCGCGCGCGGCAGATCCTCGGGCGCGAGCTGGCCGAGTATGCGCGCGAGCGAAACGTGCGCATGGGAAGGGTCGGGACATGACCTGCATGGAGTTCAGAAAATTCGCGGGCGCTTTCGCCGACGGCGAGCTGGACACCGTGCGCAATCTCGACGCGCTCGATCACCTGAAAATGTGCCCGCAGTGCACCCGCGGCGTGGACGGCATTCACGCGCTGAAGCGGTCGCTCGCCTCGACCTTCCGCCATGAAGAAGCGCCGCCGGCCGTGCGTCTCCGAATCCTGCGCACTCTGGGTCTGTCAGATGTGCCGAGCGGTGAAACGCATGCCAGCGGCGATCCGACCGCGCCGCCGGGCAGCGAGGCAACCGCGGCTTCCGTGCGGCAGCCGGCCTCCCCGGCACGTCGGCTGCGCGCGTTGGGGCTTGCCGCCGCCATCTTGCTGGCGGTTGCGACGTGGCGATACTGGCCTCAGCGCACGCCGCCGGTGCAAAACGCCGGCAGCTTCGTTGCGGGGCGACAGGTGTCCGATCTGCGCGCGATGCACCTCGCCGGCGCGGCGGAACCGTCGAAACACGTTGACCTCGCGCTGCCGCGCTCGCCCGTCGAAGCGGGCCGCGTGCTCGGCGGCAAGCTGGGGTTGGCGGTCTTGGCGCCGAATCTGGCGACGCACGGGTTTGAGTTCGTCGGCGCGCAGCACTGCGAAGTGCGCGGCACGCCCGCCGCACACGCGATGTATCGCGCCTCCGCCACGGGCGACCTGCTTTCGATTTTCACATTGCAGCGCGGCTGCGACCTGCGCCCGACGGATTTCGTGCGCGTCGGCAGCCGCACGTACTACGTCTGCAACTCCGATCCGGAGAATCGCCTTTCCGTGGTGGCCTGGTCGCAGGGTGAGCAGACGTATCTGTGGTGCGCGCGGTGGTGCATCAACTCGATGATCCAGATGGCCGACTGCGCCTGTGAAAGCTCGCAGGCGTGTCCGTCTGCGGAACCGGACGTCGCCTCCGCGCGCGGCAGCAACCGCCCCTAAGCGGCACAAGCGCCCGCGTGCCGCCGACGCACCTTGAAGCCTCACTTTAAGTGACATTTCCTCGCCAAAGCCCGCAGCGCGTGTCTGGAATCGTCCCATAGCCTCGCATATACTCTCTCGGGTAGCCGCGCTTCCGCCGAGAAGGCGCTTGTGCGATCATTCATCCGCGAGTCGGTTCCGGGGCCTGGAGGCCGCCGGTCGAGCGTTCGCTGAAACGCCGTCGATTGTTGACGAGGGATCTTTCGATGAAAAAGTCAATTCTGTGCATGGTGCTGATCGGGCTGGTCGCTCCGCTGGCGTTGGCCCAATCCACGCGCGAAGAACCTGCGCCGAAGCCTCCCGTTCCGCGCGGCGGGGAGAGCACGGTGCTCCTGTCGGTGCTGAATCAGCACGTCGATGACGTGGACTTTCAGGACATGCCGTTCGAGGAAGTCGTGGACTGGCTGGCCAAGCAGGGCGCGATCAACGTGGTGCCCCACTGGAAGGCGATGGAGATCGAGGGCATCAACCGCGACACCGGCGTGACCGTGCGGCTGCGCGACACCACCGTTCGTGAGGTGCTCGGCGCCGCAATGGAATGGCTGCGCGAAGGCGACTTGACTCGTTCATCCGTCACGTTCCAAGGCACCGGCAATACGCTGCGCATCTCGACCAAGAACGACTTCAGTCATGAAGAGAACTTCCAGGTCAAGGTGTACGACGTGACGGACATCCTGGTGCGAATTCCGGATTTCCGCGGCGCCCCGGACATCGACATCCAGAGCGCGCAACAGGGCGGAGGCCAGGGCGGCGGCTCCGTGCAGCTCTTCGCCGGCGGCGGTCAGGGCGGCGACGACGAGGGCGAAAACACGAACAACGAGTTCCAGGCCGCCAATCCCGCGCTGGATGCGCTTCGCGCGGTGATCGAGGACACCATCGCCTCGACCACATGGGACACCTTCGGCGGCAAGGGCAAGATCCGCGTGTACAACAAGCAACTGGTCATCTCCAACTCCGTCGAGGTGCATGAGAAGATCGGCGGACGGTTCGTGCACGACTAGAGACTTCCCGGCAAACGCGGGTCTCGAAACGCTGGATTGATTGAATGCTTCAGACCGCCGCGGGCTGCCGCCTGCGGCGGTCTTGTTCATTTCAGACCTCGCCCGTCGCCCGAGCTTCCCCGCGCCGTCCCCGCCGTGCACGAAGGCGGGATGTCCCCGCTCTGCGCAAGGCTCCACGGCGTTCGGCCCGCCAGGTTGGAAGCCGGTCGCCCGCGCGTTACCCTGCGCCCATGCAATCACAACAGACCATTGCAAGCGTCGATCCCGAAATCTGGCCGCACATGCAGGCCGAGGTGAAGCGTCAGCAGGACACGCTGGAGCTGATCGCCTCGGAGAACCACGTCTCGACGGCGGTGCTCGAGGCGCTCGGCACCGTCTTCACCAACAAATATGCCGAGGGCTACCCCGGCAAGCGTTACTACGGCGGCTGCGTCAACATGGACGCCGTCGAGGAGCTCGCGCGGACCCGCGCGAAAAAGCTCTTCGGCTGCGACCACGTCAACGTCCAGCCGCACTCCGGCAGCCAGGCCAACGAGGCCGTTTACCTGTCCGTGCTGCAGCCGGGTGACACGATCCTGTCACTCGATCTGTCGCACGGCGGGCACCTTTCGCACGGCATGAAGATCAACATGACCGGGCTGCTCTACAAGGTCGTGCATTACGGCGTGGACCGGGCGACCGAGCGATTCGACTACGGCGAGATCGCGCGGCTGGCGCGCGAGCACAAGCCGAAGCTCATCATCTCCGGCGCGTCGGCGTACCCGCGCATCATCGACTTCGACCGCTTCAGCGGCATCGCCGCGGAGGTCGGCGCGGTGCACATGGCCGACATCGCGCACATTGCCGGGCTGGTGGCGGTGGGTCTGCACCCGTCGCCGGTGCCGACGGCGGGATTCGTGACCACGACGACGCACAAGACGCTGCGCGGTCCGCGCGGCGGCATGACCATGTGCAAGGAGGAGTTCGCCAAGAAGCTCGACTCGCGCGTGTTCCCGGGCCTGCAGGGCGGGCCGCTGATGCACTGCATCGCCGCCAAGGCGGTCGCGTTCGCCGAGGCGCTCAAGCCAGATTTCCGCGCGTACCAGGAGCAGATCATCCGCAACGCCAAGGCGCTCGCCGAGGCGCTGATAAGCCGCGGCTTCCGCATCGTCTCCGGCGGCACGGACAACCACCTCATGCTCGTGGACCTGCGCCCGGCGTACCCCAACGTCACCGGCGCGGCCGCGGAGAAATGGCTCGAATCCGCGGGCATCATCACCAACAAGAACATGATCCCCTTCGACGAGCGCAAGCCGGTGGAGACCAGCGGCCTGCGCCTCGGCACACCGGCGCTGACCACGCGCGGACTGAAAGAGGATCACATGCGCACCATCGCGGGGCTGATTGACCGCGTGCTGAAGGCGGAAGGGGAGGCGAAGGCGGTGGAGGCCGTGCGCGCGGAGGTGCTTGCCATGTGCCGAAGTTTTCCCTTGTGAGAAACTCTGTGATATCCTGCGCTTGCATCGCCCCGCACCCGTTACTACAATTCGGACTCCGTTAGGTTAATCCGATCGCACCTTCGGCACGCGGGTTTAACCGCGGTGCACGCGAATGCACGCAGGGCTGAAGAGGATCACAGTCGATCCACCATCAGCGTTTATCCGCGTGCACCTGCGGTTGATGATTCTGGGGCTAGGACATGAGGAACCGCGGATGAACGCAGGTGAACGCAGATTTGGAGATGGACAGGGTGAACTTAACATCCGTGTTTATCCGCGTGCATCCGCGGCTGATGATTCCAGGGCCAGGACATGAGGAACCGCGGATGAAGGCAGATGAACGCAGGTTTGCAGATGGACAGGGTGAACTCAACATCAGCGTTTATCCGCGTGCATCCGCGGCTGATGATTCCGGGGCCAGGACAAAAGGAACCGCGGATGAAGGCAGATGAACGCAGGTTTGCAGATGGACAGGGTGAACTCAACATCAGCGTTTATTTGCGTGCATCTGCGGCTGATGACTCCGGGGCCAGGACAAAAGGAACCGCGGATGAACGCAGATGAACGCAGATTTGCAGATGTGCATGATGAACTCAACATCAGCGTTTATCCGCGTGCATCTGCGGCTGATGACCTCAACGCCTTGACCGAGAAGATCATCGGCTGCGCTTACGAAGTCGCCAACGGCCTGGGGGCAGGGTTTCTTGAGAAAGTGTACGAGAACGCGCTGCGCAACGAGCTTCGCCGAACGGGGCTCGCCGTGCTTCAGCAACACGCGATCCCGGTGGTCTGGCGGGGCGAGGTTGTGGGCGACTACTACGCCGATCTGCTCGTGGAGAAGGTGGTGATCGTGGAGCTGAAGGCGGTCAAGACCGTGGATGACATCCACATCGCCCAGTGCCTCAACTACCTGAAGGCGACCGGTCTGCAGCTTTGCCTGCTGGTCAACTTCGGAAAGCCGCGGATCGACATTAAGCGACTGGTAAACAACTTCTAGTCCGAGCCGCACATGCCGACGCCCCAAATTCAAGGGAGAGTTAGTCATCGAGACCCGCCACCACGACCGGCGGAAAGGCGCATGATCGACGACCCCATCGACCGCGTGTTCAAATCTGAAGGAGCGGCGAAGGCGGTGGAGTCCGTGCGCGGGGAAGTGCTTGCCATGTGCCGCGCGTTTCCGGTGTAAGGCCGTGAGTTCACCTCTGCGAGTCTTGCGTCTCTGCGTGAGACTGAATTCCCTTGGCGGAAGAAGGGGCTCATGCAGCGGCGCGGAGACCCGAAAACCCGGTGCCGCGCCCGTTGGCATTGCGACGAGGGTGCATGCGAAAAGTCCTTGAACTCCGCCGGGCAGGGCGGGTATGATCCCACTTCGGTTCCTGCGATGCCGGAATCCCAAGACCCGCCGTCCCGATATTGCGGACCATTCCGGCCTGCGCGTCGCAGCGCGCGAAGGCGGCTTTGGGAGACGGATCGAGAGCAAGCGCCGCGGCACGCACCCACTGAGTGAAGCCGCCGGGCGACAGTGCCGTGGCATCGGTGCAGTGGGGCTGCGGGGCAGCTTGCGGCTGCCCGCCCTGATGGGTGCCTCGTGGCGCGATTCCATGTGGGGCTCCACGGGGGCCAGGCAAGATCAAAAGGAGGAATTCGATGACCGGGTTTCGATTTGCATCGGTTTTTTCATTCCTGCTCGTCATGCTCAACGGCGGTTCTTACATTGGGGCGGATGAGATGAAGTGGCGGGATGCCAGCCCGCAGCCCTTCCCTGTCTACATGCACGCGATGGCCTACGACAGTGTCCGCCAGCGGCTGGTCATGTTTGGCGGCGTCACCGAAGAGGGCAAAGTGGGGCAGACCTTCGAATGGGACGGCCGAAGCTGGACGCTGCGCGTCGAGTCCGGCCCATCTCCGCGCTTGGAACATGCGATGGCCTTCGACAGCGCGCGTGGACGCGTCGTGCTGTTCGGCGGTGACACCGACTCAGGACTCAGCCGAGAAACATGGGAATGGGACGGCAACGCATGGGAACTGCGATCGGCGGGCGGACCCAGCCGACTAGCTGCCCATGCCATGGCCTATGACAGCGTTCGCGGCGTCACCGTGCTGTTCGGCGGAGGTGACAACAATGGCAGCAATGGCGAGACTTGGGAATGGGATGGCACGCGATGGTCGTTGAAGGCGACGACCGGGCCCGCGCCGAGGCGTCAGCACGCTCTGGCCTACGACAGCGCTCGCGGCGTCACCGTCCTCTTCGGTGGATGGCTCGCCGACGGCTCGACAAGCTCCGAAACGTGGGAGTGGGATGGCACTGCCTGGGTTCAGCGGATTGTGGCCGGACCCAGCCCGCGCAGAGCACACGCGATGACCTACGATGGCGAGCGCCTGCGCGTGGTGCTCTTCGGAGGGATCGGCGAATCGTACGACAACGAGACTTGGGAGTGGGACGGAGCGGCGTGGGAGCGGCGAGAGGCCGTCGGTCCAACCGCCCAGGGTTACCACGCGCTGGCGTACGACACGGCGCGCGCTCGCGTTTTGATGATCGGCGGCTTTGACCGTCGGAAACGCAATGCACATGTCTGGGAGTGGGACGGCAGCGCCTGGACTTTGCGTTCGTCTTCTTCTCCGTGCGCTCGCATCGACTCCGCGATGGCGGACGACAGCGTTCGCGGGAGGGTGGTGTTGTTCGGTGGCCAACTGCCCTACGATGACGGGGAGACTTGGGAATGGGACGGGTCACAATGGTGGTTGCGATCCACGACCGGCCCCAGCGCCCGCTCCGGACACGCACTCGCGTACGATAGCCGTCGCCAGCGCACCGTGCTCTTCGGCGGTTATTCCAACGGCCACAGCAGTGAGACATGGGAATGGGACGGCGACACTTGGTCGCTGCGTTCCAACGTCGGTCCCAGCCCACGGAGCTATCACGCCATGGCTTATGACAGCTCCCGGCGTCGCGTGGTGATGTTCGGCGGACGTGACGATCAAGGGAAGTCTCGTGAAACTTGGGAATGGGACGGGGCGAACTGGGAGATGCGCAGCGATACCAGAACGGAGGCGCGGACCAATCACACGATGGTTTACGACAGCCTGCGCCAGCGCGTCGTGATGTTTGGCGGCATCACCACGACATACAAGGGCGATACGTGGGAGTGGGACGGTTCGACTTGGGTGTTTCTCAATTCAACCGGACCCAAACGCACCGGGCACGACATGGTCTATGACGCCGCGCGCGGACGGATCCTCCTGTTCGGCGGCTGGAACGAATTCGGGTATAACGATGAGACGTGGGAGTGGGACGGGATCGAGTGGAAAGAGGTGCTCGTCCCGGGGCCGCCGGCGCGAGAATACCACTCGATGGCCTACGACAGCGCCCGTCGCCGCGTGGTGCTTTTTGGAGGCGAAGTGGAGGAGGAGGATGTGTATGACGGTCACACCTGGGTTTATGGCACGTCATGTTCGGGGCAGGAGCGGATCAAATCGAGCGTCTGCAAGGACCGCAACGGCGTGAATCAGCTCAAAGTCGTCTTGGCCGATGCCCTCGTTGGCGACACGTTTACCGTCACGCTCATCGACGGCTCTTCGCAATCCGGCACGATCAATTCCCGCGGCAAGGGCAAGGCCAAGTTCAACGACCGACCGGCGGGTGACACGGGCGTGGCATCGGCGCAATGGGGCTGCGGGGTGGTGGATGAGGCTGCATACACGTGCCCTTGAGCAGAACTTCTTGACGCAGGGACGGAGACCGGTGGATCTTTTCCAGAGCGCGGGCTTGATCCTGTGCGCAGAATCTCGCGGGCCGAGGTGATTCGCGCCTCGACAAAACTCCCGGCAGCGATTCCGCCATGATCCAAGATTGAACATGCCGGCGATTGACCGGCTCCCTCCCGCCTGATCGCGCCTTCCACTACGTTGAATTGCCTTGAATCAAGGCGCTGGAGTTTGGTATCCTGTTACAGCCCCAGCGGTCGCGGGGGCACGCGTTCGGTTGTCTTTTCCGGAGGGAGGATCAGCCATGAACATAAAGTACGGATGCGTGGGCTTGGCGATGGGGGTGTGCGCCGCGTTCGGCTTCAAGGCCGGGGCGCAAGTGCTGTGTCCAACGTCCGACTTCCATCTGGACGGAACGGACCGCAACTTCGCCGTTTCCATGGCTGTCTCCGATCAGTGGGCCGCCATTGGCGCGAGCGAAGACAGCGATCACGGCATCGATGCTGGGGCCGTCCACGTCTTTCGTCGGGATGGCGCGGGCTGGGTCGAGCATTCCAAGCTCTTTGGGAGCGGCCCCTCGTTTGAGGCGAATTTCGGTCTGTCCGTGGCGTTGTCCGGCAACCGCATCGTCGTCGGCGCGCCGTATTCCGATGCAAGCGGGAACAACTCGGGCTTGGCGTATGTGTTCGAGTACAACGGGAGCGCGTGGGTGCAGCAGGCAGTTCTCCTGGGCGACGGCGTCCACGCAAACGACAACTTCGGCTACGTGTCCATCGAAGGCGATCGCATTGCGATCGGCGCGCCGGGGACGAGATCCCACGAGGGGGCGGTGTATGTGTTCCGGTTCAAGGACTCGGCGTGGGTGCAGGAGACCCGGCTGCGGCCGGACGTTGCGGGATCGTTCGGCAATTCCGTCGCCCTCTCAACGGACCGTCTCATCGTGGGCGCCAGGAGCGACGACACCGTCGGTTCAGATGCCGGCGCAGCCTATGTGTTTGGGTTCTCAGGCAGCGAGTGGGTGCAGGAGGCCAAGCTGTTTCCGGATGAGCCCGGCACGAAGGTGTTCGGCACCGCGGTCAGCCTGAGCGGCGATTGCGCCGCCGTTTCAAGCCGCACGCCGTCCATTTCCGGCTGGGTGTATCTGTTTCAGCGCGATGCCGGCGCCTGGCCGCAAGAAACCAAGCTGACTCGCGCGGACGAAGGCGCGATCGATCATTTCGGATACGCGCTGCAACTTTCCGGTCAGAGGCTCCTGGTTGGAGATTACCAGAACGATGTAGCCTATGTCTATGGTCCGCAGAATGGAGCATGGATCGAGCAGGCCGAGCTGTGGCGCGATGATCTGCCGGACTTCCACGCCTTCGGGCAATCCGTATGCATGTATGGCGACACTCTCGTGGTTGGCGCTCCGGGGGAAAATGAAGACAACCTCAAGGGCTGGGCGTACGCTTTCGAGTATGTGTGCGGTCCGCCGGAGAACGACGCGTGCGCCGGCCGCGTCGAGCTGCAAGTCCCCTCGGTCACGGAGGGAACGACGCACGGCGGCGACATCGACCTGCTGGACGAATGCGCCCAGGGCGCGGCCGTGATCGCGCCGAGCGTCTGGTACTCGGTGGTGGGGAGCGGCGGCTGGCTTCAGGCGGAGACCTGCGCCGGCGCGCGCTTCAACACCAAGATCAGCGTTTATGAAGGCTCGTGTGAGACGCCGGTGTGCGTGACGGGCGATAACAACACGTGCGGGGTGCTCTCGACCGTGCAGTGGGAGGCGCGACAGGATGTGGAGTATTTCATCGTCGTACACGGAACGATGAACGAATCCGGTCCGTTCACCCTCACGCTGACGGAGTCGCCGGGAGAGTTCGACTGCAACCGGGTGAACCGCATTTCCGGCGAGTGCCGGGGCGACGGGGGTGAAGTTCGCAACATCACGGCCAAGCTGTCCAGCGACCTTCCGCAGGGAACGACGCTGCATTTCACGCTGGATGGCGTGCGCACGGAATCGGCCAGCGTCAACGAGCGAGGCAAGGCGAAGGCTGATTTCACCGATGTCGGACCTTACGAGCACGTGCTGGGCATTCTCGAGTGCCCGTGGTTCAGCCATACGACCGATTGCGGCAACGAAGGTCCGCCGGACCTGGTGTGGATCACGCACGATCACCCGCGCGCCCGCGCCGTGGCGTTTTCGCCGGATGGATCGATGGTGGCTTCAGGCGGCACCGACAACGTGATCAAGCTGCGTCGGGCGACGGACGGGTCCGTGATCCGCACATTCACCGGTCACGACGCCGTGATCTATGGCGTGGCCTTCTCGCCGGATGGCACGATGCTGGCATCCGGCTCCCGTGATCACACCGTCAAGTTCTGGAACGTCGTCGATGGTTCACTGATCCGGTCGGTCACGCTTCACGGTAGGTCGAACTTGATCTTGAGAGTGGACTTCTCACCGGATGGGGGCTTGCTGGCCGCGGCTGGAGCTGACGGTTACCTGACGGTGCTGCGCGTATCGGATGGCGCCCTTGTCTTGGATGTCGACGAAAGCTGGCCGGTGGAATGGGTCCATTTCTCAGCGGACGGTCAGTACCTCGCGTACATGTCCCTGGGACTCAGCGTGCGGCGGACTTCGGATTGGTCGATGGTGCTTGATGACACGGGCGGGGACAACACGGTTGCATGGTCGCCGGATGGAAAGCTGCTGGCGACGGGCGGGCGGGACGGACAGAACGGCACGGTTCACATCTGGAAATTTGAGGATGGCGCGGTGATCCGCACGATGACGGGCTTTACGGATGAAACCTCAGCCGTGGCCTTCTCGACGGACGGCTCAGTCGTGGGCGCAGTGAGTCTGGACGCGACAGTTCGCTTCTGGAACGTCGCCGACGGAAGGCTCATTCGGATGTACGACGAGCAGACCGGCAACAGCACCTACGGCTTCGATTTCTCGCCGGTGGAGGCGCTGTTTAGCTACTCCACATATGACGGCTACGTGGCGGTCGCGCGGAATCCGTTCTGACGTACGAAGGGTCAACTCCGCAGCGCGACCACCGGTCAGGCGCGCCAGATTCAACCACCCGGCGGGTGACAGCGGGGCGGCGACGGCGACTTGGAGCTGCGGGGCGGTGGATGAAGCGGAGTTCGCTTGTCCGTAGCCCAAGGGCGGGCGGTTGACGCGCGCGCCTGAGGTTGGTCCATGACTTTGCGTGGACGGGCGCGTCCACCCGTTTTCACGGCGCTCCAAGCGCGGGGTCATGCGGTTGTCCTCGCACGCTTGGAGTCTGGTTCGACTTTCCGCTCGCCTGCAACCGTTCGCCGAGGCGGGGTTTCTAACGGAGTGGGGCCGGCGAGTGGAGCTTCCCGATTCAGGCGGAATGTCGGATGGAATCGCAATCTTCCAGCGACGCGGGCGCGGCGAGGAACCCGAGCCTGCGCCCCTGCCACAACTGCCTCCACCCGTGCCTGCCCGAGCAGTCTCGTTGCCCCGAGTGCGGCGCGTTTCAGCGGCACGCGGAGGAGGCGCGCCCCTTACCGGGCGTGGCCGGCGTGCTGTCCTTTCTGATTCCCGGGCTGGGGCATTTCTACCTGGCGAGGCCCATCCGCGGCCTGCTGTGGCTCGGTCTGGCTCCGGTCGTCTGGTGGTGGGCGATCGGATCGGTGCGCGGCACTCCGTTCTTCCTGCCCAGGCTTGAGTTTGAATCTTGGAGGAACCTCAGCTTCAGGGGGGCCGTGTTGCTCTACCATGTTCTGGCCGCAGTGCACGCCATCCAGCAGGGGCAGCCCCGGGAGGACACTCAGCGCGCTCGGACGGCCCGCTCCTGGTTGCTGCGGCTTGGGCTGGCGGGCATCGGCGTATTGTTCATTTACACCTCTGGGCTGCCTCGGGCGCGCAAGTATTGGGCGGGGGTGTTTCCTGTCAGTACACCCGTAATGCCGAGGCAAGCGCCTCCGGTGACACCCGCTGCTCCTAAGCCGTTCTTTTCTGTGAACATCAGTGGTATTGCGTTTCTCCCGAACGGCGACCTGAAGCTCAAGTTCGACATCCGGAATACATCCCCTTGGACCATCGAGAAGGGAACGCTCCAGGTCAAGAGTGGCGATGGCAAGCTGTACGGCTCCATTGCGCTCGCGTATCTGGGCGTTGGGAAATGCCAGAAGGCCACGGTCGTTGCCGACCGGGCTTCGGGGAGATACGCAACGGGATTCAACGTGGAAGCGGCTGACATTCAGACCGTCGACGGCCTGAAGGAATGCGTCGTCGAGTACGACGCGGGCTGCGCGGTGTTGCGCCTGCTGTCGGTTGAGCCTCTGGAGGACGGGCGCAGTCTGGCGACTTTCCAGCTCTACAACTTGCGCTCCACCGCCATTCCGGTCGGGAGCATGTGCGCGATCATGCCCGTCTGGGTCGAGAAACGGCACGCCAGAAACCAGGAGATACTGGTTCTTCCCGGTATCGACGCTGGCGGCGTCGGGGAAGCCAAGCTTGCATTCGAGCGCGAACTTGAAGGATTTGAGGTTGATTCACGCTCCAACCACCTGGACGGCGGAATGCAGCGGCTCGACGATGCACGTGTACTGGAGTATCGGGTCGAAGACGCGCCTTTCGACGATTCACGCAGTGGGGAATCCAGAAGCGGGGATGTTCCCGCAAAGCCGCGATGAGGCAGGCGTACGCTCTGCCCTCGGGAGTCGCCCGCCGCTGAAGCGTCGCGGCAGGCGGCGCGTCATTCCCGCGCAGGCGGGAATCCAGCATTTCCGCGAAGCGCCATGGACCCCCGCCTGCGCGGGCGTGACAAGTTGGGCACATCGTTCATGCCGAGGAGGGCCGGACCAACAGGGCACTACCCAGTCCTTCAGCAGGCCCTAGAATCTGCCGCATGTCTAAGACACTACGCGTAGCCATATTGATGGGCAGCGATTCCGACTGGTCGGTGATGGAGTCGTGCGCCGAGCAGCTTCGGGCGTTCGGGGTGGAGGCGCATGTTGAAGTCGCCAGCGCGCACCGGTCTCCGCGGCGGGTGCATGAGTTCGCGGCCGGGGCGGAGGCGGCGGGGTTTGAGGTGATCATCGCGGCGGCGGGGATGAGCGCGGCGCTGGCGGGGACCATCGCGGCGAACACGGTTCTGCCGGTGATCGGCGTGCCGCTGGAAGGCGGGGCGATGGGCGGGTTGGACGCGCTGCTGTCCACCGTGCAGATGCCTCCGGGCGTGCCCGTGGCGGGCGTGGCGCTCGGCGCGGCCGGCGCTAAGAACGCGGCGCTGCTGGCGGTGCAGATTCTCGGCGCGAGGGATCCGGCGCTGCGCGAGGCGTTTCGCCGCTTCAAGGCCGAGCAGGCGTCCGCCGTCGAGCAGAAGAACGCCGCGCTTCAGGCGAAGCGCGCCTCGTCGCAGTCGAAACCCCCAAAGGCATGAGCGCAAGCGTGAAGGCCGCCAGCGACACACCAGCATGCGCCAGCGTCGATAGCGAGACGGGCGTTTCCGGCGTCGCCGACTCCGCAGTCGTCGCGGGCGGCGGCACGTCCACGCCCAAGTCCATCGAGTGGATCGGCGAGCTGGACGGCTGCGTCGCGCTCATCGACCAGACCCTGCTGCCCTCGCGGTTGGAGATCCTCGAGTGCCGCGACGTTGACACCGTGATTGACGCGATCCGCCGGCTGGCGGTGCGCGGCGCGCCGGCCATCGGCATCGCCGCGGCGATGGGACTGGTGCTGGGCGTGCGCGGTTTCGACCCCGGCGATGCTCGCAACGCACGCGACGATCGCAAAACACGCGACCCTCGCGATGCGAATGACGCTGGCGCCTTCCTACACGAGATGAGGCAGGTTGCGGATCGCATCGGGGCGGCGCGACCGACGGCCGTCAACCTCTTCTGGGCGCTGGAGCGGATGCTGAAACTCGCGGAAGCGCTGCCGCACCTGCCGGTGGCGGAACTGAAAGAGCGGCTGCTGGCGGAGGCGAAGACGATCCGCGACGAGGATTCGCGCATGTGCCGCGCGATCGGCGAGCTTGGCGCGGATCTCATCGGCGAAGGCTGCGGCGTGCTGACGTACTGCAACGCCGGGGCGCTCGCCACGGCCGAATGGGGCACGGCGCTGGCGCCGCTGTACGTCGCGCATGAGCGGGGCCGGCGGTTCACCGCGTATGCGCCGGAGACGCGACCGCTTCTGCAGGGGTCGAGGCTGACGGCGTGGGAGCTTTCGCGGGCGGGGATCGACGTTCGCGTTCTGTGCGACGGGGCGGTTGCATCGCTCATGCGGAGCGGGCGCGTGCAGCTCGTCATCACCGGCGCCGACCGCATCGCCGCCAACGGCGACACGGCCAACAAGATCGGCACGTACTCCGTCGCCTGCCTTGCTCAGGTCCACGGGATCCCGTTCTACATCGCCGCCCCCAGCTCGACGTTCGACCTGGCGACCCCCGACGGCGAGTACATCCCGATCGAGGAGCGCTCGCCGCAGGAGGTCAGCGGGGGGCTGGGGCGCGTGACGGCCCCGCAGGACGTGGCCTGTCTCAATCCCGCGTTCGACGTGACGCCGGCGCGGCTGATCCGGGGAATCCTGACCGAGCGGGGGCTGATCGAGCCCGTGAACCGGGAGAGAATCTTGGCGGCGATGGGTTGACGCCCACGTGGCGGAGCGGAACAATGCCGGTGCGGTTCTTGCGGGGAGGGTGTGCGCGGGTGCGGTGCAGCTCCCTGCGGGCGTGTTTCGGCGAGGTCACTACGTCCGGCTCATCGAGACAAACCTCGACGGGATCGGAACTTGCGGCGTCATCCTATTTGATCCAGACTCGTCGAACGGGGCAGGCGTTTGTCGCACGGGCGATCGATACGCGGATTACAGCCACACGGGTTTTGGGAGGTTCGAGAACATGCAGCGTAAACTTTCGCGGGCGAAGGTGCTTTCGGCCATGCTGGCGGTCGGCGGCATCGCGCTGATCGGCGACGGGTTGGGGGGGTGCGCGTCCATGGGTTTCCAGGCCGCCTCCGGGGCGGTGGACTTCTGCTTCCTCTTCGACTGCACGGACGGGATTTTCGGCGGTCTGGTTGACCCGTGCTCACCGATCTTCGGGCGTCCCGGCAACCCCGGGTTCACGCCGCAGGATCCGACAAAGGTGCCGGGCGAGACCAACACCCTCTTCAGCGACTGCCCGGACGATGCGAACAATCCGTAGGGACTGCCGGGATCGGGGACGCGGCTGAAAACGCGACCGAGTGACCGGATCGCTGCGTTGCACACGGACACGACTTCACTCAACTGGAGCTTTCCATGCCTGCCAATCGCCTGTTTAAACGTATGCTCACGACCGCCGCGCTGACCGTCAGCGGAGGTCTTTCGCTGCTGTGGATTCCCTCGTGCGAGACCGTCCTCACGACGTTCAACCCGTGCGGGAACATCTTCGCCTTCTGCGACCCGAACGACATTCCGCTGGCGTTCACCGACGTGCCGAACTTCGAGCTGGATCCGACCTGCACGATTCCGTACCTGGAGGGCTGCTCGGCGGGCAACATCTTCCCGAACAACAACCGCCCGTAGGCTTGGTCGCGTGGGCCGGGGGGAAAGCCGCTCCACCGGCGCGCTTAGTCGCGTGCATCGTGGTTGGGGGGTTTTGCGCGCCGTGATCCTCGACGCGATTGAACATGCCGGGCGGTACGCTGCCATTTCCCCTGCCCTGGGAGCGGCCCTTCGCTTTCTGCGCGAAACCGATCTTCACTCGCTGCCCGAGGGGCGGATCGAGATCGACGGCGAGCGCGTGTTCGCCACCGTCAGCGCGTATCGCACGCGCCCCGTCGAGCAAGGCCGGTGGGAAGCGCATCGACGCTACGGCGACGTGCAGGCGATGATCGCGGGCACGGAGCGCATGGGGGTGGCGCCGCTGTCGGCCATGCGCGAGGTCGTGCCCTACGATGCGACGGGCGACGTGGCGTTCTTTGCGGGCAGAGGCGACTTCGTCACCGTCGGGGAAGGCGCGTTCGCGGTCTTCTTCCCCCAGGACGCGCACATGCCGCAGATCTGCGCGGAGGCTCCTGCGATGGTGCGGAAGCTCGTGATCAAGTTCGCCGTCTGAGGGCGTCGGACTTTGCATCTCTCCAAGCCGCAGGGTTCACCCCGCGCGGTGCGTCGCGCGGGGTGAACCCCGCGGCTCGGGCATGTCCTCCTGTGGTTCTGCCTGGCCGGCGCGCAGGCGGGCATGGCCCGCCCTACGGCGCTGATGACGGTGCCAAGTCAGCATCGCTACTGCTTCGGCTTCGTCTTAATCGGGTACGCCGGCGTCGGCGGGATCGGCTTGGGCGACTTTCCGACCTGCTCCAGCAGGTGCGCCACGGCGCGTTCGAGCTGCGCGTCCTTGCCTGCCAGCACTTCGGCCGGGGCGTTGTCGATCACGATGTCCGGGTCCACGCCGTGCCCTTCAATGAGCCACTGTCCATCGAGACCGTACGGCGCGAACTGCGGCGGGGTTGTCTGTCCGCCGTCGAGGAAGTCCTGATGCGGCTCGATGCCAATGGAGCCGCCCCAGGTGCGCGTGCCGATCACCGTCGCCAGCCCGACGCGCTTGATCGCCTCCGCGAAGTACTCGCCGTTGGAGCCGGTGCTGTCGTTAATCAGCACCGCGAGATGTCCGTGGAAGCAGCGCTCCGGGTTGCGCGCCACTTTGCCTTCGCGCGGCTGGGTGAGCGCCCAGAGCTTTCTTTCGAGGCGGTCGATGATCATGTCGCCGACGAAGCCGCCGCCATTGTAGCGCTCGTCGATGACCAGCGCCTCGCGGTCGTGCTGCGGGTAGAACGCCTTGGCGAATTCGATCAGACCGGACTCGCCCATGTCGGGGATGTGCAGGTAGCCGATGCGCCCGCCGGAAAGCTGCTCGACCTTGCGCGCGTTGACGTTCACCCACTCCCGGTAGCGGATCGCCTGCTCCGAGCCGATCGTTTTCACGAGATGCTTGCGGGCGCCTTCCGCGGTCGGCCGATCGTTGAACGTCAGCTCGACCACCGCGCCGGACTTGTTGTGCAGAAACGCGAACACGTTGTCCGTCGCCTTGATCTCGCGGCCGTCGATGGCGATGAGGTAATGACCTTCCTTGATGGGGCAGCCGGGCTGGTCGAGGGGCGAGGTCTCGGCGGGATCGCCGGGCGTGCTTGGGATGATGTGCGCGATGCGCGGGAAGGCCGCGGACGGCGGCGATTCAAAGTCCACGCCGAGCAGCCCGGAGCCGACGCGCGGTCCGCGGTCGGGCATCTCGCCGCCTTGAATGTACGTGTGCCCGGCGTTCAGCTCGCCGATCATCTCCCCGATGAGGTAGTTGAGGTCGCTGCGGTCGCCGCAGAACGGCAGGAACTTCGCGTAGCGCGCCCCGACTGCGGGCCAGTCCTCGCCGTGCAGGTTGGCGTCGTAGAACCAGTCGCGCTGCACGCGCCACGCTTCGTGGAAGATCTGCTCGAACTCTTCCGCGAGGTCCACCTTGAGCTTCACCGCGCCGAGGTCGAACGCGCCGTCGCCGATGCTCGCTGGCCGGCCTGCGTCCACCGCACCGAAGGTCGTTCCGCTGCGATACACGAGCTTCTTGCCGTCCGCGGAGAGGTGGTAGTTCTCGACGCCCGACATGAGCTTGCTCGCCTTCTTCTCGCCCAGAGCGTAGCCGTACAGGTCCATCCGGTCCGACGTCTTGTCGTTGACGTTCTGGTACTTGGTGAACGTCAGGTCCGGCCGGGACAGGTACACGAAGCCGTCCGACGTGGCTTCGAGCCGGAAGTAGTTGCCCGCCTCCACGCCGGGCGCGGCCACGACGCGGCGCTCCAGACCTGCAAGGTCGATGGAGGATGCGGGACCGGCGGGTGGCGTCGCGGCGGGCGCGGTCGTCGCGGCAGCGGGCGGGGTCGTTGCCGGCGTTTCTGCCGCCGGCGCGGGCGTGGCGGCGGGTTCGCTCGCCTTCACTGGCTCAACCACGTCCTTCGGGGCGAACGGCGAAGGCTCGCCCTCCTTGAGAACGATCAGGTACGGCCGGCACACGTCGAGGAACACGTGGTTCTGGTCGATGCGGTCCATGATGGGGCTGAACGTGCGGTGCGAGAGGAAGTAAAGGTACTTGCCGTCGCGTGAGAACGACGGGCTGAAGTCCTCGGTCATGGGTGAGGTCGCGCGCGTCGCTTGCTTCGTGTCGAGCGAGTAGAGAAAGACGGATTCGTTGCCGCTGCCCTCCATCTTGGTGTACGCCAGCCACCGGCTGTCGGGCGACCAGGTGTAATCCTGGATGCCCCAACGCTCCCAGCCGTCGTCGTACTCGCCCTGGTCCACCGTCGTCGCTTCGCCGCTCTCGACGTTGACGATGCTCAGCTTCATGAACTTGTCGGCGTGCGCGAAGTGCTTGCCGTCCGGCGACCAGACGGGCTGCATCATGAAGCCCTTGCCGCCCGTGGTGACGGGCTTCCAGTCGCGCGATGAGCCGTCCGCGGCCGCGAGGTAGAAGTTCTCCTCGCCCCCGCGATCGGAGATGAACAGCACCCACTTCCCGTCCGGCGACCAGGCGCAGTTCTTTTCCCGCGAGCCGGAAGTTTGTGTCAGATTGAGTGCGCGTCCCTCCTTGGCGGGAACCGTGAGAATCTCCCCGCGCGACTCGATCGCCAGCAGTTGTCCGCTGGGCGACAGGCCGAACGCGCCGGTGTGATCGGCGGCGCTGACGAACTTCTCGCGCGTCAGCGTGCCGTCGCTCTTGATGTTGATGGGCACGGCGCGGACCTGCTCCTTGCCGAGTTCGAGAACGTGCAGGCTTTCGCCGTATTGAAAGACGATCTGATTGCCGCCGATGGACGGGTACTTCACGTCGTAGTCGGTGTAACTCGTCAGCGCTTTCACCTGACCTTTGGGGACGTCGTAGCGGTAGAGGTTGAGCGTGCCGAACTTGCGGTCCGAAAGGAAGTAGACGCCGTCGCCCCACCACATCGGGTAGCTGTCCGTGCCTGCCCAGTCGGTGATCTTCTTGTAGTCGCGGTCCGCCAGGCTCCCCATCCACAGATCCTGCGCCGTTCCGCCTTGATGGCGCTTCCACGTGGCGAACTCGCGGCTGATGCGGCAATACGCGATGCGCTTCCCGTCGGGCGAGAGCGTGGACAGACCGGCCTGATCGACCGGCAGCTTCTCCTCCGGACCGCCCTCGACGGCGACTTTGAACAGCTTGTCCACGCGGAAGGGATATTCACGGCGCGAACGGAAGAGAATGGATTTGCCATCCGGGAACCAGTCGAGCACGTCGTCGGAGGCGGGGTGAAACGTCAGCCTGCGCGGCTCGCCGCCGGTGGTGTTCATGACGTACACGTCGGAGCCGCCGTCGTAGTTGGCCGTGAACGCGAGGAGGCTTCCGTCCGGAGAGAGCTTGGCGAACCGTTCCTCGCCCGCGCTGCGCGTCAGGCGGATCGCGTCGCCGCCGGAGGACCAGACCAGCCACAGGTCGCCCTCGTAGGTGAAGACGATCTTGTCCTTGTCCACGTCGGCGAAGCGCATCAGGTGGCTTTCGCCGTACGCGGCCGCCGCAACGGTGACGAGCATCAGGGCTGCCCAGACCGGGAATCGTGAGAGGATGGTGGTGTTCATGTCCGAAGTGTCCTTGCAGGAAGCGCGCCGCGCGGGCGGGCGGCGCATGAAAAAAGCCGACGAGCTGCTCGCCGGCCGGTCATCGGCTGTCCGACGTCTTGCCCGATCCGCCGCGCAACGGATCGGGCCCTTCCACTGCTGCGGCTCTAAGCGAGCAGCGTCTTCACGTCCGCCGGCGTGATGTCCGTCGAGCGTTTTTCCAGCTCCCGGCTCATCCACGACATGACGTGGGGGGGGTAGGGCAACGATCCCGCGCGGATCGCCGCCTTCATCCGGGCCGCACGCGTCGCCCGCGCCTTGCGTTTCCGCGTGTAGTTGTGCTCCCGCGACCACGCGGCATCGATCTGATCCAGCCGCCGTCGCCCTGCCCGAGTGATTTTCGCCATTGCCGATCGCCTTCCAGTGTCTTTGCGGAAAAGGGCAATTGTGCGGGTGCGGGCGGCCGAGTCAACCGACGAGGCTACGAGAAATAGTCCCATAACCTTAAAATCTTCATCTAAGGTCGATTTGTTGCATTTTCAATGTATAAGAGACTTCCGTTGGTGGAATAACCCACGCGGACCAGGATGCCGCACGGGTGTACATTTCCAAGCCGATCAAGCGGCAGCCCATCAGCAATCCGAACCCGTAGCGCAAGCGAGGGTCATCACCCGTAGCGCAAGCAAGGGTCATCACCCGTAGCGCCTGCCAGGGTCATCCGGAGGCGCGGGGCCAACAGCCGTCGCTCCCTCGCTGGCGCTACGGGTTCGGAACCATGGCCCGGATCGCATTTGGGTCACTTTCCGGGTGACTGCTCCTGCGCTTTGGAGGCTTGCCGGGCGGCGTCCGGCGCGAACCACTTGCGCCACCAGGTGCGGAACTCGCTTTCGATGCGGTTCTTCTGCTCGGCAAAGTTCGGGGCTTCCATCGACCGATAATATTCGCGCGGTCTGGCGCCCAGCGTTACGGGAACCTCGGTGATCGCATCGCGCCGGATCACCGTGAGCGTGATGTCCGCCCCGACGCCCTTGCGGCGGAGCACCTCGCTGAAGCTGCCGGGGTCTCCCACGGAACGGTTCGCATGAACCGGCTCGCCGTCGAGCATGATGATGATGTCCCGCGCGCGCAGGTCGGCCTGTTCCGCGGAGGTTCCCGGGACGATGCCGCCGATGACGATGCCCTCGCCCTCCTGCGGGACGCGCGGGTCCATGGCGTGCGTCACCTGCATCGGCTCCATCGAGATGCCCAGGAAGGCGTTCTTGGAATACAGCCGCTCGTTGAGGAACGCTTCGCGCACGATGGTCTCGATCCGCAGCCGGACTTCCAGATCACGCGACGTGACGTAGGCCTGCCGCAGTTGCCTGAGGGCGTGGGCGCCGTGCTCGGTGAGGCTGTCGCCGGCCGCATCGCGCACCTGATGCCTGGGCGAGCCCAGTTCGCGGATCCAAGCGTCGATCCTGGCAGCCAGTTCGACCGACGGCTCGGGGGACTCGGTGAGCAGATCCTCGGGTTTTGCAGCGGGGGTCGTAGAGGACTGCGGCGCGACCTGCGCCGCCCACGCCGGCGGCAGCGTCATCGCCAGAACCCACGCGAGCTGCCATGTCGGAAACGTTGCGCCTTGCATGGTGGATACGATACCCTTCGCGGTGGGTTGTTACCAATCGTGCGTCTCAAGTCGGCGCAGGCTCTTGACGGCACTTTGTCAGCCTCAGCAGGAGGCGGGCATAGCCCGCGCTACGGAGGCGGCTCGCGCTGCGCGCGTGCGCTGCACGGCCTGGCGAGTACGCCAGACCGTGCCACCCGCGCGGCACAGGTTGGAAACCTGTGCTACACCACCGGTTGGAAACCGGTGCCACACAGGTTGGAAACCTGTGGTTCACTACCGGTTGGAAACCGGTGCCACACCACCGGTTGGAAACCAGTGCCACACGTGGCTCTGCAACACTCCTCTACAACGATGTCACGCGCTGCAGCAATTCGGGCATGATTTCGCCCGCCTTGCCCGACAGCACGGCATCCGCCTCTTTGGAGAGCGGCGTCCGCTGCGGGTTGATCTCCACGACAAACGCCCCGCGCGCCGCCGCAAGATGCGCCAAGCCCGCGGCCGGGTACACGACCGCGCTGGTGCCAATGACGAGCATCACGTCGCAACGACAAGCGGCCTGCTCGGCGCGGCGCACAGCCCAGTCGGGCAGCATCTCGCCGAACCAGACCACGCCGGGCCGCAGGCGCTCCGCGCACTTCGGGCAGCGCGGATCCTCGGGGTAACTTGTCGCGGACGGATTTCCCGTGGCTCGCCACGACGCATCCGCCCACTCGTAGTGGGTGCATCCCGTGCAGGTATTTAACCATATGTTGCCATGCAATTCAATGACGTTGGGGCTTCCCGCGCGGGCGTGCAGCCCGTCCACGTTCTGCGTGATGAGAGAGAAATCGCGGCAGCGGGGCTGCAGGGCGGCCAAGGCGTGGTGCGCGGGATTCGGCGAGACGGCAAGGAGGTTCCGACGGCGGGCGTTGTAAAAACGCCAGACCAGGAGCGGATCGCGCGTGAAGCCCTCCGGCGTGGCCACGTCTTCGACGCGGTGCCCCTCCCAAAGCCCGCCCGCGTCCCGGAACGTGGGCACGCCGCTTTCCGCGGAGACGCCCGCGCCGGTCATCACCGCGACGCTGGAGGCCTTGCGCAGCCGGGCGGCGACTTCGTCAAGCTCTCCTCCGAGGTGCGGGTCCACGGCGTGATTTTACACGGAGGCGGTTGACATGGCAGCAGGCGGGTTCTTTAGTGCCCGCATGTTGCGGCATCGAAAAACCAGTTTTGCGGGGCTGCTCGTTCTGACCGGCATCGCCGGATGCGAACGCGCGATCATCGACGGGGCGGACCGCGAGGTCTACTCGGTCATTCAGCGACGGCAGATCGACGCGCTGGGGGAGACGCACGACGCGCGGCTGGGCGAGGAATCGGGCGTCGTGGCGGGCGGGAGTGATCCCTATGCCTTCGTGCCGCACCCGACGGATGCGAAGCTGCCGCCGAGTTTCGAGCCTCGACCGGCGTCCACTGAGCCATCGGACGATGCGCCGACGTCGAACGCCGTGGAGGAAAACGCCGGAGCGTCCTTGCTGGAGGGCGACGGGGGCGGTCCATCGGATTTGAACGACACCGCGCCACAGGCCGGGGGCGGGGGCGGCGCGAAGACTGACGGTGCGGGTGGTTCGGTCGAGACTACGATTGACAGCTCGGGCGCCGGGCCTCGCATGACCGCCAGCGGCGCTACAACGGCCTTGCAAGAGGCGGGTTCAACGGCGCAGGACGCGACGCAACCGCCTCCCGCGGATGCGCCTCCGTCCTCCTCCGACGCGCTACCGCCTCTCGACGAGGAACCTGCCTCCGAGTACCTCCGGTTTCAACCGCAAAACCCCATGTCTCTCACGGATACGATTGCCTTCGCGATGCGCCACGCGCGGCAGCTTCAGACGGCCAAGGAGGATCTGTACCTCGCGGCGCTGGATCTGACCTTGGAGCGGCATCTGTGGACTCCGCAGCTTTCGTCCACGCTCAGCGCGGAGTTCGCCGACTACGGGCAAATCCGTGACTTCGACCGGGCGATGACCACGGTGGCCGAAGTGGCGGCGCGCCAGCGGCTGCCGATGGGCGGAGAGGTAACCGCGCGTATGCTCAGCACGCTGATGCGCGACCTCGGCGAGCACGTCACCTCCGGCGAGACGGGACAGTTCATCATGGACGCCAACATCCCGCTGCTGCGGGGGGGGGGGACGGTCGCCTATGAATCGCGCTACGTGGCCGAGCGCGAGCTGATCTACGCGGTCCGCACCTTCGAGCGCTTCCGGCGGCAGTTCGTGGTGCAGATCGCCTCGACGTACTTCGACCTTCAGCAGGCTCAGGCGTCCATCATCAACGCCGAGGCCGCGCGCGAGGCGCTGGCGCTGAGCCATCAGCGTGCGCAGTCCTTTCAGCAGCACGACCGCATGGCGATCTTCGAGGTGACGCGCGTCGAGTCCAGCTTCCGGGCGGCGGAGAGCAACGTGCAGGACGCGGTGGAGGGGTACGAATCGGCGAAGGACCAGTTCAAGATCCTGCTGGGCATGTCGGTGTCGCAGCCGTTCGACGTGGTTCCGCAGGGGGAAGACCCGCTCAGCGAGCAGATCGAGCGGCTCCTGCCCGAAGTGGACGAGGAGGAAGCGACGGAGGTGGCGCTGCGGTATCGGCTGGATCTGGTGACGGAGCTGGATCGCATCGACGACGCGCGGCGCGGGGTGACCATCGCGAAGAACGGACTCCTGCCCGATCTGAACCTCACCGGCAGCATGGGCATCGGCACGGATCCGGTCCGCAAGAACTCGATGTCGTACAATTCGGAGCGGACGACGTGGCGCGGGATGGTGGAGCTGACGATCGACGACCGCAAGACGGAGAGGAACGCCTACCGCGAGTCGCTGGTCAATCTGCGGCGCGGCGAGCGCAACTACGAAGAGGCGAAGGAAAACGTCCGGGCCGACGTGCGCCGGGCGCTGCGCCGCATCGAGCAGGCCCGCGCCAACCGCGAAATTCAAAACGTCAGCGTCGCCGCCAACGTCCAGCGGTATCAGGGCGCGGAGGAGCTGAACAAGAAAGGCCGGGCGACGAACCAGGACCTCGTCGATGCGCAGAACGAACTGCTCGACGCGCGCAACCGCCTGGCCGCGGCGTTCGCGCAGTATCGCGCCGCGATCCTCGAGTTCCGGCTGGCGACGGACACGCTGCGTATCGACGACGACGGGAAACTTCAGATTGATGCGGCAAGCGGGGAAGCGTCCGGCGACGCGGGTGCAAACGGGAGCTGAGCCGGCCGACGGCCCTCGCGACTTTCATCCACACGAGGATCGCACATGAAACGGCTAACGCCCGCGCCAGCCTCGCCTGATCCTCAAGGCAGTCACCCGCACGATCGACGAGTTCGGACTCGACGCCCAAGAGCTGTGGATCGACGACGTCCGCGCCGGCGACTGAGCAGCTCTTCCGCGTGGTACGTCAGGCGCGGATTGCGCATCGAGCTGGACCTGCAGCCCACGATTGAAGCTGAGAGCTTTCCGGCACAATCCTCTGCAGCCGACTACCGGGGGAGCAATGCCTTACGAAGGCGCCGGAAAAGTCCGCCGAAACCTCTCGTGTGAATAATTCAGTGACAGCCATCGCCTTCCCACAGCCGGCTCGCGGCGCTCGTCCCCGCTCGAATGTCTGAGTGATTCAGGGCAGCCGCACTCTGAGAACGACCGGCGCGGCGGGTGGCACGGGTCCGCAGCCGCGGACCCTTGAGGCTCGCAAATACGTGCGGGCGCCCCGGCGTCCACGGCCTGGCGAGTACGCCAGACCGTACCACCCTGATTCGAAGCCGGAATGCGGTGGCCGTGTTAACTGTCCGGATCCCGGCTAATCATTCTTGACTTGGCTGGACTGGTTCGGATACAAAGGTGCCTTGTGGAGCCATCTGCCAGCAGGCCACTTTGGAGGAAGGGCTTCGCCCGTCCGGTGGCCGTCGGCAGAGGTTCGCGGAGCTCGTCGCCGGGCACTTGCCCCGTGATCGCGCGGTTCGGCCGGCGGCAAGATGGCGGATCATGCGAAAGCAGATCGCATGATGCCGCGCCGACCGACCAACTTGCGACGTGCACGCGAAGCGGCTCATCTTCAGGAGGAGGACGTCATGAGGCGAGTTTTGTGGGGGGTGATCTGTGGGTTGGCGCTGGCGGGATCGGCAAGCGCGCAAACGGAAGAGCTTTACATCGTGGACGGGAGTTCGCAGAAGATCAGCGTCGTCCAAGGCGGCGCTGTCGTCCGCAGTTGGACCGGGCCGAGCAACGCGATGCCGATCGCCGTCATCAACACGGTGCGGACGTACGTGCAATACTCGACGGGCTTCGGCTCCGAGTACCAACTGGACGGCACGCCGACCGGCGTGAACTACGCGTATCAGGGCGAGTCGAACACCGGGCAGAACATCGACGGCGCTACCGACGGGGTGGAATACAACTTCCTCGCGGGTTGGAACAACGGCAACATCTGGCGCTACGACTTGGATTGGGCGAACCCCGAAGTGCTCTTCGCCGTCTCCGGTCCGACGGGCGTGACGTACGATTCATCCACGGGCAACCTGTGGGTGATCTCGTTCAATTCGCAGAACGTCACCGAATACGCCATGGACGGCACCGCGATCAGTTCATTCGGGTATTCCACGTCGAGCAGCTGGATGGGCTGCCTGGCGTATGAAGCCTCGACTGACACGCTCTGGGCTACGGACTTCAGCAACGGTACGATGTACCAGTTCTCCAAGACGGGCTCGGTCCTGCAGAGCTTCGTGGTTCCGGGGATCGCGGGCTACGCATGGGGTGCCGAGTTCGCGGTGAACGCGGGTCCGCCGACGCCGCGGTGCATTTACCAGGTCAACAAGGTCAAACTGCTGGCGAACGCCTGCGGCGTGGTCTGCGACGTATGCCCGTACGTTCGCGGCGACCTGGTTTGCACGGTGGAGTGCCAAAGCCCGTCCGAGTGCCGTACG
>CAZGJA010000146.1:0-13858 GCA_964526695.1 uncultured Phycisphaeraceae bacterium
GGGCAAATGAAGGCCGAATCAGGTGCAGTTGAACGCCGGAGGAGGTGCGGTCGAAGGCCGAGCGGGTGGACGCAGCCCGAGTTCCGCGGGCAGAGCTTGTCCCCACGGGTCTGTGCCGCACAGAATGATCCTCGAGCCGAAAAAAGTCCCAGGCTCGGAGGGACGGCCAATCTTGTCACGCACCCGGCGTAGCCGCACGTCGCCCGGTCTATTCTCTGCGGCATGAATCCACAGGGCGTCATGCCCGGTCCGCGGCAGCGGCTATCCAGACGCGCCAAATGATCGACGCCTGCCGAGCCGTGAGGGCTCAACCCGCGTGATGCGTCGCGCGGGCTCGATCCTCGCCGCGAGGGCAAGAGGTTCTGCGGGTCTGCTCGGGCGGCACGGGTCGGCAGCAGCGGACCCGTGGAGCGCGCCACCGCGGCCTGGGTTGTCCACTTCGCCACGGCCTGGCAAGTGCGCCGAACCGTGTCACCCTGAGCAGACCGTGCCATCCAGAGCAAGCAGTGCCACCCGGATCAGACCGAGCCACCCCGGGGCAGTCCGAGCCAACCACTGGACCAGATTGCCCTCCGAAAAGCCCCGGTGGAGTTTCATGCATCGCTGGGGTTTCCGCGCATGCCCGTTTTTCCGAGCACACCAGCGGGCGGAAACCCTCGCTGGCGCTTCGGATTCTGAAATCGCGATGCAGCCCGGGTCTCGGAACCCGAAGCGCAAGCGAGGACGGCCTCCGTCAGAACGCCATTCAAACGAACGGCATCCGCAAGGGGGGGCCTCCAGACGAGCGGCACGCGCAAGGACTCCATCCAAAAGGACCGCGGTCGACGCGACCGCAGAGGTGGACTCCTTCTTGCGGGTCAATGGGCAAGCCGCTTGGCCTCGACGCCGTCGGGGCCGCCTGAAGGTGCGCCGAGGCGGTCGGCACCACAAGGAATCGGCGTCCCCGCAGCCATGCCGGCGATCCGCCCGGACTTCTGCGCACACCCCCTGCTGAAGTCCGGTGAAATCCTCCTTGCTCTGGCGCTCCATACTCGATAAAACAGTAAATTGCCGGAGAGGGTGAAGGGGTGAGCGGGATGATGTTAGAGCGGGCATCTCGCGGGACTCCCCTGCGAGCGCTTCCGCGCAGAGGGTCGCTTCGCAACTGCAGGTCGCCCGACATCAGCGCGGCGCTGCACCCGCCGGCTCCCTGCCCGCGGATTCCCTTCAGCTCGTTGACCCCGCGACGCGCAAAGAGGCGCCGCTGCCCCTGTCGCTGCCGGCTTCGTCGATTCGCGGCGACGTTCGCGCGTCGCGGCAGCGCGCCGCCATGGCGAGCGCGAGCGCCGCCGGACCCGGCAGCGGAATGCCCTCCTTCAACCGATTCAACATCCATGTCACCCACAACCGATCCCCACCGTCGGCATCAGGGTGAGTTATTTCTCAAGGTGGAAAGGAAGAGGAAGCAACATGAAGCGTATTCTTTCGATCATCATCCTGTCCGCCTGCGCGGCGCCATTGGCGGCGCAGGGCATCTCGGACAATTTTGACGGCTACACTCCGGGCAACCTCTGTACTCAGAGCACCTGGCAGGAGTGGTGCGGCAGCACCGACGTGTGCGGCGAGGTCTCCACCGAGCAGGCGAACAGCAGCCCCAACTCGCTGAAGCTCGTGGGCAACGTCGGCGGCGGCGGCGGCCTGGGCGACGACACGGTGCATCGTTTCAACATCACCAGCGGGCAGTGGACGTTCAAGCTGATGACGTTCTGCCCGGACGGCATGACGGGAACGGGGTTCCTGATCATGCTGAACACGTATCTGGACGAAAGCTGCGCCGGCACGAACAACTGGTCGCTGCAGGTGTGGCTCGACGCCGATCTGGGCACGGTCCACGCGGACTTCGACAATGAGACGGTTCCGCTGATCCAGGGTCGCTGGGTCGAGTTCCGCGCTGAGATCGACCTCGACGCCGACCTGGTGGACTACTACTACGACGGCGTGCAGTTCGTGTTCGACAAGAGCTGGAAGGACGGCCTCAGCGGCGGCGGCGTGGCCGAAATCCGCGCGCTGGACCTCTACGCCGGCGAGCCGACCTTCTTCGGCAGCAGCGGGCACTACATCGACGACGTGTCGCTGGCGGCGCCCGGGTTCTGCGCCTCCAACGGCTGCGGGGCGTTCTCCAAGATGGTCTGCAAGCCCGACCGCGGCAAGGTCATCATGAAGGGCACCGGCACGGCGGGGCTGGAAGTTGAGGTTGCCTATGACAGCACGCCCGAGTGCGCGACCGTCAACGATCGCGGCAAGTGGAAAGTCGTGAAGAAGAACCAGGCGCCGGGCACGCACACGGCCACCGCCTGCGGCGATACCCGAAGCTGCGACATCTGATCCTGACAACGGCGGCGATCCCACTGGGATCCGAAGCAACCACCGGCCGCGGGGCTTGTCCTCGCGGCCGGTTTCATGCGCGGCCGTCGCGCGACGTGCCGCGAGACAGACGGATGGCGGATGACCGTGGCGGATCAGGGATCGATCACGAAGGGGTAGCTGGTGAAGGTGAACGGCGCCTCCGTGGCCACGCACTGACCCATCGACATGACCGCCGCCATCGCCACGAGCGCCTGCATGAGCAATCGCATGGACGTTTCTCCTCAAACGGAGCCTTGGACGATCTTCACATCCGCTGAATCGCGAACGGAACGCGTGCCCTTTGCGGACGCATCCTGACGGGGCGCAAAGAACCCCGCAAGCGGGCGCGCGAGCTTCCCAACATGCCCACGACTGGGTGGGAATCCGGCTCCGTCATGCCCGCGCAGGCGGGAACCCAGCGGCTTGGCGGTGCGCCAGAGTGGAAAGGCTGGCACCGAGTGGCATGGGTCCGCAGCAGCGGACCTGTGTGAAGCGTCTTGCAGCGAGCCTGTTCGTTCCCGCCACGGCCTGGCGAGTACGCCAGACCGTGCCACCCGCCCGTCATTCCTGCGCCGACGGGAACGCAGTTTCGTCGCGCAGCGACGAGCTTCCCACCGTTGCGAGTTCATCGCATGACCCGTAGCCTTTTCCTCCGTGACAAGACCCGCGCACATCTGGAGGTTCTTCCGCCCGTCGAGTGGACGACGCGCCCGGCAGCGCGCGCGGATCGCGTTTGTCAGCGCGATGACGGTGACCTTCGCATGGACCTTGACGCTGGCCCTGACGGGATGCGCCACGCCGACGCCCTCGGCCCGGCTGGACCGCGAGGTTCGACTGCCTGTGCCCAACGACGAGGCCGTCAAGGCGGCGACTTCGGCGCAAGTGAGCTTGGACAATCCCGCCACGATTCGGCTCTCCGCGGAAACCCTCATCCCCCTCGCCTTTCGCCTGCAGCCGCAGATCAAATCGAGCTACCAGGCCTTTCGGACGGAGGAGGCGCGATACGACTTCTTCTACGCCGCCAACGACTCGCTCACCCCGCGCGTTCGCGCCTCCAGCGGACGATCGGAGAACCGCTTCAGCGACGATGCGGGGCATGACCGCGTTGATCGGGACTTTGATCACACGGTCGAAGTCGGCGTGGATCGGCAGTTCTTCGACACCACGCGCATGAGCCTGGCAAGCGGCATGAGGGCGGCCGGGCCGTCGAACGACATGGGCAATCATCCGTTCGTCTCGGCAGACGTGCGGTATCCGCTGTGGGGATCGCGCGAGAAACTGGAGCGGACCAGCGAGGACATCTTCCGGCGCAACGAGCTGAACGACGCGCAGCTCGAGTACATTCAGGAAGTTCGTCGGCGGCTGCAGATCGCGTTGGAGCAGTTCAGCGAAGTCGTCGAGCTGCGCACGAGCGTCACCTCCGCGGAGGCCTGGCTGGCGGACCTGCAGCGGCTCGCCGCAAGACTGGACGCACTGGGGCGGCAGGACTTGGCCGCGGACCGACGCCGGCTTGACGCGGACATCGCCAACGTGACCTCGACGGTGCGCAACGTGTCAGGCAAGTTCCGCGTCGAGCTGGCGCGACTGCAGTACGCGGTGGGGATTCCCTATGCCACGCAGGTCGAACTGGATGAAACGCCGTTCAACCCGTTCGGGGGACTGGAGCACGCGGAGTTGATCCGCGCCACCCTCGAAAACGACCCGGAGATCGCCACGCTGCACAACGCCATGCGCAACGCCGAGGTGCAGCTCGATCTGGCGCGGCGCGGCAAGTGGGACGTCGCGCTGCTGCTGTCGGGGCGCTCCGACCTCGAGGGCGGCGAGGCCGACGACACCGCGTCCGAGTGGGCCGTGTCCGCCGGCGTCGAGGTCAGCGCGGTGGACGCGCGCGTGACGTCGAGCCTCGTTCGCCAGGCGGAGGCGAGCATCGAGCGCTTCCGACGGGCGATCGAATCGCGCGAGAATCTGATCTACGTGGACACGCTGGAGCCGCTGATCCGCATCGAAACCCTCAGCGAGAGCCGGGATCAGATGGCGGCCACGCTGTCCAAGTACCGGGCGGATTACGAGGCCGGCGTCGAGGAGTACGCCGCGGGGAAGCTGAACCTCGACGACCTGCTGACGCGGCGCGAGACGCTCTATGATCAGGAAGATGAAGTGGCCGGGCTGACCACGCTCGTGGCGATCAACGTGGCGGAGCTGTGCTCGGCGACGGGGAAGTTCTTTGATCTGCTGGGCGCGGAGAATCACGTCGGTTCGACGGGCGGCGGAACCGAGAGCGGCGCGACCGGGGGCGGCGCGAAGACGGGCGATGGACGGTGAGCGCCGCGGGCGATCGGGCGGAAGGGGTGAGTTATGGCGGATCGAGTGGTGATGGTGACCGGCGGCGGGCGCGGCATCGGGCGCGCGGCGTGCGTGCGCTTTGCGCAATCGGGCGATCGGATCATGGCCGTCGCGCGCACGCGGACCGAATTGGAGGAGACGCGACGTCTGGTCCTTGCCTGCGGCGGCACGTGCGAGTTGAGCTGCGCGGATGTGACCGTTGAGGAAGAAGTTGGCGCCGCGGTGCAGGATGCCCTGGACGCTTTCGGCCGGGTCGATGTGCTGGTTAATGCGGCGGGCGTGGCACCGCTCGGCGCGATCGAGGAGCTGGACGCCGACGTGTTCGACACAATCCTGTCCGTCAACGTGCGCGGGGTGTTTCTCGCCTGCCGCGGGGTGTGGCCGCACATGGTGAAGCAGGGCGGGGGCGTGATCGTGAACCTCTCGTCGGTGGCGAGCGAGGATCCGTTTCCGGGCTTTGCGGCATACGGCGCGTCGAAGGCGTGGGTGAACGCTTGGACGCGGGGACTGGCGGAAGAAGGACGGCCGAAGAACATCTCGGTGTTCAGCATTGCGCCCGGCGCGGTGGAAACGAAGATGCTGCGCGACGCGTTCCCGGATTATCCGAAGAAGGCGACGATGGCGCCGGGTGACGTGGCCGAGATGATCCACACATTGGCGTCGCCGGGATGCCGGTACGCGACGGGGCGGACGATTGTGTTTCGCAAGTGACCGGCGGCCGCATTGAGCGCGGCGCGTCGTTCCATCGCAGTGGGCGATGGCCGGTGCGTCATTCCCGCGCAGGCGGGAATCCAGGCGGCGTGACAAACGTCTGGACCCCCGCCTGCGCGGGAGTGACGGAATGAACGTTGCGAGGAGGCGGATGAGATGAACCTCGGAGATCTCTTGTGGACGCCTTCCACGCCGCGCTTCGAGGCGTCGCAGATGCACGTCTTCATGCAGGCCATGTCGCGGAAGCATGGGTTCCCCGCGGACTGGGCTTCGCTGCATCGCTGGTCCGTCGATCGGCGCGACCTGTTCTGGCGCGAGATGGCGGCGCTCGCCGGGATGTGGCTGACCGGCGCGGGCGACAGCGGGCCGGGGCTGGTCCCGAAATCCGTGCCGACCTGCACGGGCGAGGGGATGCTCGGCACGCAGTGGTTCCCCGGCGCCGAGTTCAATTACGCCCGGCACCTCCTGCGCTTCGACGATGATCGGCCTGCCATCCTTGCGGAAGACGAGCGAGGCCGGCGGCGGACGCTGACTCATAAAGAATTGAAGGCGTCGGTCGCGCGATGTGCGGCGCACTTGTTTGACGTCGGCGTAGAGTGCGACGACCGCGTGGCCGCGTTCATTCCTAATATACCGGAAGCGGTGATCGCCATGCTGGCGGCGGCGGCCAACGGCTCGGTCTGGTCTTCTTGCTCGCCGGACTTCGGCATTCAGGGCGTGCTCGACCGGTTCGGGCAGATTTCGCCGAAAGTGTTGTTTGCGGCCGACGGCTACACCTACAACGGCAAGCCGATCGACTGCATGGAAAAACTGCGGGCGATCGTGCAGAAGATCCCCAGCATCGAGTACGTGGTCGTTATTCCATTCCTTAGTGAGAAACCGGATTTGTCCGGTCTGGCCAATGCGGTGTTGTGGACGGACTTCGTGGAGGGTTACGCGATTCCCGCCAACCTGAACGGCGACATCGCATACGAGGGCATTCCATTCGATCATCCGCTCTTCATCATGTATTCCTCCGGCACGACCGGGATCCCTAAGTGCATTGTGCACGGTCACGGCGGAACCGCTCTGCAACATGCAAAGGAGCATATCCTGCACTGCGATCTGCGGCGCGAGGACGTGATGATGTATTTCACGACCTGCGGCTGGATGATGTGGAACTGGCTGGTCAGCGGGCTGGGCGCGGGCGCGGCCATTGTGTTGTATGAGGGCAGCCCAACGCATCCCGACATTCACACCTTGTGGAAACTCGCGCAGCGCGCGGGCGTCACGGTCTTCGGAACCAGCCCTAAATTCATCGCCGCCTGTGAAAATGCGGCCATTGCGCCCGGCCGCGAGCATGATCTGTCCAAGTTGCGCTGCGTGCTCTCCACCGGATCGCCGCTGACCGTCGAGAACTTTTGTTGGATTTACAAGAGCGTCAAGAGCGATCTGCAACTGTCCAGCATTTCCGGCGGCACGGACATCATCAGTTGCTTCGTGCTCGGCAATCCGATGCTGCCCGTCCACGCCGGCGAGATCCAATGCAAGGGGCTGGGCATGGACGTTCACGCCTTCGACGAGGAGCGGCGCAGCGTGGTGGGGCAGAAGGGCGAGCTGGTCTGCTGTGCCCCGTTCCCCTCGCAGCCCGTGGGCTTCTTCAACGACGCCGACGGATCGAAATACCGCAAGGCGTATTTCGAGGACGTTCCCGGCGTCTGGCGGCACGGCGACTACATCGAGTTCACCCCGCGCGGCGGCGCGATCATTTACGGGCGCAGCGACGCGACGCTCAACCCCGGCGGCATCCGCATCGGCACGGCCGAGATCTACCGGATTGTCGAGTCGATGGACGAAGTGACCGACAGCGTGGTCGTGGGCAAGGACGTGGACGGCGACGTGGACGTGTGCCTGTTCGTGGTGCTGCGCGCGGGATTGACGCTCGACGCGGCGCTGGAGAAGGCCATCCGGCAGCGCATCGCCGCCGGCGCCACCCGCCGCCACGTGCCCAAGCACATCCGCCAGGTCACGGCCGTGCCGTACACCATCAGCGGCAAGAAGGTCGAGCTGGCGGTGCGCCACGTGATCCACGGGGAAGAGGTGAAGAACAAGGACGCGCTGGCCAACCCGGAGGCGTTGGAGCAGTATCGGGGAATCGTGTAGCAAATCTCCCAATGGGGTCGCTTGTCAGGCGAGCGCATGCAAGACCCGCGCCGGCGCGCGGGTCGCAGGGTCCAATTTCGGATTTCGGATTTCGGATTTCGGATTTCGGAATTCGGAATTCGGAATTCGTATTCGGATTCAGGTTCCAGATATAAAATTGCGGATTTGAGATCTCAGATTGCACATTTGAGATCTCAGATTGCGAATGGCGTCCCGGAATCGCAACACGTCAGGGACAGGAATAGTCCATCGCATCCGTCGCGCCGCAGCCCCACTCGGCAATGGCCGTGCCGGCGTCGCCGGGGGGGCGGTTGTTGAACTTGGCCTTGCCTTCGCCGAGGCTGCCGCCAATAACGCCGGATTGCGTTGAGCCGTCCGAGAGAGTAATGCTGAAGGTGTCGCCCTCAATGCCACCAAGAAGGACGACCTTGAGGTTGTTGGCGCCTAGGCGCTGCTTGCAGCGGGCCTTGTCGATGTTCTCCCGCCCCCTGCACGGATCCTGGGCAAATTCTCCGTACTCCCAAGTGTCGCGCTGCGACCTGCTCTCGTATCCTCCAAACAGCACTACGACGGCGCGTTCGTCATCGTAAGCCAAGGCGTGGTCGTGGCGTCGAAACGGGGCGTCGGTGGAGTTTCGTCCCCATGTCACGCCCTCCAACTCCCACGTCTCAGATCCTCCCGAGCTACCCCCAAAGAGCACGGTGACGCCGCGGGCGCTGTTGTAAGCCATGGCGTGATCGCCGCGCGGCGACGGGCCTGTGCTCGATATGAGCGACCAATCCGCTCCATCCCAACTCCACGTCTCGCCATCGGTTCCCTCGCCGTCGCGCCCACCGAACAGAATGGTGACCCCTCGGGAGCGCTCGTAGGCCATGGCATGTCCATATCGCGGCGAAGGGCCAGTCACGGCGCGCAGAGTCCACGTTGTGCCATCCCATTCCCACGTCTCCCGATCGGACCCGCCGTCCAAATCCCCCCCGAACAGAACGGTCACACGGCGGGCAGAGTCGTACGCCATAGCGTGTGAGCTGCGAGGGGATGGGCCGGTCATGGAGCGAAGCGTCCATGTTGTCCCGTCCCATTCCCATGTTTCGCCGTCAGGTGTTCCGTCCCGCTTCCATCCTCCAAAGAGGACGGTGACACCGCGAGCATTGTCGTAGGCCATGGCGTGGTCGCGCCGCGGTGACGGACCGGTGGTGGCACGCCACAGCCAGCTCGTCCCGTCCCATTCCCAAGTTTCGTTTGCTCCGAAGTTGCCTCCGAAGAGGACCGTGACGCCGCGGCCGCTGTCGTAGGCCATGGCGTGGTCCGAACGCGCCGGGGGGTCCGTGGCGGCGCGCATCGTCCACGTCAGGCCGTCCCATTCCCATGTTTCCCCGTCATACCCCCCGGAGACGTTTCCACCGAACAGCACGGCAACGTCACGGGTGCTGTCGAATGCCATGGCGTGGCCGTATCGCTCCGACGGTCCCGTGGTGGCGCGCAACTGCCACGTCGCCCCGTCCCATTCCCACGTGTCGTCGTTGTACGTGTCCCCTCCCCCGAAGAGGACCGTGACGCGACGGCTGCTATTGTAGATCATGGCGTGGCGTGCTCGCGCGGACGGACCCGTAGTGCTGCGAGCCGTCCATGTGGCTCCGTTCCATTCCCATGTGTCGCGGTTGTTACGGCTGGAGCCGTCGTCAGCGAAGTTCCATCCTCCGAAGAGAACGGTGACGCCGCGGGCGCTGTCGCAGGCCATGGCATGCCTGCCCCGAGGCGACGGGCCGGTTGTGGCGCGCCGCGTCCACGCTGTCCCATTCCATTCCCATGTGTCCCCGTAGAAGTGGTAGGAACCATCATAATAAAACCCCCCGAACAGAACGGTGACACCGCGGGCGCTGTCATAGGCTAGCGTGTGTCCATATCGCGGCTTTGGACCCGTGGTGGCTCGCAGCGTCCACGCAACCCCGTCCCATTCCCAAGTCTCACCGTTGCGGCCGCCGTTTTCGTCCCTTCCCCCAAACATGATCGTGACGCCGCGCGCGCCGTCATAGGCCATGGCGGGCTCGTAGCGAGGCGACGGCCCTTCTGTAGCGCGGAGTGTCCAAGTGGACCCGTCCCATTCCCAAGTGTCACCGTAGTAGCGCGATGATGAACCGTCGTAATAAAGACCCCCGAATTGGACGGTAACGCCGCGACGACTGTCGTAAGCCAAGGCGTGGCCGGTACGCGCCGAAAGAGCCGGGTACACGCGTTGCCAACTCGGTTCGCCGCACAGGCTCGTGCGTCCCAATAGGACGATGGCCAGAGTGAACGTGGTCAGAAACAAGGCAGAGTTTCGTCGCATGAGTCATCTCCTGTTTTGAGGTCACACGGCGAACCGGGAGCGGCGTCTCGGCCTGTCCGCGGGGAGGCGGGGGCGAAAGCGATCCCATGCTCGGCGTGCTCGCCGGTTTTTGCGTCGCGGGGGTGACTTGCCTCCGCTTCCGCATTGGCTGAGATCGTACCTTGCGGCGATGCTCCATTACCAGCCCAAAATCCGCTAACCCGACTCGATCCACTGCCCCGGCTCCATCAGCCGCCCCGCCGGGGCGGAATCCGCTTGACCCTTTGACCAAGGGTTCCGCTCCGGTCGCCCTTGGCGACCTCCGCTGCACCCGTGGCCACATTCCGATGCCCCCTCCGGGCAGAAAGACTAAAGGGCTGAACTTCGAGCCCCATTAGTGCAGGAACTTGAAGCGGTTGCTCTTGGATGCCGGTTCGGGCGGGAAGATCTGGCGTCCGGCAACTTCGCGAATGAGTGCTTGGGCCGATCGGGGGCGGACCGATCGCCCGGCTCCAAAAATCGCACCACAACTGGGGAGGCATTTGGCTATACTGGTGGGCAGGGGGATCACGCTGGCTGGCGTTTCGCGATTGGACAGGGGCGCCGAAGCGGCGGCGGGCGGGATGCTGGGGCGGGCGGGGTGATGGGTCGTCCGGGAATGTGAACGCGGATCAGGAGACTTGCCATGAAGCGAGGGGACGTTGCGGTTTGTGCGGCGGTTGCGGTGCTGGGATTCGGGGTGTACCGCGCCTTTGTGTACACGCCGCCGGTGCCGGGCGTGAATCAGGCGGCGCTCACTGCCGCGTTGAACGGTTCACCGGCGACTGCCGCCTCGCCGGGTTCAGTCGCGGATACCCGCGCGACGAGTCCGGCCTCGACGTCGCCGCAGATTACCGCGAAGGGGGAACGCTTCGAGCAGGCCGACGAAGATCGCCCCGAACATCCCGGCGAGGCCGCTTATATTCGCTGGCAGCAGCGGCTCAGCGAGGACGGGACGATTCCGCATGACGCGATGATGACGGCGCTGCGGCAGCGGGCGGAGATGATCGCGGCGCAGGGCGAGAGCGGCATCGCGGGGGGGGGGATTTCTCCGGGGCGGTGGACGTGGCTGGGGCCGGGCAACATTGGCGGGCGCATCCGCTCCGTGCTGATTCATCCGACGGATCCGAACCTGATGTGGGTCGGCAGCGTCAGCGGCGGCATCTGGAAGTCGGTGAACGCCGGGGCGCACTTCGAGCCGGTCGATGATTTCCTGCCGAACCTGGCGATCACGACGATGATCTTCGACCCGCAGGATCCCGGCGTGATGTACGCCGGCACGGGCGAAGGCGGCTTCTTCACGAATCTCGACGGCTCCTCCAACACGGCGGCCGTGCGCGGCGCGGGCGTCTTCAAATCCACCGACGGCGGCAACACGTGGGCGCGGCTGGAGAGCACGTCCGGACCGGAGTGGTATCAGGTCTGCCGGCTCGCGGCCGATCCGACGAACGGTGAAAAGCTGCTGGCCGCGACGGCGAGCGGCATCTTCCGCAGCACCGACGGCGGCGCGACGTGGTCGCCGCAGACGACCACGCGCACGCTGGACGTGGACTTCCATCCGACGGACGGCTTGAAGGCGATTGCCGGCCGGCATGACGGCATCGCGCAATACTCGACCGACGGCGGACTAACGTGGACCAACGCCTCGGGCATCACCGGCACGCGCGTCGAGCTGGCGTACGCGCCGAGCAATCCGAACACGGTGTACGCCTCCGTCAGTCGCAGCAGCCGGCTCAACACGTATCGCTCGACGGACGGCGGGCGCACGTTCACCGCGCGCGGCGGCGGCTTCAGCACGCTGGCTCTGTACGACGACGCGCTGTGGGTCTCGCCCACGAATGAGAACTTCGTGGTGGTCGGCGGATTGGAGCTGTTCCGCAGCACCGACGGCGCCGGCACCTTCACGCAGATCAGCATCTGGTACCTCGCGCCGGACTCACCTCACGCCGACACGCACCTCATCATGAGCCACCCCGGCTTTGACGGCTCGACCAACAAGACCGTGTACATCGGCAACGACGGCGGGCTGTACCGCACGGATGACATCACCACGGTCACCACGGACACCGGCTGGATCGTGATGAACAACAACCTCGGCATCACGCAGTTCTACGGTGCGGCCACGGGACCGCTCTCGGAAACGGTGGTCGGCGGCACGCAGGACAACGGCACGCTGCGCTACCGCGGCGACCCGCAGGCGTGGGACCGCATCTTCGGCGGCGACGGAACCTACGCCGCGGCCGATCCGACCGACGGCGACGTCTTCTACGGCGGCTCGCAGCGGCTCAACCTCTTCCGCACGGACAACGGCGGCAACAACACGACGAGCATCGTCGGCGGCAGCAACGACCTGCTCGACCGCGGATCAGGCCGCTGCAATTTCATCCCGTGGTTCATGCTCGATCCCAACGAGCCGAACCGGATGCTTGCCGCCGGGCGGCAATTATGGCGGACCAACAACGTCAAGAGCGGACAGCCGGACTGGTTCGCCATCAAGCCGCTGGCGGACGGCTGCACGAACGGCCCGGACGGCGACGGGCGCGAGCACCTGCACAAAGAGGGTCATCAGGACCACTTCAACGACAACAACCCGTGCAACATTTCGTCCATTGCCGTCGCGCCCGGAAATTCCGACGTGATCTGGGTCGGGCACAATCGCGGCGACATTTTCATGACGACGAACGGCACGGCGGGCAGCCCGGCATGGACGCAGGTGGACGGCAACGAGCCGCTGCTGCCGAACCGGTGGGTCTCGAGCATCGCCGTGTCGCCCTTCGACTCCAATCGCGTGTATGTCGCGTTCATGGGGTATGAGGCCGACAACGTGTGGCGCACGCCCGACGGCGGCGCGACGTGGGAGCGGATCACCGGCTCCGGCGCGGGCACGCTGCCCAGCGCGCCGGCCCCGTGGATCGTGCACCATCGCACCAAGCCCGGCTGGTTGTACGTGGCCACCGACGTGGGCATCTTCGCCAGCGAGGACGACGGCGCGACCTGGTCCGCGAGCAACGACGGCCCCGCGGCCTGCACGGTGGATCAGCTTTTCTGGAAGGATGACTGCACGCTGTTCGCGGTGGCACACGGACGCGGGATTTACCAAGCGGACGTGTGCGGGCTGTGTGAGGGCATCAGCCGGGTGAAAGCCCGCTGCCGCGACGGCGCGTTCAAGCTCAAGGCCACGGCGGTCACGACGCTGTCGGAGGGCACGACGCTGACGCTGGTGCGCGACAACGTGGAGACGATCACGGCAACGGTGAACGCCCGCGGCAAAGCGAAGGCGGCGTTCCAAGACGTGCCGGCCGGGGCGCATGAGGTGTGCGTGAAGGAGTGCATGACGAAGTGCGCGACGGCGGGGTGCCAGTGACGACGAAGGCAGCATCGCGGGCGTAGGCGCCGGGCGACGCGGCAGCGTCGGACGAGCGCGCCGCTTGTGACGGTCGGACAGCGTCGGACGACCCGGCATAGCCTGACGATCGGGCAGGGGCTGCGGCACTCCCGCCTCCCCACGGGAGGGGGCAGGGGGAGGGCCATTCTCGAGCAACCGCCGGGGAGGCGTCGATTTCTCGCGCCGGTGGCACGTCGAAGGAAGCGGTCTTCCCGAGGCTCCAAAAGACTCCGGTGACGTAGCCTCGCGGCGTCCGCGCCACGCTGCCTCCAGGCCAGAATGCGGTTGCCTTGCTCCGGCTTCCAGGGGTCCGTGACAGTTTTGGCGGGCTGGTTTTCGCTCCGGCAGGGGCGGCGGAAGGTAGCCACGGGTGCAGGTCGCCGTGGCGACCGAAACCCGTGGCGCTATGGAGTTGTGCGCGATGCCGCCCCGAGTGGGGCGGAGGAAACGAGCCTTTCCACTGGACCGCCGTCGCGATTTCCTCGACCCCTCGCGGGGTCGCAATTGGATGCGCACCATCCCCACGGGTTGCGCTGCGACCTGAC